>JBBSPR010000001.1:0-54582 GCA_038258615.1 Sphingomonadales bacterium
GTCATGCCCGAATCGATGTCGATCGAGCGGCGCCGGCTGATGCTCGCCTATGGCGCCAGCTTCGATCTGACCCCGCGCGAAAAGGGCATGAAGGGCGCCATCGCCCGCGCCGCCGAGATCGTCGCGGAAACGCCCGGCGCCTGGATGGCGCAGCAGTTCGAGAACCCCGCCAACATCGAAGTGCATGTCCGCACCACCGGTCCGGAAATCCTCGCCGATTTCAAGGACACCCCGATCGATGCGATCATCACCGGGGTCGGCACCGGCGGCCATATCACCGGCATCGCGCGCTTCCTGAAACCGCACTGGCCGCAGCTCAAGGTGTTCGCCGTCGAGCCGAGCGCCTCGCCGGTCATCTCCGGCGGCGCGCCCTCGCCGCACCCCATTCAGGGCATCGGCGCCGGCTTCATCCCCGCCAACCTCGATATCGGTGCCATCGATGGCGTCATCCAGGTCGAAGCAGGAGCCGCCAAGGCAATGGCACTGCGCTCGGCCACCCAGGAAGGGATGCTCGTCGGTATCTCCTCGGGCGCCACGCTCGCCGCCATCGCGCAGAAGCTCCCCGAGTTGCCGGCCGGCAGCCGCGTGCTCGGCTTCAACTATGATACCGGCGAGCGCTACCTGTCGGTGCCGGAGTTCCTGCCCACGGAGTGAGCTTGAAGGGGAGCCGGCACCAGCTCCACCACCACGATCTCCGGCGGGACCCGGAAGCGGAGCGGCACGAAAGTCGTGCCCAGCCCCGATGATACCAGCAGCCAGCGCCCATCCTCGTGGAACAGCCCGCGCCGATGGGCGCTCACGAACGGATTGCTGCGCGTCGGGTCGAGGCCGGGGATCAGCAGCTGCCGCCCGTGCGTATGGCCGGACAGGTGCAGCTGGCTGCGCGCGTCTAGATATTCGAACGTGTCGGGCTCATGGCTGGCCGTGATCATCGGCTTGTCCTGCGGCGCCGAATCCATCGCATGGCGCATGCCGGGCACCGGCGGGTGCGGGTTGCCGATCGAATCGCCGCCCACCACCACCAACGGCCCCAGGTCGATGTGGCTGCCGACCAGCAGCCGGATATGTGTTTCGGCAAACACCGAGGACGTCCATTCCGGGCTGTCATGGTTGCCCGGCACCGCCAGCACCCCGAGCGGCGCCGCCAGCACCGCCATGGCCTGCACAACCGGTCGATGGTAGAGGCGCGGCCAGTCGACCAGCTTGCCGCCGACATAATCCCCGGTCAGCACGATCAGGTCGGGCTTGAGCGCATTCGCCTGCGCCGCGATGCGCGCAATCCGGCGCGGCGGCATGTCGATCCAGCTGGCATGGATATCACTCAACTGCACCAGACGCAGCGGTGCTTTCAGCCCCGCGATCGGCACCCGGTAGCGCACCACCACCGGGTCCTGCACCGCCTCGGCCATGCCGTAGAAGCCGAGTGCGGTCAGCAGCGCGACGGCCAGCCCCGCCAGCCGTCGCAGTTTCATCTCAGGCGGCGGCCTTCATCCGCGCCCGGCCGTAGAAGGTCTCGCCCGCAGCCGCCATGTCGCGGAGTTGCTGTGGCGGGGTAAAGCGCTCGCCATGCGTCTCGGCCAGCCGGTCGAGGATCGCCACCACATTGGCAAGGCCGACCGTGTCCATATGGCTGAACGGCCCGCCCGAAAACGGCAGGAAGCCCCAGCCGAAGATGGCCCCCAGGTCGCCATCCTCGGGGGTTTCGAGCACACCTTCCGCAAAGCAGCGAGCGCATTCGGCCAGTTGCCGATAGAGCAGCCGCTCCTTCACCGCATCGGCGGAGGGCTGTTCCTCGGCCAGCCCGCCGGCAACCGTCGCCACCAGCTCGGGCCAGAGGTACTTCTTGCCGCCGCCTTCGGGATAGACATAGAAACCCTTGGCATTCTTGCGGCCCTGGCGGCCAAGCTCGTGCATCTTGGTGATCACGCCATCGGCGGGGCCGGGCTTGTAGGCATCGCCCAGATCGGCCTTCGTCTGCTGGCCCACCTTGTAGCTGAGATCGAGGCCCACTTCGTCGTTCACCGCGAGCGGTCCGACCGGCATGCCCATCTGCTTGCCGATGTTCTCGATCAGCGCCGGGCTGGTGCCCTCGCCGAGCAGCGCCAGCCCTTCCTGCACATAGGTGCCGAAGCAGCGCGACGTGTAGAAGCCGCGGCTGTCGTTGACCACGATCGGCGTCTTGCGGATCGCGGCGACATAGTCGAGCGCCTTGGCGATGGCCGCTGGCCCCGTCTCCTTGCCGACGATTATCTCCACCAGCGACATCTTCTCGACCGGCGAGAAGAAGTGAATGCCGATGAAGTTCTCGGGCTTAGACCACGCCTTGGCGAGGCCGGTGATCGGCAGCGTCGAGGTGTTGGAGCCGAAGAACGTGTCCGCCCCCACCACGGCCTCGGTGGCCTTGGTCACATCGGCCTTGATCTCGCGGCTTTCGAACACCGCTTCGATGATCAGGTCGCAGCCCGCCAAATCGGCATAGTCGCTGGTCGGGTGGATCCGGTCGAGGATCGCCTGCGCCTTGGCCGGGTCCATACGCTTCTTGGCGAGCCGGTCGGCGGTATATTGCTTGCCCTTTTCAGCCGCCGCCAGGTCCCGGTCGAGCAGGACGACATCGATCCCGGCCTGCGCCGTCACCATCGCCACGCCGGCCCCCATCAGGCCGGCACCCAGCATGGCGATCTTCTTCGTCGGCATCGGGGCCACATCCTTCGGCCGCCGCGCACCCTTTTCGGCCGCCTGCTTCGAAACGAACAGCGAACGGATCATGTTGCCCGCCTGCGGATCGGCGACCACCTTGGCGAAATACTTCGATTCCACCCGGATCGCCGTGTCCATCGGCAGCTGCGCGCCCTCATACACCGCCGACAGGATCGCCTTGGGGGCGTTCATGTTGTTGCTCGTGCTCTTCGCCGTCATCGCCGTCCCGGCAACGAAGGTTTGCGCGAACGCCGGGTTGAAGCCGCCGACGCCGCCGGGGAATTTGAAGCCCTTCTGGTCCCAGGGCTGCACGCCGCCGGCCGGGTTGGCCTTCACCCATGCCTTGGCACGGTCCACCACCTCGTCTGCCGGAGCGATTTCCTGCACCACGCCAAAGCCCTTGGCTTCCGCGGGGCTCATGTTCTTGCCCTGCAGCAGGTACATGAGCGCAGGCTGCACCCCCATCAACCGCGGAAGCCGCTGTGTGCCGCCGGCCCCCGGGAACAGCCCGACCATCACTTCGGGAAGCCCGAGCGTGATCTTCGGATTGTCGGCAATCACCCGGTAATGGCAGGCGAGGATGAACTCGAGCCCGCCGCCGAGCGCCAGGCCATTCACCGCCGCCGCCACCGGCTTGCCGCAGGTTTCCAGATCGCGCAGCAGCTTGTTCAGCCCGAACACCGCGTCGAACAGCTTCGCCAGCTTGGACTTGCCGTCATCGGCCGCAGGTGCTGCCCCGCCGAACAGCGCGCCCATGCCCTTCAAGTCAGCGCCGGCCATGAAGCCGCTCTTCTTGCCCGAAGTGAGGACAGCGCCCTTCACTTCCGGATCGGTCCGCAGCCGCTCGATGGCGGCCGCCAGGTCGCGCGTCACTTCGGGGGTGGTCACGTTCATCCCCAGCCCGGGCACATCGATCGTCAGCAGCAGAATGCCATCGGCGTCGAGCTCGGAGCGGATTGCAACATCAGTCATGGTCAAAACCCCTTACAAGCGTTCGATGATCGTGCCGGTGCCCATGCCGGCACCCACGCACAAATTCACCAGCGCCGTGCCCTTGCCGGTCCGCTCCAGCTCATCGAGCACGGTGCCGAGGATCATCGCTCCGGTGGCACCCAGCGGATGCCCCATGGCGATGGCACCGCCGTTCACGTTGATCTTGTCGTGCGAGATGTTCAGCGCCTGCATGTAGCGCAGCACCACGCTGGCAAAGGCCTCGTTCAGCTCGAACAGGTCGATATCGTCGGCGGTCATCCCTGCACGCTTCAAAATCTTGTTCGCCACGAATTCCGGACCGGTCAGCATGATCATCGGCTCGGAGCCCACCGAACCCATGGCCCGGATGCGCGCCCGCGGCTTCAGGCCGTATTTCTCGCCCATCTCCTTGCTGCCGACCAGCACGCCGGCCGCCCCATCGACGATGCCCGACGAATTGCCGCCATGGTGCACATGGTCGATCTTCTCCACCTCGGGATAGCGCATCAGCGCAATCGCATCGAAGCCGGGCATCTGCTCGCCCATCGCCGAAAACGCCGGGCTGAGCGATCCCAGCGACTGCATGTCGGTGCCGGGGCGCATATGCTCGTCATGGTCAAGCACCACTTCACCAATCACATCGCGCACCGGCATGATCGAACGGGCAAAGCGCCCCTCCTTCCAGGCCTGTGCCGCACGCTTCTGGCTCTCCATCGCATAGGCATCGACATCGTTGCGGCTGAAGCCATATTTCGTCGCGATCAGATCGGCGCCGATGCCCTGCGGCGCGAAATAGGTCTTGAACGCCACCGCCGGGTCCATCGCCCAGGCGCCGCCGTCCGAGCCCATCGGCACGCGGCTCATGCTCTCCACACCGCCGCCGATCGCGAACATCGCCTCGCCGGCCATCACCTTGGCCACCGCCATGTTGGTCGCTTCCAGCCCCGACGCGCAAAAGCGGTTGATCTGCACGCCGGCGGTCGATTCCGCATAATCGGCGTTCAACACCGCCACCCGGGCAATGTCGCTGCCCTGCTCGCCCACCGGCGCCACACAGCCGAGGATCACATCATCCACATCCGCCGTATCGATGCCATTGCGATCCCGGATCGCCTCCAGCACCTGTGTCGCCAGCTGGATCGGCGTGATCTCGTGGAGCTTGCCGTCCTTCTTGCCCTTGCCGCGCGGGGTGCGCACCGTGTCGTAAATGTAAGCGTCAGCCATGGTCAGTCTCCCAAGGAATCTCATTCAGAATGCATCCGCCGGCATCGCCATCATCGTGGCACTTCCGGCCTCCAGCCGCGCGCGCAGCGAAGCCGTATCGGGCAAAAACCGTTCGGCATAATAGCGCGCCGTGATGAGCTTCGCCTCATAAAATCCGGCGTCGGAAGCCCCGGCATCGAGCGCCTCGCGCGACGCCTTGGCCATCACCAGCCACATATGCCCCAGCGCCACGATGCCCATCATGTGCATGTAGGCGGTCGCCCCCGCCCCGGCATTGTCGGGGTTGCCCATGCCGTTGGACATCAGCCACATCGTCGAGGCTTCAAGGTCCCCGAGCGCCTTTTCAAGCGGCGCCTTCAAGAACCCGAGTGCCGCATCGTCCGAACCCGCCAGCGCCTCGCGGACCATTGCCAGCCATGCCCGCAAGCCGCGGCCGCCGTTCATCGCCAGCTTGCGGCCCACCAGATCGAGCGCCTGGATGCCGTTGGTGCCCTCGTAAATCTGCGCGATCCGCGCATCGCGCACAAACTGCTCCATGCCCCATTCGCGCACATAGCCATGGCCGCCGAACACCTGCTGGCTGGTCACTGCCACTTCCAGCCCCTTGTCGGTGCAATAGCCCTTGATCACCGGAGTGAGCAGCGAAATCAGATCATCCGCCAGCTCGCGCTCTTCGGCAGTCGCCGCCTTCTTCGCCAGATCGACCTGCAGCGCCCCCCACAGGATGAGCGCCCGCGCCCCCTCGTTGAACGCCCGTCCATCGAGCAGCATCCGCCGCACATCGGGGTGAACGAGGATCGTGTCCGCCTTGGCGTCCGCGTCCTTCACCCCCGTCAGCGAGCGGCCCTGCCGCCGGTCCTTCGCATAGGCCACGGCGTTCTGATAAGCGATCTCGCCCTGCGCCAGCCCCTGCAGCCCCACGCCGAGCCGGGCAGCGTTCATCATGATGAACATCGCCTTCAGGCCCTTGAACTCTTCGCCGAGCATATAGCCCGTCGCACCGTCATAGTTCATCACGCAGGTGGCGTTGGCATGGATGCCCATCTTGTGCTCGATCGACCCGCACGACACTGCATTGCGCGCGCCCACGAGGCGCTCATCATCGACCATAAGCTTGGGCACGATGAACAGGCTGATCCCCTTCACCGTATCGGGCGCACCTTCGGTCTTGGCGAGCACCAGATGCACGATATTCTCGGCCAGATCATGCTCGCCGGCCGAAATGAAGATCTTCGTGCCAGTGATTGCATAAGAACCATCGGCGTTCTTCACTGCCCGGGTGCGAATCAGCCCCAGATCGGTCCCGCAATGCGGCTCGGTCAGGTTCATCGTGCCGGTCCAGCGCCCCGCCACCATCGGCGGCAGCCACTTGGCCTTTTGCTCCTCGGAGCCGACAACCTCGATCGCCGCCTGCGCGCCTTCGGAAAGCCCCGGATACATGGCAAAGGCCATGTTGGCGCTCTGCAGATATTCCTGGAACGCCGTGCCCACCACATAGGGCAATCCCTGCCCGCCCCAGGCGGAATCGGCCATCAGCGTGCCCCAGCCGCCCTCGCAAAACTGGTCATAGGCCGATTTCATCCCCGCCGGCGTCGTCACCGAACCATCGGCGTGGCGGGTGCAGCCCTCGATATCGCCCGACAGGTTGAGCGGAAACAGCACATCCTCGCAGAACTTGCCGCCGGCCTCCAGAATCGCCGCCACAACATCGGGCGTCGCCTCGGCAAAGCCCGGCAGATTGGCATAGCGCTCCAGCCCCACCACCGATTGCAGGACGAAGGCGGTATCCTTCACCGGGGCGCGATACGCTGGCATGGCTTGCTCCTATTGCTTCGCTGCGGTCGGTGGAGCGGCGATCATCGACTCCACCACAGCACAGAAATTTTGCAGTTCCTCGATCGTCGCATCAAGATCGGCGCGCTGCTCCTCGAGCGCTGCAATCCGTGCCCGGCATTTGTCGAGCGTCACCTGCCGCTGCTTCGCCCGGCCGTCCCCCAGATCGTAAAGGTCGATCATCTCGCGGATTTCAGCCAGCGAAAACCCCACGTTCTTGGCGCGCAAAATCCACGCCAGCCGCGCCCGGTCCCGCCGCGAATACACCCGGTTCTGGCCGATCCGCTCGGGCGAGATCAGCCCCTGGTCTTCATAAAGCCGGATCGCGCGCGGGGTGACGTTGAAGCCCAGCGCCAGCTCGGTGATGGTGAAGCTCTCCGCCCCGTCATGGTGCGCGGCGGCGGGCACGATCGAGAAGACATGGGCGGGATCGGACATGGAGTTTACCTAGTTGACGTTAACGTAAGGGTCAATGGCCGGCACTGGCCGCCAGCGCGCGGATGGCCCGGTTCTGATGGACATACCGTCCCGGCTCGACACGTTCGGACAGCGCAGCAATTGCTGCCGCGATCACCTCCGCCGGCACCGATCCATATTTGGCCAGCCCGCCGACGAGCAGTGGACCCAGCAGCGGTGTCACCACCTGCAGAAATCCCTCCACCGGCCGCCGTTCGGGACGCGGGCCGATGATCAGGCCAGGCTGGACAAGGTCGAGCCGCGCAAAGCCCATCGCCGTCAACGCAGCCTCGACTTCGCCTTTCACCCGCGAATAGAACACGCTCGATCCGGCATCCGCACCCACCGCCGTCACCACGACGAAGCGCTTCACGCCCGCCACCTGCGCCGCCCGCGCAAAGGCCAGCACGGCATCATGATCCACCGCCCGAAACGCCGCCTGGCTGCCGGCGGCGCGGATGGTCGTCCCCAGCGCACAGA
Source organism: Sphingomonadales bacterium (assembly GCA_038258615.1). GTDB lineage: Bacteria > Pseudomonadota > Alphaproteobacteria > Sphingomonadales > Sphingomonadaceae > Sandarakinorhabdus. The sequence goes on from JBBSPR010000001.1 coordinate 7,663, forward strand.
TCGCCACATCGGCTGGCGGCAGCGGGGGCAGCGCGGCAAAGTCCACGACAAGCTCCCCCACCCTGCCCGACGGCCTACGCACGACCGCAATGGCATTGGGCAGCAACGCCAGCACACGCGAGCCGACCAGCCCGGTGGCCCCTGCGAGCAAAACGCTCATCGCCCCAGTCCTTTCAGCGCGTCATCGGCGAGGATTGCCGCCGCCAATGCCTCGGGCTCGCGTGTCGGCACGAGGACATCGGATGTATTTTTGCCGATCAGGCGTATCCGCACCCGCCCACGTCCACCGCGGCGTTCAGGGGTTACGGCCGCAATCTCGTCCCAGCCGATCAGCCGGCGGCGACCTGCCAGGGTCAAGCCGGGCGCATCGGCGATGACTTCGGGCTCACCCCATTGCCGCAACCGATTGACCTCAAGCGCCAGCCTGCGGACGAGAAATCCGCCGAGAACCATCAGCATCAGGCTGCCACCGATCACCTTGAAGCCGGCGTCGCCCGCCACGATCAAATCCAGTGCAAGCCACAGCACGGCCGCCACGAGCGCCGCCGACACTCCGAAGACCACGGCGCGAACCGTGGCGCCGGTGCGCGTGTCATCAGCGCCGATGGAGAACAGCGTTTCACCGCCGGCCCTCAGCGCCAGTTCGACAAGCTCATCGACCGGCATCAGCCGCGCACAAGGCCATCGCTGGTCACCGCGCGATAGAAGCAGCTTCGCTCGCCAGTATGGCACGCCGGCCCAGCCGGCTCCACCTTGAGCCACAGCGCATCCTGATCGCAATCGATGCGCATCTCCACCACGCGCTGCACATGCCCAGATGTCGCACCCTTGTGCCAGAGCTCGCCGCGGGACCGGCTCCAGAAATGCGCCTCTCCCGTTGCCAGCGTTGCAGCAAGTGCCTGCGCATTCATGTGCGCAACCATCAGCAGCTCGCCCGAGGCAACATCACTCACCACCGCCGTCACCAGCCCGGCAGCATCCCATTTCGGATCGAGCGCCAATCCCATCTCGCGTGCCCCATCATTTTCATTAAGGCTCATATGACAGTTCCGTGGCGCTTAAGGGGGCGACAAAGCCCCGACCGCTCCCTATATGCCGCGAGAACGCAGCGCTGGCGAGGCGACAGTCTTCCGATGGAACCCAATATGCTCACCACCGATCCGTGGGAAGCCGACCATCTGCATGAAGAGTGCGGCGTGTTCGGCGTCTGGGGAGCCTCGGGCGCCGCTGCCGTCACTGCCCTCGGGCTGCACGCGCTCCAGCATCGCGGCCAGGAAGCCGCCGGCATCACCACCTTCGATGGCCGTGATTTCCACACTCACCGCGCCATGGGACATGTCGCCGGCAATTTCGATTCGGATGAGGTCATCCGCAAGCTGCGCGGCGATGTCGCCATCGGCCACAACCGCTATTCCACGACCGGCGAGACAGCGGTACGCAACGTGCAACCGCTCTATGCCGATCTCGCCAGCGGCGGCTTTGCCGTGGCGCACAACGGCAACATCTCCAACGCGATGACGCTGAAACGCGAGCTGGTTCGGCGCGGCGCCATCTTCCAGTCGACGTCGGACACCGAGGTGATCATCCACCTTGTCGCCACGTCCTCCTATCGCACGCTGCTCGATCGCTTCATCGATGCGCTCAAAAAGGTCGAGGGTGCCTACAGCCTGATCTGCCTGACCTCGGAAGGCATGCTCGCCTGCCGCGATCCGCTCGGCATCCGCCCGCTGGTGCTCGGCCGGCTCGGAGACAGCTATATCCTCGCCAGCGAGACGGTCGCACTCGACGTCGTCGGCGCAACCTTCCTGCGCGCCGTCGAGCCCGGCGAACTCATCATCATTTCGTCCAAGGGCCTGCGCTCCATCCGTCCCTTCACCGAGATGCGGCCGCGGCCGTGCATCTTCGAACATGTCTATTTCAGCCGCCCCGATTCCATGGTCGAAGGCGCCTCGGTCTATCAGGTCCGCAAGGCGATCGGCGCCGAACTGGCGCGCGAGACGCCGGTCGAGGCCGACATGGTGGTGCCGGTGCCCGACAGCGGCACCCCGGCCGCCATCGGCTATGCGCAGGAGAGCGGAATCCCCTTCGAGCTCGGAATCATCCGTTCGCATTATGTCGGCCGCACCTTCATCCAGCCCGGCGACCAGATCCGCAATCTCGGCGTCAAGCTCAAGCACAATGCCAACCGCGCCATGATCACCGGCAAGCGCATCGTCCTCATCGACGATTCGATCGTGCGCGGCACCACGTCATTGAAGATCGTGCAGATGCTGCGCGAGGCCGGTGCGTCGGAAATCCACATGCGCATCGCCAGCCCGCCGACGCGCCACAGCTGTTATTACGGCGTGGACACGCCCGAGCGCTCGAAGCTGCTGGCAGCGCAGATGAGCGTCGAGAAGATGCGCGATTTCATCAAGGCAGACAGTCTCGCCTTCCTGTCCACCGACGGTCTCTACCGGGCGCTTGGCGAAGCCGAGCGCAACACACAGGCGCCGCAATTCTGCGATGCCTGCTTCACGGGCGATTATCCCACCCGGCTCACCGACCAGGAAGAAGTCGAGATCCCCGACCAGCTGAGCCTGCTCGCCGAACGCGTCATTTAAGCCCTCTCCCGCAACGTGGGAGGGTGGAGGCGGTGACGGGCCTTGCCCCGCACCCCCCGCCCGTCTAACCCGCCCCCATGAACGATATCACCTCCAAGCCCCTCGCCCTCGTCACCGGCGCCAGCCGCGGCATCGGCGCCGCCACCGCCGTGGCACTTGCCGCCGCCGGCCATCACGTCATCATCACCGCCCGCAAGGACAAGGATCTCGAAGTCACCGACGACCTGATCAACCAGGTCGGCGGCACCGCCACCATCGCCCCCTTCGACCTGACCGACACCCCGGCCATCGAGCGCCTCGGCACCGCCCTCGCCAGCCGCTGGGGCCGGCTCGATGTGCTCATACTCAACGCCGGGCAACTGGGGTCGCTGACCCCTGTGCCACACCTCGACAAGAAGGATTGGGACCGGGTGCTGGCGGTCAACCTCACCGCCAACTGGCATCTGATCCGCGTGCTCGATCCGCTGCTGCGCCGCGCGCCGGCCGCCGATGTCGTGGCGCTCACTTCGTCGGTCGGCAGCGCCCCGCGTGCCTATTGGGGTGCCTATGCCGCCTCAAAGGCTGGATTGGAGAACCTCATCGCCACCTACGGCCAGGAAGTAAGCCCCGTCACCGCCATTCGCACCCATGTCATCGATCCTGGTGCCACCCGAACCGCCATGCGCGCCCGCGCCTTCCCCGGCGAGGATCCAGCTACGGTCAAGCCGCCCGAGGATGTCGCAGCCACGATCATGGCATCGTTGGCGCGATAGCCGGTTCAATCCTGGTTAAAGCGGTTCTGGACAGGAAACGTCGAACCGCCAACGGAAGCCGCAGATGCCCGATGCCACCGAAGCCGCAAAGACCCGCCGCCGCTGGCTGACCTTCGCCGAGATCACCACTGTCATGGCGTTGCTGATCGGCGCCGCCAACTTCTGGGATTCGCACCGCGAGCGCGAAGAGAAGCGCGCCGCCGCCTCGGCACCGAAAAAGGCGACCGCGCCCCCGCTGGTCCTCGTCTCGTCGATCGATGATGGCGGCGATGCGCTGCGCCTCGCCGCCACCGGCGCCGACCGTGTGATCCAGACGCAGACCATCGTTTTTCCGACCGCACTCGGTGTCGACAGCATGGATACGGTCGGCAATCCGCGGGTTGAAGCCGGCTGGTTCGCCAGCGGCCTGCGCAAGGCGCTGGGGGACAAGCGGGTGCAGGGCCGGCTGCCGGTCGGCATCATCACCCGCTACACAGACCAGGGCACCGAGCGCACCGATGTCGCGATCTACGACATCGGCCATGGCTGGCGCGAGCGCCTGTTGCAAAGTGCGGCTCCCGAACTGGAAGGGATCACGCTGATCAACCGCATCGGGTCCGAAGACGCGCTGCAGAAAAGGCTCGACGCTCGCTGGCAGCAACGCCAGCCTGCCGACTAGGCCGCGCGGGCGCGGCGCGCCTTTTCCAGCTTCTTCAGCACCATGTCGCGCTTCAATTTGCTCAGATGGTCGATGAACAGCACGCCGTTAAGATGATCCATCTCGTGCTGCAGGCAGGTCGCCATCAGCCCGTCGAGCTCCGCCTCATGCGCCTTGCCGTTTTCGTCGAGCCACTTCGCCCGCACCCGCGCCGGCCGGTCGACGTCGGCATATTGATCAGGCACCGAAAGACAGCCTTCCGAATACACCGACAGATCGTCCGATTCCCACAGGATTTCGGGGTTGATGAACACCTGCGGCTCGCGGACATATTCGATCGTGTCCGGATCGGTATCCTCGGTCACCTCGCCTGTCGGGCGCTGCAGGTCGATCGTGAGGATCCGCTCGGCCACGCCGACCTGGATCGCGGCGAGACCGATGCCGGGCGCCTTGTACATCGTCTCGAACATGTCGGCGATCAGCGCACGATGCGCGTCGGTCACCGTGTCGACGGGCTTGGAGATGACGCGCAACCGCTGGTCGGGCGCTTCGATAATCTGGAGAATGGCCATGGTTGTCAGCTAAGCACGGCGGCGTCCAAAATCAAGCGAGCCGGAATCAAGTAACCGGCTTGCGCGCGCGCAGCGCCATGGCCAGCGTGCCCTCGTCCATGAAGTCGAGTTCGCCGCCCACTGGCAGGCCATGGGCGAGCATGGTCACCGCCACATCGAGCCCGGCCAGCCGGTCCGCGAGATAGTGCATCGTCGTCTGGCCCTCCAGCGTCGCGTTCATCGCCAGCACAACCTCCCGAAACCCGCCGCCCGCGACCCTGGAGACCAGCGATTCTATCCCCAGATCCTCCGGACGCACCCCCTCGAGCGCCGAAAGTCGCCCCCCGAGCACATGAAAACGCCCCCCGAAAAGCCGCTGTCCATCGAGCGCCCAAAGGTCCGCCACCTCCTCGACCACACACAGGCTCGCCGGATCCCGCCGCGGATCGGCACAGATCGCGCAGGGATCATGGGTATCGACATTGCCGCAGATGCCGCACGTCACCAGCCGCGCCTCCACCGCCTGCAGCGCCGCCACCAAAGGCCCGAGCGCCGTTTCCCGGCGCTTGAGCAGGTGCAGCACCACCCTTCGTGCCGATCGCGGCCCCAGACCCGGGAGCCGGGCGAGGATCTGCGTCAGCGCATCGATTTCGGGCGAGGCCATGATTTTTCCATGCCACCCCCGCCGCATCGCGGCAACGCCCTTCCAGCAAGCCCCCCCATGCGCTAGACCCCCGGCAAAACACGGAAGGACCATCTTCATGACTGCCATCGGCCAGGACAGCTTGCAAACGCGGCGCAGCCTCACAGTCGGGAGCAAGACGGTCCATTACTACAGCATCCCGGCTGCTGCCGAAGCACTGGGTGCCGTCGACACCCTGCCCTATTCGATGAAGGTGCTGTTCGAAAATCTGTTGCGTTTCGAAGATGGTAGCACCGTCACCGTCGCCGATCTGCAGGCAATGGTCGACTGGGCCGAAACCCGCCGCTCCAACCATGAGATCAACTATCGCCCTGCCCGCGTGCTGATGCAGGATTTCACCGGCGTGCCCTGTGTCGTCGATCTCGCCGCCATGCGTGATGCCATGACGATGCTTGGCGGCGATCCGCAGAAGATCAACCCCCAGGTGCCGGTCGATCTGGTCATCGACCATTCGGTGATGGTCGATGAATTCGGCAACGCCACCGCCTTCGAGGACAATATGGACCTCGAATATGCCCGCAACATCGAGCGCTACGAGTTCCTGCGCTGGGGCTCCTCGGCTCTCAAGGGCTTCCGCGTCGTGCCGCCGGGCACCGGCATCTGCCACCAGGTCAATCTCGAATATCTCGCCAAGTCGGTCTGGACCTCCGAAGACCCCTCGGGCGCCACCATCGCCTATCCCGACACGGTGGTAGGTACGGACAGCCACACCACGATGATCAACGGCCTGGGCGTGCTCGGCTGGGGCGTGGGCGGCATCGAGGCCGAAGCCGCGATGCTCGGCCAGCCGGTGAGCATGCTCATCCCCGAAGTCGTCGGCTTCAAGCTGTCGGGCACGCTCGCCGAGGGCATTACTGCCACCGATCTCGTGCTCACCGTCACCCAGATGTTGCGCGCGCACGGCGTCGTCGGCCGCTTCGTCGAATTCTACGGCCCCGGCCTCGATGCGCTCACCCTCGCCGATCGCGCCACCATCGCCAACATGGCGCCCGAATATGGCGCCACCTGCGGCTTCTTCCCCATCGACACCAAGACCATCGATTACATGCGCCTGACCGGCCGCGATGAAGAGACCTGCGCGCTGGTGGAAGCCTATTGCCGCGCCCAGGGCCTGTGGCGCGAGGCGAATACCCCCGATCCGGTGTTCACCGACACGCTCGGCCTCGATCTTTCGGTTGTGCAGCCCAGCCTCGCCGGCCCACGCCGCCCGCAGGACAAGGTGCTGCTGGCCGATGCCAGCACGGCGTTCGAGGCCGAGCTGGCCGGCGGCTACAAGCAGGCCGAGCGCATGGATGTGCGGGTGCCCGTGGCCGGCGCAAACCACGGCATCGGCCATGGTGACGTCGTGATTGCTGCCATCACCAGCTGCACCAACACCTCCAATCCGAATGTGCTGGTTGCCGCAGGACTGGTGGCGAAAAAGGCGCGGGCACTGGGCCTGCGCTCGCAGCCCTGGGTCAAGACCAGCCTCGCCCCCGGCTCCAAGGTGGTCACCGACTATCTCGTGAAGTCCGGCCTGCAGGCCGAGCTCGATGCGATCGGCTTCAACCTCGTCGGCTATGGCTGCACCACCTGCATCGGCAACTCCGGCCCGCTGCCCGAGCCGATCAGTGCCGCCATCAACGGCAACGATATCGTTGCGGCCAGCGTGCTCAGCGGCAACCGCAACTTCGAGGGCCGGGTCTCGGCCGATGTGCGCGCCAATTATCTCGCCTCGCCGCCGCTGGTCGTCGCCTATGCGCTGGCAGGTTCGATGCGCAAGAACATCGCGGTCGATCCGATCGGCGAAGGCACCAATGGGCAGCCTGTCTATCTGAAGGACATCTGGCCGACCAATCTCGAAGTAGCAGAAACCGTGCAAGCGTCGGTCACCGCCGAGGCGTTCAAGGCGCGCTATGCCGATGTGTTCACCGGTGACGAGCGCTGGCAAGGCATCAAGGTCGAGGGTGGCGCAACCTACAATTGGAACGCTGCCTCCACCTATGTGCAGAACCCGCCATATTTCGAGGGCATGACGATGACGCCCAAGCCGGTGAAGGACATCGTCCGCGCCCGCGCACTGGCGCAATTCGCCGATTCCATCACCACCGATCACATCTCGCCCGCCGGCAGCATCAAGGCTTCGTCGCCCGCTGGCACCTATCTCGCGGAGCGCCAGGTCAGCCGCGCCGAGTTCAATTCCTATGGCGCGCGCCGCGGCAACCATGAAGTGATGATGCGCGGCACCTTCGCCAACATCCGCATCCGCAATGAAATGGTGCCTGGCATCGAGGGCGGCGTGACGAAGCATATCCCTTCGGGCGAGACGCTGGCGATCTACGATGCCGCCGAGCGCTATCAGGCCGAGGGCACACCGCTCGTGGTGATCGCCGGCAAGGAATATGGCACCGGCTCGTCGCGCGACTGGGCGGCCAAAGGCACGATGCTGCTAGGCGTGCGCGCCGTCATCGCCGAGAGCTTCGAGCGCATCCATCGCTCCAATCTCATCGGCATGGGCGTCCTGGCGCTCCAGTTTGTCGAGGGCACGTCGCGGCAGACAGTTGGCCTCACGGGCGACGAACTCTTCGACATCGAAGGTCTGGACAGCCTCAAGCCGCGCCAGCATGTCGACGTCCATTTCATCCGGGCCGATGGCAGCACCGGCAGCTTTACGGCACTGGCGCGAATCGATACCGAGCAGGAACTCGAATATTATTATGCCGGCGGCATACTTCCCTATGTGCTTCGCAAACTCGCTAGATAAAGCCGAGACTGCTGCTTATTGACGCACCACTTGTGTTGCGCCGCGGCAACATTCTCGGCAAAGTCGCAGATTAATGGCAGATTTACCATTTTTTGCTTGAAATCAATCAAGTGTAAAATACTCTCCAGTTTCGATGCCAATTGCGGCAAGGATCGAGGGGAAAGAGTAATGGGAAGCAAGGATATGGCCGGCGCCATCTTGGCGATCGGGTCGGCACTTTTGGTGGCCTCGCCCGCAATCGCAGGCGGGATGACCTTCGAGGCCTCGAACCAGCCGAGCAAGATCGGCGCGCCGGCGGTGAAGTCCGCCAGCGGCGGCCGCGACGGCTTGTCTTGGCTCGCCAAGAGCACCATCATCGGCCAGACGCCGACTTCGGACGTATCGGCGCCGGGCAACGATATCGGCGGTGGCAACTCGCTCTATTTTGCATCGGCCAACAAGAGCGGCACGGTCGCACTGATCATGGAATATGACAACGGCGACCGGTTCATCTGTTCCGGCAGCGTCCTCAAGGGCGGCATGTCGATCGCGACCGCAGCACATTGCGTGAGCGGCGGTGCTGGCACAGCCAACCCTGTGAAGACCACCGCCCATTTTTACAATGGGGACCCGAACGAGCGCACCGTTACCGAGGGCGCCAGCATCACGCGCGACGTGTCCACCTACATTGTGCATCCGAACTACACCGGTGAAGTCATCGATCAGAACGACATCGCAATTCTGCGCCTCGAGAAGGCCGCACCCAGCTTCGCCTTGCGGTACGATCTCTACACCGAGGGTGATCTGACCGGCGAAATCTTCAATGTCGCCGGCTTCGGCACGCGGTCCACCGTTGGTGGCGCTGCAGGCAACACGCCGCCAGACGGGGCGCGCACCGGCTATCTCCGCGAAGGCGACAACCGCTATGACTATGCATGGGGCAATTCGCTGTTCGGGGACTTCTTCACCGAAGTGATCGGCGGCGAAAACTTCTTTGGCACGGCCGATATCGAATTCAGCTATGTGTCCGATTTCGACAACGGCCTCGCTGCCCAGGATAAGGCACGTCGCATCGCCAATGCCATCGGCCAGGGTCCGATCGGCGACGCCTTCTTCACCGACACCGGGCTCGGCGAGCGCGAAGTCAATATCGCTGGCGGCGACTCGGGTGGCCCCGGCTTCGTCGATGGCAAGCTGGCATCGATCAACTCCTACGGCCTCACCTTCGGCGCCAACTTCGGCGATTTCGGTGGTGGCCTGAACGCCGGCTTCGGTGAATTCTCGGGCTATGTCCCGGTGTTCATCCATGCCGACTTCATCGGCGCGGCCATGGCCGTCCCCGAGCCCGGCACCTGGGCAATGCTCATTGCCGGTTTCGGTCTTGTCGGCGCCTCGATGCGTCGTCGCCGTCCGCTCGCCGCCGCCTGACAACTTCAGGCACGTTCGAAAAGACTTTCTCTTGGCTGGCCCCAGTTGACCTGGGGCCAGCCATTTTTTTGGGCGAGAGCTGCAAGCTCGATCGTCGGGTTGGTCGCAACGGCCTCGCCACCGCGTTCCACCACCAGCCAGAACACCGGCCCATCCGAATGATGGTCCGAGTGGAAGCGAAGCGCCTCGCTCTGCCCGCCATGGGCATCGAGCCAGGCCGCCACGCGCTCCCGCTTCGCAGCGCCATAACAATTGGCGCCCCCAAGCCGCCAGTCCAGCTTGCCACCCGTCCAGCGTGAAGGGGTCGCCAACACCGCGTCAAACCCCAGCAATGCGCCGATCGCCTCCGCATAATAGGCGTTTGAGGCCGTTGCCAGCACCAGGCGCCGGCCAGTCGCCCGGTCCGCTGCAATCTGCTCCAGAGCTGCCTCGAAACAGCCCGTCGCCACCACAGCCCTGGCATAATCGGCAGCGGCTGCCTCCACGGCAGCACGCGACACGCGCCGCCCCATCAAGACCCTGTGCGCCGCCGCCTTCAGCGCACCGCGATCGATCAGTTTCAAGCCATAGGCCGCGGCCGCAAGACCGAGAAACGGCAGCAGCATGATCCGCCACCGCGCCTGTCGTCGAACCCAGAAATGCAGCCATGGTCCCCAGGTGCCACCGCGGGTGATCGTGCGGTCCATGTCATAAATGCTGATCGCCATGGCGCTCTCTTCGGGCGCAGCAGGGCTGCGCGTCAACGCCCGTCTGATCCGCCGTGCGACGATTTGGCTGCGTTGCAACGCTGCCCGGCGACCTTACGTGCACGTCAACCAATTGCGCGGAGACCTGCGATGACCGTCATCCCCTTTGTGGACAAGACCCGCCATTTCGTTCCGCAGGGGCCGGGTGACAGGGTGGCGCTTGCGTTCACCCGCAGCCTGCGTTTCGTGGCGGATCGCTTTTTCGCCCATCGTTACGGCCATCGTGCCATCGTGCTCGAGACCGTCGCCGCGGTGCCCGGCATGGTCGGCGCAACGATGACGCATTTGCGCAGCCTGCGGCGAATGGAGGACGACAAGGGCTGGATCCGCACGCTGATGGAAGAGGCCGAGAATGAAAGGATGCACCTGATGACCTTCATCGAGGTGGCCCAGCCGTCAGCCTTCGAGCGCTTCCTGATCATTGCCGTGCAGTGGATGTTCTATGTGAGCTTCTTTGCGCTTTACGTCGTCAGCCCACGCACTGCGCACCGCGTGGTGGGCTATTTCGAAGAGGAAGCCGTGACGAGCTATACTCATTATCTGGCGCAGATCGACTATGGAGCGGTGGAGAATATTCCCGCTCCGCAAATTGCGCGGCGTTATTGGCAGCTGCCCGACGATGCCACGCTTCGGGACGTCGTGCTCGTGGTGCGGGCAGACGAAGCGCATCACCGCGACGTGAACCACCAGTTTGCCGATGCACTTGCCGGCCGTCCGCTCGATCCGGATGCGATTGCGCCATATCCACCCAAGACGCCGGTGCACGAACTGGCTGCCTGAGCGACCCGCACTCGCACTTGCGTGAGGTGCGATAATCCCGCACCACAGCGATCATGGCTGTACTCGCATTCGAATCCGTCGCTGAAGACGGCAAGCAGCAGCTGTCGATCCTGGGTCGATTGACGATCGCCAATGTACAGCTGATCGCGGACGATGTGCGGGCAATCCCGCCTGCCGGGCAAATGCTGACAATCGATCTCGAGCGCCTCGAACGGATCGATACCGCCGGGGCATGGCTGCTGCACCGCTTGATGGAAAGCTGGAAAGCCGCAGGCGTCGATGTGAGCGTGACCAACGCCGAACCCGACACGATGCGATTGATCGAAGAGATCGGCACGCACGATCAGCCCATGGTGATGCGGGAGCGCCAGGCGTCCTACATAATGGCGCGGCTCGATCGCATCGGCAGAGCTGTCGTGCAGGCTTTTGAAAATGCCGGCAGTTTTCTTGCCTTCATCGGCCAGACAATGGTGACGATCGGCGGCACCATCATCGGCCGCCGCCGCATGCGCTGGAATGCCTTCATCCATCAATGCGAGGCGATTGGCGTCAATGCCCTCGGGATCGTCGGCCTGCTGCTGTTTCTGGTCGGCATCGTGGTGGCACAACAGGGTGCAACGCAGCTGCGCCAGTTCGGCGCCGAAATCTTCGTCGTCAACCTCATCGGCAGGTCGACAACGCGCGAACTCGGCATCCTGCTCACTGCGATCATGGTCGCTGGTCGCTCGGCGTCAGCCTTTGCCGCCCAGATCGGATCGATGAAGCTCAACCAGGAAGTCGATGCGATGGAAACCATTGGCGTTTCCCCGTCCGAGTCCCTTGTCGTGCCACGGGTGCTCGGGATGGCGCTGATGCTCACCCTGCTCGGCTTCTTCGGCACAGCGATGGCGTTGGTCGGCGGCGGGTTGTTCGTGTGGGTGCAGCTCGACATGCCCCCCATCACCTATGTGCAGCGGCTGCAGGAAGTCGTGCTTATGTCCGATTTTGTCATCGGCACCATCAAGGCGCCGGTGTTTGGCCTGGTAATCGCCATGATGGGTTGCTTCCATGGCTTCCAGGTCAAGGGCAATGCCGAGGCAGTCGGGAACCGGACGACACGCGCCGTTGTTGAGTCGATCTTTGTCGTCATCGTGCTCGACGCATTTTTCGCCGTCTTTTTCTCAGCTCTTGGCTATAACTGACCCATGGAAACCCCCGCTGCCCTTTCGCCGGTCCTGCCGTCGGATGCCAATGTCGCCATCCGCATTCGCGGGCTGGAAACGGGTTTCGGCGCACAGACGATCCACAAGGATCTCGATCTGGACGTGCGACGTGGGGAAATCATCGGCTTGGTCGGCGGCTCGGGAACCGGCAAATCGGTCCTGATGCGCTGCATCATCGGGCTGGAGTCTGCTCGGGCCGGCACGATCGAGGTGCTGGGCCGTGACGCATCGACGCTCGATCCGGTGGAGGGCCGCGCGCTGCGCCGGCGTTGGGGTGTGCTGTTTCAGGAAGGAGCGCTGTTCTCCGCTCTTTCGGTAGCCGAGAACATCCAGGTTCCGATGCGCGAATTCCTGCATCTGCCGCAGAATCTGATGGACGATTTCGCCAAGCTCAAGGTGCGAATGGTGGGATTGCCCGAGGAGGCGGCGCGCAAGTTTCCATCCGAACTTTCGGGTGGCATGCGCAAGCGCGCAGCACTTGCGCGCGCGTTGGCGCTCGATCCGTTGCTGCTGTTTCTGGATGAGCCCACCGCCGGTCTTGATCCGATTGCTGCGGCCGCCTTCGATGATCTTGTGAAGGTGCTGCGCGATACGCTCGGCCTGACCGTGTTCCTGATCACCCATGATCTCGATACCTTGCACGCTACCTGTGACCGGGTGGCCGTGCTGGCCGAGCAGCATGTCATCGCCTGTGGCACCATTGCGGACCTGCGCGCGTTCGAGCACCCTTGGGTGCAGGAGTATTTCTCCGGTCCGCGCGGCCGGGCTGCGGTGCGCTCGCAGCGCACGCAGCCATTCGATGCAACGCCGGCGTCCGCGCCCGCCAACACCGAGTTTGCCTGATGGAAACGCGCAGCAATTATGCCATCGTCGGGGCGGTGGTGCTGGCGCTGGTTGTCGCCCTGTTTGCGGCCATCCTTTGGCTCTCGCGCTACTCCGGAGAGCCGGACCAGAAATTCGACATCCTTTTCAATCAGGCAGTCACCGGGCTCGCGGTTGGCTCGCCCGTGGCCTTCAACGGCGTGCCTGTCGGCAAGATCGACGAGATCAAGCTGTTGCCCCGGCAGCCGAAATTCGTTCGTGTTCGGATTTCGGTGCAGGAAGACGTGCCTGTGCTCGAGGGAACGACCGCAACCATCGAGGGTGTCGGCTTCACGGGTGTGAGCCAGATCCAGCTTTCCGGCGCGATGGGCGGTGCGAATCCGCTCACCAAGATCGGTCCCTATGGGGTGCCGATCATCCCGGCGAGAGCCGGCGGGCTCGGTGAATTGCTGGCAAGCGCTCCGGAGCTGTTGAAGAATGTGAGCCTAGTGGCGAAACGCCTTGCCGATGTGCTCGACGACGACAACAAGGCGAGCATCACCCATATATTGAACAATATCGATCGGTTGACCGACGCCCTTGCCGATCGTGGTCCGGAGATCGCAGCGACCATCACCGAGGCCCGCGCCACTCTGGCCGCCACGACAAGCGCCATGGCAAAGGTGGAGGCGCTGGCCGGCAGCACCGACTCGTTCATGCGGGACGATGCCAAGCCGCTCGCGGAGGAGTTCGCCAAAACGCTGCGCAGCGCCAATGCAAGTCTCGCGCGGGTCGATACGATGACCGCCGCTGCAACACCGGCCGTCGAGCAGTTGGCCGGAGAGACCATTCCCGAGGCCAGCCAGCTCATCCGCGAATTGCGCGCACTCACGGCCGAGCTCAACGTGATCGCGACCCGCATCGATGAAGATCCTGCCGGCGCTCTGTCCGGCGGCAAGCGGCTGCCGAGCTATGATCCGGCAGGGAGCACCAGAGAATGACCCGTCGTCGCAACCTGCTGTGTTTGATAATTCCCCTGGCCCTGGCCGGATGTGGTCCGTTGGTTCAGATCGGCGCCAAGGGGCCGCCGGCGACGTCGCTCCTTCTGGTGGAGTCGACGGCACCGCCGGCGCCTGCGAGCGCCAGGCAGAGCCCGACCATCGCTGTCGAGCTGCCGCAGTTGCCGGCCATGTTGCAGTCGCTCCGCGTTGCAGTGCGGATTTCCGACACGGAAATTCAGTATCTTACTGCTGCCAGTTGGGCAGAGACGCCGAACCGCCAGGTGCAGCGGCTGTTTTCGGACACGCTCGTCTCGCGCGGGCTGCCGGTGCTGGATCGCAACCAGCCAACTGCACGTCCGGAAGCCACGCTATCCGGCACGCTTCGCGAGTTCACGCTCGACGTGCGCGATCCGCTGCAACCGGTTGTGCTGGTTCGCTACGATGCCCAGCTTTCACACCCCGGCCAAGAACGCGGCCCCGATCTGCGCCGCTTCGAAGCGCGCGAGCCGGTGGCAAGCCAGTCACCGCCCGACGTGGCCGCAGCGCTGTCCCGGTCCACCAACCGGCTGGCAGCCGAACTGGCGGACTGGACTGTCGCCAACCTCTGAGCCGCCTCGCCGCCTCAGGGCCGGCAGAGGACGAACACCGCCTGATCGGCAAGCAGATTGGCGGCGAAGCTGGAGCGCAACTTGCCATTTGCGAGAAACGCCGCGCGGTCTATGCGGAGGCCGCAATCGTCAACCAGCGCCCGGAAGTCATTGATCGTGCAGAGGTGGATGTTGGTGGTCTGGTGCCAGCTCACCGGCAATGTGCGAGTGACCGGCATCCGACCACCCACCGCCAGGGCTGCGCGGACCCGCCAGTGACCGAAATTGGGGAAGCTCACGATTCCCTGCCGGGCGACGCGTAGAAGCTCTCCAAGGATGCGGGCCGGCTCGCGCATGGCCTGCAGCGTGTCCGAAAGGATTGCCACGTCGAAGGCATTGTCGGGCCAGTCCGAAAGGTCGGTATGAGCATCACCCTGCACCACCGCCAGCCCGCGTGCCACGGCACTGGCCACATTGGCGGCGGACACATCGATCCCATGCGCCGAAACCTGACGTGACGTACGAAGATGTGCCAGCAAAGCCCCGTCCCCGCAGCCGATATCGAGGACGCGCGCGCCTGCCGGCACTGCATCGGCAACGGCTTGCAGGTCCGGGCGGAGTGCGGATTTCATCCTTCGGCAAGGCCGTTCAGAAAGCCTGTGACGATGCGATTCATCTCGGGCGCATCGAGCAGAAAGGCGTCATGGCCATGCGGACTTTCGAGCTCGCAGTAGCTGGTGGCGGCGCCGGCGCCATGGAGCGCCCGGACGATGCGCTTGGTTTCAGCGGTGGGATAGAGCCAGTCCGAGGTGAAACTGATCAGCGCAAAGCGGGTGCCGGCGGCCGCCGCAGGGGCAAAAGCAGTCGCGAGGACCCCGTCATGGGGTGCTGCAAGGTCGAAATAGTCCATTGCCCGGGTGATGTAGAGGTAGCTGTTGGCGTCGAAACGCTCGGTGAAGGTGAGCCCCTGGTGGCGCAGATAGCTTTCCACCTGGAATTCGGCGTCGAAGCCGAACCCCAGTGCTGCGCGGTTCTGCAGCCGCCGGCCGAATCGCTCGGTGAGCCCCTGTTCGGAAAGGTAGGTGATGTGCGCCGCCATCCGCGCCACGGCCAGCCCGGCGGCGGGGGCATCCTCGGCGGTGTAATTGCCGCTCGCCCAGCGCGGATCGGCCATGATCGCTTGGCGGCCGACTTCGTGGAAGGCGATGTTCTGCGCCGAGTGGCGAGCGGCGGACGCGATCGCCACCACGGCGCGCACGCGCTCGGGAAATTGTGCCGCCCAGGACAGTGCCTGCATGCCGCCCATCGAGCCGCCGACCACCGCCTGCAGCCGCTCGACACCCAGATGATCGAGCAGCCGGGCCTGGACCGTGACCATGTCGGCGATGGTGATGACGGGAAAGCGCATCGCGAAGGGCTGGCCGATGGCGGGATCGGCGCTGCCCGGGCCGGTGGTGCCCGAACATCCGCCAAGGACGTTCGAGCAGATGATGAAGTGCCGCGCGGGGTCGATCGGCTTGCCTGGCCCGACCAGCCGCTCCCACCAGCCGGGTTTGCCGGTCCGTGGGTTTGGCGAAGCGACATGCTGGTCCCCGGTAAGGGCGTGACAGATGAGGATGGCGTTGCTGCCATCGGGTGCCAGCGTGCCATAGGTTTCATAGGCAATGTCGACGCCGGCCAGGCTCTGGCCGCTGGCGAGCGGCACGGGGTCCGCCAGCCGGACCGTGCGGCCTAGCCCGAAGCGTTGATCTTGAACCGGTGCCAGCATCGCATCGCCGATACGGCGACCGATGGAAAATGTCACGTTGCGCAACCGTGCTGATTTCCTGCCGTATGGAGGTGGGGGTGTTCGGTGGGCGGGCATCCCCACGCGGCGCCGGGACGCCTTTCCCGGCGCCGCGTTTGCGCCTAGAGCGTCCCCATGAGCAGTTCCCCGCAGATGAAGCCCTGGATCGAAGCGATGCACGCCTATGTGCCTGGCAAGGCCCGCATAGGCGCGCGACCGGTGGTGGCGCGGCTGGCCTCCAACGAAAACCCGTTCGGCCCCAGCCCCAAGGCCATTGCCGCCATGCAGGACGTGCTGGCGCAAGGGCACCGCTATCCCGACCCGGCCTCGACTGCGCTTCGCGAGGCGCTGGGTGCGCGGCACGGGCTCGATCCGGCGCGGATCATCTGTGGCACCGGCTCGGATGAATTGCTGCACATGGCGGCCAGCGCGTTTGCCGGCCCGGGGGACGAGATCATCCAGGTTCGCCACGGTTTCGCCGTCTATGAGTTGGCGACGCGCCGTGTCGGCGCGACGCTGGTGGTGGCTCCCGATCGCGATTACACCGCCGATGTCGATACCATACTGGCGCTGGTGACGCCGGCGACGAAGCTCGTCTATCTCGCCAACCCCAACAACCCCACCGGCACGATCATCCCTCCGGCCGAGGTCCGCCGGCTGCACGCCGGGCTGCCGCGCGACGTGCTGCTGGTGCTCGACTGTGCCTATGCCGAGTTCGTGAGCGGCGACTATGAGGACGGCTTCGGGCTCGCCGACACCCATGGCAATGTGTTCGCGACGCGCACCTTTTCGAAGATCCACGGCCTTGCCGCCGAGCGCATCGGCTGGGGCTATGCCGCGCCCGCGATCATCGATGCGCTGCACCGGGTGCGGGCACCGTTCAATGTGCCGATGCTTGGCCAGGCCGCTGCGGTTGCAGCGCTCGCCGATCCGGATTGGACCGAGCAGGTGCGCGCCCACACCGTCGAATGGCGCGGCTGGCTGGCACGCGAGATCGAGGCGGCGAGCCATGCCCATCTGGGGAATGCCGGCGTGCGGGTGATCCCGTCGGCCGCCAATTTCCTGCTGCTCGAATTTCCGGAAGCTGGCGATTGCACGGCTGCAGCGGCCAATGCCGCCCTGCTCGAAGCCGGCATTCTCACCCGCTATCTGGCGGTACAGGGCATGCCGCGCTGCCTGCGCGTGTCGATCGGCACCGAGGCTGAGACGCGCGGCGCGGCGGCGGTGCTCACCGGATTCATCGCGGCGGCTGGCTGATGCTGCCCTTCGCGCGCGTTTCGATCATCGGCATGGGGTTGATCGGCTCCTCGCTGGCGCGCGCCATCCGGGCCCGGATGCCGACGGTGCGGCTCAGCGTGTCCGACCAGTCGGCAGACGTGCGCGCGCGTGTCGAAGCGCTGGGGCTGGCAGATGATGTGTGCGACCTGCCCGCCACCGCAGTGATCGATGCCGAACTGGTGATCCTGTGCGTCCCGGTGGGCGCCATGGGGGCCGTGGCGGCCGAGATCGCCGATGATCTCGCCGAGGGCGCGGTCATCAGCGATGTCGGCTCGGTCAAGGCCAGCGTCCTCGCCGCCCTCACCGCCGCCCTGCCCGCGCATGTGCATGTGGTGCCGGGCCATCCGGTGGCCGGAACCGAGCGATCGGGGCCGGACGCCGGCTTCGCCACCCTGTTCGATGGCCGCTGGTGCATCCTGACGCCTGAACGCGCCAGCCCGGCTTCGCGGCAGTTGCAGGCGTTCTGGGAGCGACTGGGCGCCAAGGTGGAGCTGATGGACGCCGCGCATCATGACCGGGTGCTTGCGGTCACCAGTCATCTGCCACACCTCATCGCCTATTCGATCGTGGGCACCGCAAGCGACCTCGAAACGGTGACGCGGTCGGAGGTCATCAAATATTCCGCCGGCGGATTCCGGGATTTCACGCGCATCGCCGCGTCCGATCCAGTGATGTGGCGTGATGTGTTCCTCACCAACCGCGAGGCGGTGCTGGAAACGCTCGGCCGCTTCACCGAGGATCTGGTGGCGCTGCAGCGCGCGATACGCTGGGGCGAGGGCGACACGCTGGAAGCGCTGTTCACGCGCACGCGCGCCATCCGCCGCAGCATCATCGACGAAGGCCAGGACACCGAAGCCGAAGACTTCGGTCGGCCCCACGGGCCGACCGCGGAGGAACCCCGCTGATGCGCGCCATCGGCCTGGCGCTGGTGGGCTTCATGGCTCCCGCACTGCTGTTCGTGTCGGTTGCGCTGGCGCTCGACCTCCCATGGCAATTGCTGGCGATTTCCGCGACCGCAGCCGTGGGGGCCGTGGCACTGGGGCTCGCGGCATGGTGGCTCAGCGCACGGCAGCCGGAGGATGAAAAACCGGGGAGCCGCCGCCCGCGCTGACTGCTCCCCGGCTCCCCGACCGCCGGTCGGATCAACCGCCGGCAGTGACCGTCTGCAAGGCACTGCCCTGCGCAACCACGGCATTGAAGGCCTTCACAAACGCCTCCACGAGCATCTTGCCATCCTTGCTGCCGCCATAGCCCGAGGCCTGCGCACCTGCCATCCAGCCTGCCATCGGCACGCCGGCGGCATTGCCGAAGCTGAGCGTCGAGGCTTTCACCTCTCCCGAACCGGCCACCATGGTCTGGCCGTTCATGGGGCTGATCATGCGGATGCCGGCAGCCACGATCTTCTTCTTGCCGCCGAAACCGCTGAACGCGCCGAGAAGCGCGCCGCCCATCGGCACGCTGCCGAGCAGGCTTCCGGCAGCGCCCGAGCGCACCAGCCCTTCCATGGCAGCGGTTTTGGCCATGTTGACGCCCTGATCGACCTCCTCCTTGGAGCCGGCAATGACGTTGAGCAGGAAGGTGGCGGGCGTGCCGCTCGCAGGGTTGTGCACGGTGAAACAGCCCGATTCGGTGGCCAGTGCGGTGATGAGCGACCGCGGGCTGCCGAGGCCATATTGGGCCCAGCCCTGGGTATCGCCCTCGACGACGGCGACCGAGCCATAGGATTTTTCGCAGCGAATGAGTTCGACGGCCGGCTCCTTCGCAGCCAAAGCGGGGCCGGCCGCCAGCAGCAGGGCGCTGCCGACGATGAAATTCTGATATTGGCGCATCACTATGCTCCCAAAAAGCGATGATCCCGGCGTCGCCACAAGCCACCATCGGGGCCAGCCGCATTGTAGAAACGCGACAGGCCATGCAATATATTGTTAATTCTTGTGTTTCGTTCAGCGCAAGCGCGGGCAATCGGGCTGCTGGTCGCGGCGAGGGCGGCGCGACAGATCGGGAAGCGGTGCCAGCGACAGCGCTTCATAAGGGCCGGAAAAGGCCAGCCGCAGCGGCACGCGCAGCCGCTTTTCGCGGGGTGGCGCGGTGCCGGCAAAAGCGGCTGCGACGGCATTGGGGCAGACGGTGGTGAGCGTGCCGGCGACCTGCAGCCCGGTGCGCTCCCGTGGCACCAGCGTGGCGCTGGCGGACACGACCTCGCCATGGCCATCGGACAGGGTAAGGCTGGTGAGTTCGAGCGTGCCGCCCTGCGCCCAGCGATCATAGCCGGTCAGCCGCGCCGCACCGGTGGCGAGCACTTCCGCCGCCATCGTCAGTGCGTCACTCCCCGCCAGCCGCAGCCGTGTGCCGGCGAGAACGAGCTGGCCGCGCGGCGCGAAGCTGGGCGACGATGCCGGTGCGGACGGATCGGCGCGCTCGCGCAGGTGCATTTCGAGGGTGTCGGCCGTGATCGGCACCGGGCTGCCCCCGAGGCGGACGCGTGCAGCCTGGAAGATGGTCGACTGGCGGCGCAGCCGGCCTTCCCCCCAGTTGATGCTCGCCGTGGCGGAGCGCGCCTCGACCGAAGCGCGGATGGCCGGGCTGACCGTGGCGCTGACGCGCGGCGCTTCGAGGCGAACCACAGTCAGTTCACGCTGCCACGGTCCACGGTTGATCCGGGCCGCCGCCGCACCGGCACGCAGCGCGACGACCTCGCCGAGCTGCACCGCCGGATTGGCGACGCTTGCTTCCAGCCTGTAGGGAAAACCGCCGATGACGAGCGTTTCCGCCGGCAGCCATTGCGCCAGCTCGGCCTCGAACGCATCCGCCCAGCCACGCCAGAGCAAAAAATACAGGCCGCCGGCGGCGAACAGCGGCACCAGGGTGAGCCAGAGCGGAATACGGCGCTTCATGCCGTCTCCAACGCGTTGATGGCGGCATGGACCCGCGCCTCGATGGCTTCGCGCGGCAGGCCGGGCGGTATGCTCTCCCCCACCCGCATGGTCACGGTGCCGGGGTGCTTGACGAAATCGCGCGTCCAGATGTGGCCGGAATCAAGGGCGATCGGCACCACCGGATAGCGGCTGACCTTGTACAGCCCCGCGAAACCGGCAGCGAGCGGCGGCACCTGCCCGGCCGGCACACGGGTGCCTTCGGGAAAGATGACGATAGGGCGGTCTGCCGCCACGGCGCGCTGGGCGGCCCGCATCATCGCGCGCAGCGAAGCCGAGGAGCCGGTGCGATCGACGAAGATCGCGCCCTGTCGCGCTGCAGCCCAGCCCCAGAAGGGGATGCGCTGCAGCTCGGCCTTCATCACCGTGGCGGGCTTTTCGAACAGCGCCAGCAGCGCGATGGTTTCATAGGCGCTCTGGTGCTTGATCGCGATGAGCACCGGGCCTTGCGGAAGCTCGCCTTCGATGCGCAGCCGGATGCCGAGGATGTGGCGTGACGTGAACAGGAACCACTGGCCCCAGGCCCGCGGGATGATGAAGCGCGCCCCTTCCGCAAACAGGCTGAACAGCAACGTGCCGAGCACGATCGGCACGGTGCCCGCATAGAAGACCAGCTGGAAGACAAGGGTACGCAGCAAGGCCATGGCTCAGCCGAGGCCGATGTTCAGCGCCAGCCAGCGGGCGAGGAATTTCGTATATTCCCAGGGAATACCGGGGGCACCCACCTCGTGCGGCACGGCATCGGGCACCACGCGGACATTTGCGGGCAGCACGCGCGACAGCTCCAGCCGGGCACGGCGCATATGGCTGGCGGAGGTGACCAGCCGCAACGACCGTACCTGGCGGCGCGTGACCCAGCTTGCCGTCTCCTCCGCATTGGAGCGCGTATCGACGGCGCCATAGCCGAGATCGGTGGTGGTGAAGGCACTCATGGGAATATTGGCGGCCTCGGCGATCATCGCCATCGAACTGCTGGGCTTGACGCCCGAGATGAGCATGCGCGGTGCAGCCCCCGCCTGCAGCACCTCGACGCCGCGCGCCAGCCGGCCGGCGCCACCGGTGAGAACGACGACGGCATCGGTGCGGGTCGCGAGGGGGGCGGCGGCGGGGAGGGTAAGGCTGAACCAGAGGAGCCCGGCAACCCAGCCGAGCGCCACGACGGCGACGAGCCGCAGCGCCGCGCCGGCGAAACCACGGCTGCGCCTGCGCGGGCGAGCGCCGATGACCATGGGGCGCGGCTTGCGGTTCACATCTCGCCCCGGCTGCGGCGCAGCGCATACCAGCGCGCGACATTGGCATTGTGCTCGGCCAGCGTGTCCGCGAAGACATGGCCGCCGGTGCCATCCGCCACGAAATACAGCGCATCGGTTTCAGCCGGATCGAGCACGGCCTCGATGCTGGCGCGGCCGGGGTTGGCGATCGCGCCGGCCGGCAGGCCGGGCTTCAGATAGGTGTTGTAGCCATTGTCGGTCGCGAGCTCGGAGCGCAGGATGCGGCGGCCGAGCGGCTTTCCCAAGGTAACCGGGTAGATGACGGTGGGATCGGCATCGAGCTTCATGCCGATGCGCAGGCGATTGGAGTAAACCCCTGCAATCGTTCGACGTTCGGATGCCTTGCCGGTCTCTTTCTCGACGATGGAGGCGAGGATGACGGCTTCCTGAGGGGTGTTGACGACGGTGCCCGGGCGGCGCTTGGGCCAGAGCTCGGCGAGGGTGCGCTCCATGGCGGCGGTCATGCGCGCAACAACGGCGCTGCGGGCCTCGCCGCGAGCGAAATCATAGGTTTCGGGCAATGCAGCACCCTCGGGGGGCGGTGTGACCGGGCCGGAAAGCCGGGGGTCGGCGCGAAGTCGCTCGGCAATCACGATCGATGGGGTCCCCTCCGGAATGGTCAGTGTCAGCCGTACCACCTTGCCCGCCTGCATCGCCGTGATCCAGTGCTTCCAGGCATCGTCGCGGCGCAGCGCATAGCGGCCGGCCTGGATCGGCGCATCGCCGGCATGGAGGCGGGCGAGCAGGCGGAACTGGCGCGGCGAATCGATCAGGCCGGCGGTCTGCAGCAGACCGGCGACGCCGGATTGCGATGTGCCGCGGGGAATTTCCACCTCGATCGGCGCCCCCGGGTCACTGAACCAGCCGTGCCAGGGGCCGAGGAACGCAGGCACGGCAAGGGCGACAAGCAGGACCAGGAAGGTCGGGACCAGCGCCCTGAATCTCCGCATGGTCCGCGTGGCCGCTCAGACGCCGCGCATGATGAGCGTCGCGTTGGTGCCGCCGAAGCCGAAGCTGTTGTTGAGCACCGCGCGGATGCGGCGCGGCTTGGCGGTGTGCGGCACCAGATCGACGCCCACACAGGCATCCGACGGATCGTCGAGGTTGAGGGTGGGCGGCGCTACCTGGTCGCGCATCGCCAGCACGCAGAAGATCGATTCCACCGCGCCGGCGCCGCCGAGCAAATGGCCGATGGCCGATTTGGTGGAGGACATCGACAGGTTGCCGAGATCGGCACCGAACAGCCGGCGCACCGCACCGAGTTCGAGCTCATCGCCCATCGGGGTCGAGGTGCCGTGGGCGTTGACATAGTCGATATCGGCGGTGGACAGGCCGGACTTCTTGATCGCCATCGCCATCGAGCGGAAGGCGCCCGAACCTTCGGGGTGCGGGGCAGTGACATGCCAAGCATCGCCCGACAGGCCATAGCCGATGACTTCGGCATAGATTTTGGCACCGCGCGCCTTGGCGCGCTCATATTCCTCGAGCACCACCACGCCGGCCCCCTCGCCCATCACGAAGCCATCGCGGCCCTTGTCATAGGGTCGGCTGGCGCGGGTGGGATCGTCGTTGTAGCCGGTGGAAAGCGCCTTGGCCTGGCTGAAGCCGGCGATGCCGAGCGGGCAGATGGCGCCCTCGGCACCGCCGGCCAGCATCACATCGGCATCATCGAGGGCGATCATCCGCGCCGCGTCGCCGATGGCATGGGCGCCCGACGAGCAGGCGGTGACGACGGCATGGTTGGGGCCCATCAGGCCGTATTTGATGCTGACCTGGCCTGAGATCAGGTTGATGAGCCGGCCATGGACGAAGTGCGGCGACACGCGGCGCGGGCCCTTGGCGGCGAGCACCAGCGATTCGGATTCGATGCCCGGCAGGCCGCCGATGCCCGAGCCGATCGAGCAGCCGGCGCGGAAGCGCTCCTCCTCGGTCATGTCGGTGAGGCCGGCATCCTCGATCGCCTGGCCGGCGGCATCGATGCCGTAGATGATGAAAGGATCGACCTGGCGCTGGACCTTGTAGTCGACGCGGGTGTCGGCATTGAAGGTCTCGCCGCTGCCATCGCCGCGCAGCACTTCGCAGGCGATGCGGCAGACATAATCGGTGGCATCGAAGCGCGTGATCGGCCGGGCGCCCGAGCGCGACGCGAGGATGCTCGCCCAGACGGTTTCCACATCGGACCCGAGCGGGGTCACCATGCCCAGGCCCGTTATCACCACACGACGCATGCTGTCATAATCCCTTCAAAGCCGGCCTGTTGGCGGCGGATGGTCAAACGGCCCTTCGCGGGGTGCGCGAAGGGCCGTCTGTCCAGCATGCCGCAATGCAGCCCCCGGCAAGCTGCCCGGGGCCGCCGATGGCATCAGCCCTTGGCGTTGGCGGCGATGAAGCCGATCGCATCCTTGACGGTGAGGATCTTTTCGGCGGCGTCGTCCGGAATTTCCACGCCGAACTCTTCCTCGAACGCCATCACCAGCTCGACAGTATCGAGGCTGTCGGCGCCGAGATCGTCGATGAAGCTGGCATCTTCGGTGACCTTGTCGGCCTCGACACCGAGATGCTCGACAACGATCTTCTTCACGCGGTCGGCAACGTCGCTCATGGGAACCCCTTCAATAACGAATTTGGTGGAAGAAACTGTGATCTACTGCAAGACACGGCACTAGCGGTGCTATGCCCGGCTGACAAGAGCAGCCGGGCGTGAATATGGCGGGATTGGGGCGGCTTTCAAGGCCCGCCACCCGCAGCAGCGCCGCTCAGGGCATCGCCATGCCGCCATTCACATGGATCGTCTGGCCGGTGACATAGCCTGCCTCGCGGCTGGCCAGCCAGACCAGCGCCGCCGCCACCTCATCGCCCTCGCCGAGCCGGCCGGCAGGGATGCGCGCCAGCAGCGCCGTCGTCTGGGCTTCGGCAAGGGCGGCGGTCATCGGCGAGGCGATGAAGCCGGGGGCGACGCAATTGACGGTGATGCCCCGGCTCGCCAGCTCCTGCGCCAGCGCCTTGGACATGCCGATCAGCCCCGCCTTGGCCGCGGCATAATTGGCCTGGCCCGGGTTGCCTGTCACGCCCACCACCGAGGTGATCGAGATGATCCGGCCGAAGCGCGCCTTCATCATCGGCCGCGACGCCGCGCGGGCGAGGCGGAACGCCGCCTCGAGATTGACCTGGTGAACAGCGTGCCACTCCTCGTCCTTCATCCGCATCACCAGATTGTCCCGGGTAATGCCGGCGTTGTTGACGAGGATGTCCAGCTTGCCGAGTGCGGCCAGCGCTGCCGGCACAAGCGCCTCGACCTGTTCGGCATCGGCGAGGTTGCACGGCAGCGTGACATGGTCACCGCCCAGCTCTGCGGCGAGAGCCGCCAGCTTTTCGGCGCTGGTGCCCGAGAGCGCCAGCCGCGCCCCCTGCCCTGCCAGCGCGCGCGCGATGGCGGCGCCGATGCCGCCGGTGGCGCCCGTCACAAGCGCCGTCATGCCAGTGAGATCGAACATGCTCAAAGCTCCTTCGCCAGCGCTTCGACGCCGGCCATGTCGGCGGCGGTGAGCATCTTCATGTCCGGCGTGATGCGCCGCACCATCGGGCCGAGCACCTTGCCGCCGAGCTCGACGAGCGTGGTGACGCCGAGATCGGCCATCGCCAGCACCGATTCCCGCCAGCGCACGGTGCCGGTGACCTGCGCCACAAGAAGCGCGCGAATGGCATCGACATCATGGACCGGAGCGGCGGTCACATTGGCGATGAGCGGTACCACCGGCGCCACCAGCGGCGCATCGGCAAGGGCTGCCGCCATCGCATCGGCGGCGGGCTGCATCAGCGCGCAGTGGAACGGGGCCGAGACCGGCAGCAGCACGGAATGCCGGGCGCCGCGGGTGCGTGCCAGTGCCATGGCGCGCGCAACTGCCGGGGTATGACCCGACACGACCACCTGACCGTTTGCATTGTCGTTCGCAGCCTGCACCAGTTCGGTCGCGGTGCAGGCTTCGGCGGCGATCGCCACGACATCGTCGAAGCCGAGCCCGAGCAGTGCGGCCATGGCACCCTCGCCAGCGGGGACCGCCGCCTGCATCGCGTCCCCGCGCACGCGCAGCAGCCGCGCCGTGGCCGCGAGCGGCAGTGTGCGCGCCGCGCAAAGGGCGGTGTATTCGCCCAGGCTGTGTCCGGCGACATAGCTGGCCTTGTCGGCGAGCAGCATGCCGGCTTCCGCCTCCAGCACGCGCAGCGCGGCGATGCCGACCGCCATGATCGCCGGCTGGGCGTTGGCCGTAAGGGTCAGTGCCGCTTCGGGGCCCTCCCACATCAGCTGGCTGAGCTTCTGGCCCAGCGCATCATCGACTTCTTCGAAAACCGCACGAGCGACCGGGCTGGAATCGGCAAGGCCACGGCCCATGCCGATGACCTGGCTCCCCTGGCCAGGAAAGATGAAGGCGCGAATTGTGGTTCTCCCCAACATGTCAGAGGGGGGCAACTAGGCGCTTGGCTTCCGGCATGCAACCGGCTGGCGACGCGGATTCAAGGTGCGCGCCCGGTTGCGCCGCTGGCAGGAATGCGCAATTAATAGGTTGGGTTTGCCATGGGGGTGGCAATTCGCAGGGTCTCGCAGGGTCTCGACGCGTGCTGTTCACCCCCGGGCCATGGGACAGGCGCAATATTGGCGTCACGTTCCGGGGTTTGGCCCTGAAGATGAACCGACGTCCATCCGGGCTTTTGCTCGCTGCAAGAATGAGGTTGCAATGACAGTGATCGACATCACCAAATCCCGCACCGGCAGCTCACGCGTGATGCTGCTTGCCGCCGTGTTCGGCCTCGGCTTGGCCGCGCCCGCTGCGGCCGCTGTCTCGCCTGCCGTGGGCAAGGCGTTGCAGGCGGCGCAGACTGCAGCCAAGGCCGGGAACAATGCCGCCGCGATCAACGCCATCAACCAGGCGCGCGCTGCTGCGAAGACCGCCGAGGAGAAGGACAAGAGCGCGCAGATGGCCGCCTATGTCTTCACCCGCGCCGGCCGTTACGGCGATGCCGCCTCGGCCCTGCAGTCGGTGGGTGCCGGTCCAAGCCAGTTGGCGCCGCTCTATTACCGTGCCGGCCAGTATGACAAGGCGATCGCCGAAGCGCGCAAGGGCGGCGGCGAGCAGATGCAGATCCTCATTGCCCAGGCGCTGATGCGCAAGGGCGATAACAAGGGTGCAGTGGCGGCCTATCAGGGGCTCATCAAGGCCAATGGTCCCAAGCCGATGTACCTCGAGAACCTGGCCGGCATGCAGTTCAAGGCGGGCGACAAGGCTGGCTATCTCGCCACCACCGAGCGGCTGGTGCGCGCCGACAGCTCGCCGAAGCGCTGGCAGACACTGCTGGCGAACTTCCGGCAGAACCCGCTGCGGCCCGAAGCCAAGCTGGCCATGTATCACCTGATGCAGGCGACCGGGAACCTTACTTCATCGGAAGACCAGATCGAGTTCGCCAAGCTGGCGCTGGTGGCCAACCAGGCCGGCACCGCAAAGGCAGCGCTCGGCACTGCCGAGATCGGTTCGGATGCCATGTCGCAGCGGCTGGTGCAGGCGGCGAACCAGATGGCAACAAAGGCCGTTGCCGAAGCGCCGAAGCTCGCCGCCAGCCCGTCCACCGCGTTCAAGGGCGGCGGTGCCTATTTTGGCCAGGGCCAATATGCCAAGGCGATGCAGGCCTATGACGTTGCAGCCAAGGACGGCGGTGCAGTCGGCGACCAGGCGATGCTGTTCAAGGGCATCGCCGCGCTGAAGGCGGGCAATGTCGCGGCCGGTCGCAAGGCCTTCGACGGCGTGGGCGAGAAGTTCGGCATGTTCGAGATCGCGCATCTCTGGGATCTCTACGCCCAGACCCGTGGTCGGGCCGCCTGACCGTCCACCGCTCATCGCGACACCGCGGATGACATGAAAAAGGCCGGGTGGACCTCCAGTCCATCCGGCCTTTTCCTGTGATACTCGCGGTGGATCAATCAGTAGCGGTCAGTCAGTAGCGGGGCGGGACTGGAGCTGCAGATAATTGTGCAGGCCCATCTGCTCGATCATGGTCTTTTGCGTCTCGATGAAATCGACATGCTCTTCCTCGGCGCGGAGGATTTCGGCGAACAGATCCCGGCTCGGATAATCGCGCACCGTCTCGCTGTGCTGAACGGCATCGCGCAGCAGGGCGATGGCCTCATGCTCGAGCTCGAGATCGGCCTGCAGCACTTCGGGAACGGTTTCGCCGATGCGCAGGCGGCCAAGCGTCTGCATCCCGGGCAAGCCATCGAGAAAGAAGATGCGCTCCATCAGCCGGTCGGCATGCTTCATCTCGTCGATCGACTCATGCCGCTCATAATCGGCGAGGCGCTTGATGCCGAGATTGTCGAGAAGCCGGTAGTGCAGCCAATATTGATTGACGGCGGTCAGCTCGCCTTTCAGCACGGCGTTGAGATATTCGATGACTTTTGCATCGCCCTTCATGGCGCAACTCCTTTTCGGTTGCACCGGATATGCCGGGAACTGGGCGGCAACGTCAAGCAATGCCCCACGAAAGGGGCAATAATGCGCTGATTTTGCTTAGTTATTCTTGCAAAGTGTTTGCACTAGCGCAAAATCGGATGAAATCGGTGCGAATGCAACGCAGCAGTGCTGCAAGTGCGATGCAATCCGACCAATCGAATCAAGTCAGGCAGCAGCGCCGGCGAGCTCGGCGCGCACGACATCGCGAGCGAACGGCAGGCACTGGCCGCACTTCACCTTGCAACCGAGTGCTGCATAAGCGGTGCGGGCACAATCACGGCCCGAAGCGCGGGCGGCTTCACGGACCTGGCGTTCTCGAAGGGCGTTGCAGACACAAACGATCACTATCGGCCTCGCACATCCCAACCGGGCGAATCCCTGCTGTTGAGAACCGATATCGCCCATGGCGGCACAAGTTGCAAGTCATTCGCATTCGCCCTTGTGCGATTTTCCGCGCGCTGCGGTCAGCGCCGTCCGAACAGCTTTTCGATATCGGTGAGCGCCAGCCGCACGAAGGTGGGGCGGCCATGGTTGCACTGGCCCGAATGCGGGGTGATCTCCATCTGGCGGAGCAGCGCGTTCATCTCGGGGACCGACAGCAGGCGACCAGCGCGCACGCTGCCATGGCAGGCCATGGTCGAGGCAACGGCATCAAGCCGATCGCGCAGGCTGAGCGCCTCCCCCCAATGCGCCAGATCGGCGGCGAGATCGAGCACCAGCGCCCGGGCATCGGTGCGGCCGAGCAGCGCCGGGGTGGCGCGCACCAGCACCGCCTGCGGGCCGAAGCTTTCCAGCTCGAGCCCCAGTTCGGCCAGTTCGTCGGCGCGGGCGATGATGCGCGCGGCCGAAGGCTCGTCCAGCTCGACGGTTTCGGGCACCAGCAGCGCCTGGGCGGCGACCCGGCCGCCGGCGAGCGCTGACTTCATCCGCTCGAGGGTCAGACGCTCATGCGCGGCATGCTGATCGACGAGGATCAGCGCGTCATCGGTTTCGGCGACAATATAGGTGCCGGCGATCTGGCCACGCGCCGCGCCCAGCGGGAACTGCCGGGCGGGCGGTGGGGCAGCCTGGGTATCGGCAGGGGTGGCCAGCGGTGCGAAGGCGGGCGGAAACTGGCTGAACAGGCGCGGTGGCTCGGCGAAATTGGGGCCGTGATCCTGGCCGGGGCCGGCGACATGGGCATCCCATAGAGCAGTCTGCGCCGGCGCGGCCAAGGCTGGTGTTGCAAAGGCCGCGAGGGCCGCAGCGCTGATATTCGCAGCAGGCCGCTGGCCGGCGGCATCAAGCGCGCGGCGGATCCCCGACACGATCAGGCCGCGAATGAGCCCGGGATCGCGGAAGCGCACCTCGGTTTTGGCAGGGTGGACGTTCACATCGACGAAATCGGTCGGCACATCGAGGAACAGCACCGCCACCGGATGCCGGTCGCGCGCCAGCAGGTCCATATAGGCGCCGCGCAGGGCGCCGACGAGGAGCTTGTCCTTGACCGGGCGCCGGTTGACGAACAGGAACTGCTGGTCGGCGGCGCCGCGGTTGAAGGTGGGAATGGCGGCCAGGCCGCCGAGCGCCACCCCCTCGCGCAGCAGATCGACCGCCACCGCGGATTCGACGAATTCGGCGCCCAGCAGCGCCGACAGCCGGGTGAGGATCGCGGCGGCCGAGGCATCGGGTCCGGCGGGCACCGCGATGAGCCGCCGGCCGTCATGGGTCAGGGTGAAGCCGACATCGGGCCGGGCCATCGCCAGCCGCCGGACGACATCGAGGCAGGCGCCGAGCTCGGAACGGGACGAACGCAGGAATTTCTGCCGTGCCGGCACTTTGGCAAACAGGCCTTCCATGGTGACCGTGGTGCCGGGCGGCTGGGCGGCTGGGCCTTCACCGGCCGGGCGGCCATGGTCGATGGCGAGCTGCCAGCCTTCGCCATCGGCGGTGCGGCTGGCGAGCCGCAGCCGTGACACCGAAGCGATCGAGGGCAGCGCCTCGCCGCGAAAGCCCATCGTGGCGATGGCGGCAAGATCGTCATGGGGAAGCTTGGAAGTGGCGTGGCGCTCGACCGCAAGCTTGAGCGATTCCCGGTCCATGCCGCAGCCATCGTCGCCGACTTCGAGCAGCGTGGTGCCGCCATCGGCCAGCGTGATGGCGATGCGGCGGGCACCGGCATCGAGCGCATTCTCGACCAGCTCCTTGAGCGCTGCCGCCGGACGCTCGACAACCTCGCCGGCGGCGATCTGGTTGACGAGATTGTCGGGGAGGCGGCGGATGGGGGGCACGGCTCGCTTGTATGCGGCGCTGCGCCGGCTGTCACGGTGAAGCCGGTCCGCTCGCTTCGGCCCTGCAATGCCGCACTGCACCGGCGTGTGCATTGCCCCACCTTGCAATGCGCTTGGAACGGCGACTAATGGCCACTCCCCCGATTCGCCCCGCTGCCGGAAGCCTGCCGGCGCGCCCAACCATTGGTCCCCTGTCCCCATGTCGCTTTTCAGCCGGATGTTCTCCTTCCTCAGCCAGGACATGGCCATCGATCTGGGTACCGCGAACACGCTGGTTTATGTGCGGGGCCGCGGCATCGTGCTCAACGAGCCTTCGGTGGTGGCGATCGAGACGATCCGCGGCACCCGCACGGTGAAGGCGGTCGGCAATGAAGCCAAGGTGATGATGGGCAAGACGCCCGGCAACGTTGAGTGCATCCGGCCGCTGCGCGACGGCGTGATCGCCGATATCGATGTGGCCGAGCAGATGATCAAATATTTCATCAGCAAGGTGCATACCTCGCGGCTGCCGCGGTTTCCGGAAATCGTCATCTGCGTGCCGTCGGGCTCGACGAGTGTGGAGAAGCGCGCGATCCGCGATGCCGCCAACAATGCCGGCGCCAGCCAGGTCTATCTGATCGAGGAGCCGATGGCGGCGGCGATCGGGGCCGGCATGCCGGTGACCGAGCCGATCGGCTCGATGGTCGTCGATGTCGGCGGCGGCACCACCGAAGTGGCGGTGCTCAGCCTGCGCGGGCTGGCCTATACGACCAGCGTGCGCGTGGGCGGCGACAAGATGGATGAGGCGATCGTCTCCTATGTGCGCCGCAACCACAATCTGCTGATCGGCGAAGCGACCGCCGAGCGGATCAAGAAGGAAATCGGCACGGCCAAGCAGCCGGCCAATGGCATCGGGATGACGCTCGACATCAAGGGGCGCGACCTGATGAACGGCGTGCCCAAGGAGATCCAGATCAACCAGGCGCAGATTGCCGAAGCGCTGGCGGAGCCGGTTGCCACGATCGTGGAGGGCGTGCGCGTGGCGCTGGAGAACACGCAGCCCGAGCTGGCCGCCGACATCGTGGACCAGGGCATCGTGCTGACCGGTGGCGGCGCGCTGCTGCGGGATCTGGACGTGGTGCTGCGCGAGGCGACCGGGCTGCCGGTGACGGTAGCCGATGATCCGCTCACCTGCGTGGCGATCGGGACCGGGCGCGCGCTCGAAGACCCGATGTACCGGGGCGTGCTGACCACCGCCTGAGGCCGGCGGCCACACGTGCCACTGCCGCGCCCGGCTTGGGCATGGCCCAAGAAGTTGCTACATCGTTCCGAGCACCCGCAGCATCACGGGGAGCATCTTGAAGGACCCTGACCGATCCCGATGGACTGGACGCCATCTCCCCGCCGGTCGAGTGCCATGCGGCGCGACCAGAACCTCGCCATCATCGGCGCGGTGGTGACCGGCGCTGTCATCGCGACGGGGCTGGTGATGCTGCTCATCGCGCGGGTGAGCCCGCAATTCGGCGCCGGCGTGCGCGCCGCGGCGGTCGATGTGGTGACGCCGCTCTGGTCGGTGGTGCGGGCACCCTTCGATGGTCTGGGTCGGGGCATCGACATGGCCAGCGGCTATTTCGGTGCTGTGCACCGTGCCGAGCAGCTGGAGGCCGAGGTCGCGCGCCTCCGGGCGAGGCTGCAGGCCGCCGAGGCCGACCAGATCGCCTTTCGGCAGCTTTCGCGGCTCGGCCGGCTGGAGAACCCGCAGCGGCGGCTCGTGGCCACCGCGCGGATCGTTTCGGCGAGCCAGGGCACAGCCGTGCAGACGGCGCTGATCGCCGCCGGTCGCAACCAGGGGGTGCGGCCCGGCCAGCCGGTGATCGCCGCGAAAGGGCTGATCGGCCGCACCATCGAGACCGGGCTGGGCTCATCCCGACTGCTGCTGCTCACCGACCCGCAGAGCCGGGTGCCGGTGCTTGTGCAGCGCACCGGGCAGGCGGCACTGGTGAGCGGCGATGGCGGGCCGTTGCTGGTGCTGACCGACCAGGCGGGCCCACAGGACCCGCTGCAGCGCGGAGACCGGCTGCTGACATCGGGCGAAGGCGGCATCTTTCCCCCCGGCGTGCCGGTCGGCGTCGTGACCGATGCCGCCGAGCCGATCCGCGTGCGCCCCGCGGCCTCGCCGCTGGGGGCAGGCTTCGTGCGGATCGAGGCGGCTTATGCTGCCCTGCCCGCCACCGCCGACACGCTTCCGATCACCGACGCGCCAGTGCCGGTCGAGGCGCAGCGGGTCGGCGGGATCAAGGGAACGGTGCGCGGGATCGACGCTCCTGCCGGCGGCGGACAGGGCTGATGCGCGGCGCTGCCCCCCCGCTGCGGCTGATGAACCCGCGCGAGCGCCGGCGCTTCTGGCTCGGCCACTGGCGGCTCGGGCTGCCGGCGCTGTCGGTGCTCGGGCTGCTGCTGCTGGCCACGGCACCGCTGCCGCTCAGCCTGCCGCTGATGCCGCCGCTGGGGTTGCTCGGCGTGTTCGTATGGGCCACGTTCCAGCCCGGCCTGATGCCGCCGTGGCTGGCCTTTCTGCTCGGCCTGGTGGCGGATGTGCTGCTTGCCATGCCGTTCGGAGTGAACGCGACGCTGTTTGCGGCGGTGGCGGGTTTCGTGCGCTGGTTCGAAAGCCGCTATGGCCATCACACACATGGCTTCGACTGGGCGATGGCGGCCGGCGTCGTTGCTGCCCATGCGCTGCTCACGGCGCAATTGATGACGCTGGCCTCGCATCCGGTGCCGCTGGCGCCGCTCGTCCTGCAATGGCTCACCAGCCTGTTCGCCTATCCGGCGGTGGCAGCACTTTGCGGCTGGCTGCAGCGCGCGGTGTTCGGCGCCCGCACGGCAACATGATGCGCGTGCCATGATGATAGGGCCACCGCGAGAAGCACGCTTCAGCCGCCGTGCGCTGCTGCTCGGCGGCGGCATGGGCCTTGTCGGCACCACGCTGGCTGGCCGCATGGCCTGGCTGGCGCTGTTCGAGGGCGACCGCTATGCCGCAGCCGCCGACAGCAACCGCATCCGCGACCGGATCGTGCCGCCGCGCCGCGGCTGGATTGTCGATCGCACGGGCAAGCCGCTGGCAGTGAACCGCCCCGACTATCGGCTGGAGCTGATCCCCAAGGAGGTCGAGGACCTCGATGCAGCACTGGCCCGCATTGCACAGGTGCTGCCGATCGGGCTGGAAGACGAGCTGCGCATTCGCGCCGATCTCGCGATCCAGCCCTCCTGGATGCCGGTGGAGGTGGCACGCGATCTCGATTGGCCGGCCTATGCCGCGCTCAATGTGCAGGTGGCCGATGTGCCCGGCCTGCAGCCGGTGCGGGTGTTCAGCCGCCATTACCCCGATGGCGAGCGCTTTGCGCATCTGCTCGGCTATGTCGGCCCGCCCTCGCCCGAACAATATGAGAAGGAGAAGGACCCGCTGCTGATCTTTCCCGGATTTCGGATCGGCAAGGACGGCATCGAACGGCATGAGGACCGGGTGCTGCGCGGCAAGCCCGGCTCGACCCGCGAGGAGGTGACCGCGCGCGGCCGGGTGATCCGCGAGCTGGGCCAGACGCCCGACCAGCCCGGCGCCACGCTGAAGCTCACCATCGACCGCGATCTGCAAAGCTATGCCGCCCGCCGGCTGGGAGACAACAGCGCCAGCGTGATCGTGATCGATTGCGTGACCGGCGATCTGCTCACCATGGTGTCGATGCCGGCGTTCGACCCCAATGTGTTTTCCACCCGCGTGCCGACCAGCCTCTGGAAGGCATTGCAGGTCGATGACCACACGCCGCTGCTCAACAAGAGCGCGATGGGCGTCTATCCGCCCGGCAGCACCTTCAAGATGGTGACGATGCTGGCAGCACTCGAGGCCGGCATCCCGCCCGATGCCAGCGTCAACTGCTCGGGCCGCTACCCGATGGGCGGCAATGTGTGGCACTGCCACGCCCGGCGCGGCCATGGCCGGGTGAGCATGGCCACCGCCTTGCCCAAGAGCTGCGACACATGGTTCTATCATTTCGGCCGCGAGGTCGGCATCGAGCGGATCGCCGCCATGGCGCGGCGGCTCGGGTTGGGCCAGGAATTCGAGCTGCCGCTCCCCGGACAGGCAAGCGGGCTGGTGCCCGACAATGACTGGAAGCAGCGCCGCTACGACAAGCCGTGGAACGTCGCCGAAACGCTCAACTGCTCGATCGGCCAGGGCTATCTGATCGTCAACCCACTGCAGCTGGGCGTGATGACGGCGCGCATCGCCTCGGGTCTGGCGGTGCAGCCCCGGCTGCTGCTGCCACAGGCCGGCGACGCGGCGCCGGCGTTTCCGGCGCTGGGCATCGACCCGGAGCATCTGGCGATGGTGCGCCAGGGCATGTTCGATGTGGTCAACGCCGGCATCGGCACCGCAAGGGGAGCGCGCACCGGGCTGCCGGGCGTCGATGTCTGCGGCAAGACCGGCACTGCGCAGGTGCGGCGCATCACCAGGGCCGAGCGGCGCAGCGGCGTGCTGCGCAACGAGGCGCTGGCATGGAAATATCGCGACCATGCGCTTTTCGTCGCCTATGCGCCGGCCGATGCGCCGCGCTATGCCGTGAGCGTGATCATCGAGCATGGCATCGCCGGCGGCCGCTACGCCGCCCCCATCGCACGCGACGTGCTGACCTTCCTGTATGATCGCGACCGCGCGATGAAGGCGCTGGAGCCGATCGAGCGCGCGCTGGCTGCCAAGCGCGCGTCCGCTGCCCGCGCCGAGGCTGCCGAGGCCCTGGCCGCCGAGGAGGCCCGGCTGATGCCCGCCTGGCTCCGCGCCGATGCCCCGCCGCCCAATCCACCGGTCAGCACCGGCGATACCCCGCAGCCGCCGCGCGACACGGTGTAGCCGATGTTCAACGGTCCCTGGGCGCGCGAACTGGCACGGCTGCCCTGGGGGGTGATCGCCGTGATCGCGCTTCTCGCCGGCTTCGGCATGGTCATCCTCTATTCGGCCGGCGGCGGCGCGCTGCAGCCCTGGGCATTGAAGCACGGTGTGCGCTTCGGGGTGCTCGGCACGATGATGCTCGTGCTGGCGCAGGTGCGACCGAGCTTCTGGATGCGCCATGCCTTCCTGATCTACGGGGTGCTGCTGGTGGCGCTGCTCGGGGTCGAGCTGAAAGGCCAGGTCAATGGCGGCAGCCAGCGCTGGCTCGATCTCGGCGTCATCCAGCTACAGCCTTCCGAACTGATGAAGCTCGGCATCGTGCTGGCGGTGGCACGCTTCTACCACTCCCTGCCGCGCGGTTTCGAGACCACGCCGATGGCGCTGTGGCCGCCGCTGGTGCTCATCGCCCTGCCCTTCGCGCTGGTGATGCTGCAGCCCGACCTCGGCACCGCAACCTCGATCGCGGTCGGCGGGGTGGCGGTGATGTTCCTCGCCGGCGTGCGCATGTGGCTGTTCGGCGGTGCCGCACTGGCGATGGCAGCGGCAGCGCCCTTCGCCTGGGGCCTGCTCCATGATTACCAGAAGCGCCGGGTGATGATCTTCCTCGATCCGTCGGTCGATCCGCGCGGGGCGGGCTATCACATCACCCAGAGCAAGATCGCCATCGGCTCGGGTGGCCTGAGCGGCAAGGGCTTTCTGGAGGGCACGCAGAGCCATCTCGACTATCTGCCGGAGCTGCAGACCGATTTCATCTTCGCGACCATGGCCGAGGAATGGGGCCTGCTGGGAGGGCTCGCCGTGATGGCCGGCTTCGCCTTCATCCTCGCCTGGGGCACCGGTGTGGCGATGCGGGCCGCCACACAGTTCGAGCGGCTGCTGGGCATGGGACTGGTGGTGACGCTATTCTTCTATGTGGCGGTGAACCTGATGATGGTGATGGGGCTGGCGCCAGTCGTCGGCATCCCGCTGCCGCTGGTGAGCTGGGGCGGCTCGGCGATGATGACCGTGTGCATTCTGCTCGGCATCCTCATGGGGGTGCACCGCGAACGGACATTTGCAGCCGCATAGGGGTGGACAGGCCGGAAACCGCCTGCTAACAGCCCGCCCTCGCCACGATGCAAATCACGGTGACGGACACATAGCTCAGTCGGTAGAGCAGCTGACTCTTAATCAGCGGGTCCTTGGTTCGAGCCCAAGTGTGTCCACCATTTTTCGGCAGCCTGGTCGCCGATGCCCCCGCTCCATCTTCCGACAGGCCGCGTGAGCCGGGTCCTCTGCGCGTGTCAGCCCTTGATCGCCACCTTGGTCCCGGCCTTCACGGCCTTGGCAAGGGCAGCGGCATCCCAGTTGGTCAGCCGCACGCAACCGTTGCTCGCCGTCTTGCCGATCATCCGCGGGTCCGGTGTGCCGTGGATGCCATAGGTATCCAGCGTCAGGTCGATCCATGACGAGCCGACCGGATTGTTGGGGCCGGGCTTGATGGTGAGCTTGTCCTGTTTGCCACCTTTCGCCTTGAAGCTGAGGCGGCTCGGATCGAACGTGTAGTTGGGTGCCGGTGCCACTGTGCGCACTTCATAATTGCCCGTGGGCGCCGGCCGCTCGGCGCTGCCGACCGTCGCGGGATAAACCGCGACGATCTTGCCATCGGCATCCATCGCCCGCAGCTGGTTGCTGCTCTTGTCCACCCGCACCGAAGCGATTTCGGGCAAGGCGTCGCGACCGGTATCGGTGACGATGATCTCGGTTCCGGCACGGGAAAAGTCCACGCCGGGGTTCATGGCACGCAACAGCGCTTCGTCCATATGCGCGCGTTCGGCGAGCGATTCGGCCGCCGATTCCCAGGTCATGCTCGGCCGCGTCGCCATTTCGGCATAGTCGCCGGGCTCGATCGGGGCTGCAAAGGGACCCGCCACATCATTGCGGGTGATCATGTAGCCGCGAATGACCGGCTCGGATTCACCCGCCGTCAGCCGTTCCCAGGTGGCGACATCAAGCTTGCCGTTGGTCGGCAAGCCTTCCGCTTTCTGAAATGCCACCAAGGCGCGGCGCATGTTGCTGCCCGCAGCACCGTCGATGACGCCCGGCGAGAAATGGCGCCGGTCGAGCAGCACCTGCGCGCGCACCAGCTGGCGCTTGATTGCCGCCGTATCACCGGCAGTGGCCCTGCCCTGGCCATTGATCGCTGCCGCCAGCGGCCCCTTGGCCGGCAATATGGTCGGCGCTCGCGCCGCGGCCGCAGTGATCGGGGTGGTGGGGGCGGTCTGCCCCGTGGCTGGAGCCTGTGCAGCGGCAATGACGACCAGCAACGACGTGCCGGCTAGAACTATACGCAACATCAACGGTTTCCCCCGGTGGAACTTGCAACCATGGTCGCTCGTTGAACACGCATGCCCCCCTGCGGGTTCCACGACAGCGCCGGAGCAAGGCCGATGATGCGGAGATTGATCCCGGGCGCGCTGTTGGTGCTCATCGTCGCCGCGCCCGCCGGGGCGGCAACGCGCTGCGATATCGGCCCTCGCGGCGCCGCCGCCGCCAATGCTGCCAGCCTCGAAACCCTGGAATGGGCGCCCTTCCGCCGCCCCGAGCGCGGCTGGGCGATCTATGCCAACCGGATCGCCGTCGAAATCGGCTCGCATTGCCTGGCGATCAGCCCCGGCTATGCCGCCGCCCTCGCACGCTGGCAGCGTCGCGAAGGGCTGCCAGCCACCGGTGTGCTTGATGAACCAAGCTTTGCGGCAATGAACGGCAAATGGACCCTTGCCCGGCCCTTCGTGCTCCAAACGCGGGACGGCAGTTGCCCGCCGCCGCCCCTGCCATCGGCACTCGCCACGGCCACACCCGAGCAGAGCTATGGCGGCAAGACCATAGAGTTGCGCGCCGACGCGCTCGCCGCCTATCGGCGCATGGTCGCTGCCGCGCACCGTTCGCTGCCGTCGCGTGACCCGCAATGGTTCACCATCTTCTCGGGTTTCCGCGATCCGGCGGCCGATGCGGAGCGCTGTGCCATCGAAGGCAATTGCCAGGGCGTGGTGCGCGCCACCTGCTCGGCGCACCGCACCGGCCTTGCCATCGACATGCATATGGGGGCCGCACCGGGTTTCGGCCCGGACAGCTCGGACGATGCCAACCGGCGCGCCATGGTGCGCACCACAGCCTATCGCTGGATGCTCGCCAACGCCGGGCGGTTCGGTTTCGTCAACTATGTCTTCGAGCCCTGGCACTGGGAGTGGTCGCCAGCCGGCATGGGTTGAAGCATCGAGCCCCGGCGTGTCGCACCCGCCCGACTGCCGGAGGCGCCTGTCAGATCAGGCCCGCCAGCGGTGACGACGGATCGGCATAACGCCGCCGCTGCATCCGGCCTGCGCGATAGGCGAGTCGGCCCGATTCGATAGCCAGTTTCATCGCGCGCGCCATCAGCACCGGGTCGCGCGCTTCGGCGATGGCGGTGTTCATAAGCACGCCGGCACAGCCGAGTTCCATCGCCACCGCAGCATCGGACGCGGTGCCGACGCCGGCATCGACGAGCACCGGCACCTTCGCCCCCTCGATGATCATCCGCAGCGTCACCGGGTTCTGCACCCCCAGCCCGGAGCCGATCAGCGACCCCAGCGGCATGATGGCGCAGGCGCCCAGCTCTTCCAGCCGCTTGGCGGCAATGGGATCATCGGCGCAATAGACCATCACGTCGAAGCCGTCTTTCACCAGGATCTCGGTGGCGCGCAGCGTCTCGGCCATGTCGGGATAAAGTGTGCGCGCCTCGCCGAGCACTTCGAGCTTCACCAGATTCCAGCCCCCGGCCTCGCGCGCCAGTCGCAGCGTGCGCACCGCCTCGTCGCCCGTGAAGCAGCCGGCAGTGTTGGGCAGATAGGTGAACTTCTTCGGGTCGATGAAGTCGGTGAGCATCGGCGCGCCGCGGTCGGTCACATTCACCCGCCGCACCGCCACGGTCACGATCTCGGCACCCGAGGCTTCGAGTGCTGCAGCGTTCTGGGCAAAATCCTTGTACTTCCCGGTGCCGACGATCAGCCGCGACGTGAACCGCCGGCCCGCGACCTCCCAGCCGTCCACGCCGCCTGCAACATCCATCCCGCCGCCGACGAAATGCACGATCTCCACCCGGTCGCCCTCGGCCAGCGGCGTCTCGGCAAACGCCGATCGCCGCACGATCTCGAGGTTGCGCTCGACCGCGACATGCGCGGCTTCAAGCTCCAGTTCCGCCAGCAGGGCCGCCACACTCAGGCCTGGTGTGATTCGGCGCGGTTCGCCGTTGAGGGTGATCGCAAGACTACTCATGTGCCCACCAATGCCCCCGGCCATTGCGGCGGGCAAGCACCAACGCTAACGCTGCGACATGAGCCTCGTCTTCGTCCTCAACGGTCCCAACCTCAACCTGCTCGGCAGCCGCGAGCCGGCGATCTATGGGCACGATACGCTCGACACCATCTCCGGGCGCCTCGGAGACCAGGCGCAGGGGCTCGGCATCACCCTCGATATCCGCCAGTCCAACCACGAAGGCCATCTGGTCGATTGGCTGCAGGAGGCCGGCTCGATCGGCGCCCTCGCGGTCATCCTCAACGCCGGCGCCCTCACCCACACCTCGGTCGCGATCCATGATGCGATTCTGTCGATCAGCGTGCCCGTGATCGAAGTCCACCTCTCCAATCCCCATGCGCGCGAGGCCTTCCGCCACCACAGCTATGTGGCCCCGGTGGCCCGCGGCACCATCGCCGGCTTCGGTCCCGCCTCCTACACGCTGGCGCTGGACGCGGCGGCAGCATTGCGGCAATAACGAAAGCCTTGGTCGGCGAACAACCGGCGCAGCAACGGGGTGAATTCATGCCGCAAGGCTCGAACAACGAGGGCACCATGCAGGTCGACAGCGCACTCGTCCGCGAACTGGCGGAACTTCTGGACGCCGGCAACTTGACCGAAATCGAAGTGAAGGACGGCGAACGTTCGATCCGCGTGGCGCGTACCATCACGGCAGCCCCCGCTGCTGCGCAAATGACCTATGCAGCCGCCGCACCGGCCCCCGCCGCTGCCCCTGCAGCGCCCGCCGCTGCCCCTGCGGCAGACGATTGGAAGAGCCATCCGGGGCTTGTGAAGTCCCCCATCGTCGGCACCGCCTATCTTACTTCGGAGCCCGGCGCCCCGCCCTTCATCACCGAAGGCGCAACCGTTGCCGCCGGCGCCACCCTGCTCATCGTCGAGGCGATGAAGGTCATGAACCCGATCACCGCCCCCAGGGCCGGCGTGGTCAAGCGCATCCTCATCCGTTCGGAACAGCCGGTCGAATATGACGAGCCGCTGGTGGTGATCGAGTAACCCCATGCCGATGTTCAAGAAAGTCCTGATCGCCAACCGGGGCGAGATCGCTCTCCGTGTGCACCGTGCGTGCCGGGAGATGGGCATCAGCACCGTGGCGGTGCAGTCCACCGCCGATGCCGATGCCATGCATGTGCGCCTTGCCGACGAGGCGATCTGCATCGGGCCGCCATCGGCTGCAGACAGCTACCTCAACATCCCCGCGATCATCTCGGCCGCCGAGATCGCCCAGGCCGATGCCATCCACCCGGGCTATGGCTTTCTCTCTGAAAACGCTCGCTTTGCCGAGATCGTGGAGGAGCACAACATCGTCTGGATCGGCCCCGATCCCGAGCATATCCGCAAGATGGGGGACAAGGTCGAGGCCAAGCGCACCGCCGCCGCCCTCGGCCTGCCGCTGGTGCCGGGC
This sequence comes from Sphingomonadales bacterium, assembly GCA_038258615.1. GTDB lineage: Bacteria > Pseudomonadota > Alphaproteobacteria > Sphingomonadales > Sphingomonadaceae > Sandarakinorhabdus. The sequence continues at coordinate 48,872 of JBBSPR010000001.1, forward strand.
TCGGACGGGCCGCTGACCTCGACCGAAGAGGCACTCGAAGTCGCCGAGCGCATCGGCTACCCGGTGCTCGTCAAGGCCGCGTCGGGCGGCGGCGGGCGCGGCATGAAGGTCATCCCCGATGCCGCCTCGCTCGCCGGGCTTGTGGCGCAGGCCAAGCAGGAGGCCAAGGCGGCCTTCGGCGATGACACTGTTTACCTTGAAAAATACCTCTCCGAACCTCGCCATATCGAGTTCCAGATCTTCGGAGACGGCAAGGGTGGGGCGGTGCATCTCGGCGAACGCGATTGCTCGCTCCAGCGCCGCCACCAGAAAGTGCTCGAGGAAGCCCCCTCGCCCGCCCTCAGTGCCGCCGAGCGCGCCCGCATGGGCGAAGTGGTGCGGCAGGCCATCGCCAAGCTCAAGTATCGCGGCGCCGGCACCATCGAGTTCCTCTACGAGAACGGCGAGTTCTTCTTCATCGAGATGAACACCCGCCTGCAGGTCGAGCACCCCGTCACCGAGGCGATCACCGGCATCGATCTGGTGCGCGAGCAGATCCGCATCGCCGCCGGGTTACCACTTTCGGTCACCCAGGAGAGCATCCGCTTCGAAGGCCATGCCATTGAGTGCCGCATCAATGCGGAAGATCCCGCCACCTTCGCCCCCTCGCCAGGCCGCGTCACCGATTTCCACCAGCCCGGTGGCTTGCATGTGCGTGTCGATTCAGCACTTTACGACGGCTATCGCATCCCGCCCTATTATGATTCGCTCATCGCCAAGCTCATCGTCTACGGCGCCAACCGCAACGATGCGCTGATGCGCCTGCGCCGCGCGCTCGAGGAGTTCGTGATCCATGGTCCGAAGACGACCATCCCGCTCCACCAGGCGCTGATCGAAGCCCCCGATTTCATCAACGGCGATTATTCGATCAAATGGCTTGAACGCTGGCTGGCCGAGCGCGCCGACCAATAGCGCACACTTCTCTTTTCGCGAGGCCAGTGCCACCATCAGGGCATGTCATCCCGCCTCATCAGCCAGCGGCTCGATCCGGACGTCCTGCTCCGCGCCTATGCGTCCGGCATCTTCCCGATGGCCGAAGCGGCGGATAGTCCCGACGTGTTCTGGGTGGAGCCGCGCCGCCGCGGCGTGCTGCCCCTCGACAGCTTCCACGCGCCCCGCAGCCTGATGAAGACGCTGCGGCAGAATCGCTTCCACTTCACCCGTGATCGCGCCTTCGCCCATGTCCTCGCCGAATGCGCCGCCGAACAGCCCGACCGACCGCAAACCTGGATCAACCCCTTGATCGCCGAAGCCTATCAAGCCCTCCACGCCGGCGGCCACGCGCACAGCATCGAAGCCTGGACCGCCGACGGCACGCTCGCCGGCGGCCTTTACGGCGTGCGCCTCGGCAGCGCCTTTTTTGGCGAATCGATGTTCAGCCGCGTCACCGACGGCTCCAAGGCAGCACTGGCAACACTGGTCGTGCGGTTGCGCGTCGGCGGCTTCACCCTGCTCGACACCCAGTTCCTCACCGATCACCTCGCGCGCTTCGGCACCACCGAGATCGACCGCAAGGACTATCGCTCGGCGCTGGGTGCCGCACTCTCGGTCCCGGCCGATTTCGGCGCGCTCGACCGCGCCGCCGGGGTGTTCGATCCCACAACCACCGTGTCTGGCCCCTTGTCGGGCCAATTCATCGCACAGGCCCTCACCCAGACGTCGTAGCGCGGATGCTCGAGCGGGTTGAGCGACGGGCTTTCCTTGAACATCCAGCCCGAATAGATCCGCGCCACACCAGCCCGGCGCCGCTCGTCGATCTGCAGGAAGGCTCCGGTCAGCCGGGTCTCCCATGGCGGCGTGACTTCACACGTCCGCACGTTCACCGTCAGGCTGCCGAAACGGAAGCGCTGGCCGGGCTGGCCCTTGAACACCCGCATCTCGCCCGACCGCTTGTCGATCGCCGCCACTTCCACATCGCGCTCGGCGTTCGGCGTCACACCCGCAGGCAGCACATTTCGGACCGCGGCGCGCGCCGGTGCCTGTGCCTGTGCCTGTGCCTGTGCCTGGGCCATCGCCGGTCCGGCCAATATCAGCGCAACCAGAACCCCCGCAGCCGCTGGCCGCCTATTGCGGCGCATCGACCGGCTCCGGAGCAGCCTCTGCCGAATCGCCACCACTGCGGTTCACCACACTGCCGATCAGCGCCATCAGGTCCGCCGCTCCCGAGGTCTCGATGATCTCCTCGCCGGGCTTGAGCATCGTCTCCTCGGCGCCCGGGCTCAGCGAAATGAAATTGCCACCCAGCAGCCCCTCGCTGGTGATCGCCGCGCTCGAATCGATCGGCAGGTTCAGCCCCGGCTGAATGCCGATTTCGAGTACCGCCTGATAGCTCGCCGGGTCGAGCCGCTGCCCCACCACCTGCCCCACCTTGATGCCGGCAAGCCGCACATCGGTCCCCGGTGAAATGCCGGCAACGCTGGGAAAGCGCGCGGTGAGCGTATAGCCATCGCCGCCGCGCCCCGCCTGCGTCCGCTCCCAGGCGAAATTCACGAACAATGCCGCCACCATCAGCACCAGAGCGCCGAGCAGCGCCTCGATGACGTTGTCCTTGAGGAGCGCGCGCATCAGTTCTGGTCCGGGGACCAGGCGACGTAGTCGCCCGTCGCTGCCGCCCGCTTGCCGCCCGATTCCAACGCTCCCGACGGTCGATAGGCGGCAAGCGTGCCGGTGGCATTCGGCGCCCATTCACGCTCCCACACCCGCGGTGCCAGCGGCGCTTCGCTCGGCGGCAACGCCACCGTCTTGTGCATCCACAAATGCCATTCCGGCGGAATGCGCGTGGCTTCGGGCGTCCCATTGTACATCACCCAGCGGCGTTCCCCGGGGTCCCCGGCCTTGCCCGAGCGGAAATACACATTGCCTTCGCCGTCGCGGCCCACTTCGGTGCCGTTGCGGCTGGACCAGATGCGCGTGCCGAGCCCGGGGCCATTCCACCAGGTGAAGATGTTCGAGAGAAATCCCATGAGGTTCTCAAACCGCATAAGGGGCGCAAAGGCAAGCCCCGAAGCGGGCAGGCATCAGCGCGGGCGTGTCACCCGGTCCCCCGGCTTCAGGCCGATCCGCGCCGCTTCGCCGGCATTCAGCTCGATCACCGCCGCCGTCAGCCCGCCCGAGGGAATCAGATCATCGGAATAGGGCTTGCCCCGGCCGACGCTCACCACCCGGTTGTCCGGACCCACGAAGATCAGGTCGAGCGCCAGCGGTGTGTTCCGCATCCAGAAGGCGGTGGTGCGCGCTGGCTTGAACGGAAAAATCATGCCGGCAGCACGCGGCATCGCCTCGCGATACATCAGCCCGCATGCCTGCTGCTCTGATGTGGCAGCGAGGTCCACCAGGTAATTATGCGTGCCCTTGGCAGTGACGAAGCTCACCGGCTGGCGCGTCAGACCGATATTGGGGCACGCAGCCAGAGCCGGCGATGCCGCCGACAGCAACACAGCAAACGCAAGCATACGCATAGGGGCATCAATCCTCTTCGGGCACGATCCCATCGATCGCCAGCGAAACCGCCAGAGGACCCTTGTGGCCCGAAGCGATGCGCGCTTGCAAGAGTTGCCCCGGCTCAAGCTCGGGCAGTGCGGCACGGCGTACCGTCTCCATATGCACGAAAATATCCTCTCCGCTGCCCGGCCGCATCACAAATCCATAGCCTTTCAAGCGGTTGAACCACTTGACCACCACCGGCTCGAAGCTGCCTGCCGTGTCGAGCAGCCCTTGCGGATTGACACGATCCGCCGCGCGCGCCGCCGCCGTCTCCGGGTCCGGGCCGATCGCTGTGCTCAGGTCGAGATCGAGAATCTTGCGTGCCTGCCGACCGCGGTCACGCGCGACCACGATGCAGGTGAGCGTTGCCCCCTCGGGCAGCGTGCGACGGCCAAGCTCACGCACCACCGTGAAGTGCACCAGCACATCGCCCTTGGCGGTGGGGTTGTCCGGCACCAGAAAGCCATAGCCGCGCACTGGATCGAACCATTTTACTGACCCGCGAACCAATGTCTCGTCGGCCGCCACCTCGTTCAAAAGTTGTTCCACATCTGCCCCCGAAACACTCTATCTGCCCTCAGATAGTATCCCCTGGTTCGAATCATAGTATGAGTATGAACGCTACGCAAACATGGAGTGCCACCCGCCGTTGCGATGGCGGCCAAATGCTGGCGGCAGCGCAGCGGCCACGCTACAAGGCAAGGACCCGCAGCGGCAGGAAAGACAAGCGATGAACCTCGATGGCGCCGTCACCATTGCCGCCCCGCGCGCCGCCGTCTGGGCGGCACTCAACGATCCCGATGTGCTGGCGCGCTGCATCGACGGCGTGGAAAGCCTCACCCGCACGCCGCATGAGGCAGGCGAGCGACTGGAAGGCAAGATGAACGCCAAGGTCGGCCCGGTGCGCGCCACCTTCACCGGCTTCGTCACGCTCACCGATGTCGTCGAAGGCCAGAGCTACCGGCTGGTCGGGGAAGGCAAGGGCGGCGTGGCCGGCTTTGCCAAGGGCGAAGCCGATGTCACGCTGTCGGACACGCCCGAGGGCCACACCGCCCTCGCCTATGCCGTGCGATCGTCGGTGGGCGGCAAGCTGGCACAGCTCGGCGGGCGGCTGATCGAGGGCACCGCCAAGGCCTATGCAACCAGCTTCTTCGACAAGCTGAAGGGCGAGCTGGAGACGGTCCCTGTTCCCCTCGCGGCGGAGCCGATGGCAGCACCGCTTGCGGCGGAGCCGATGGCAGCGCCAGTTGCGGACACCGCATCGGCGTCGGCCGTCGATATGGCGCCCTCCAAGGGCATCTCGCCCCTCGTCTGGGGCGGCCTGCTCATCCTCGGCGTGCTCGGCTTTCTGGTCATCCAATGGGGCTGACCGACGATCTCGCCACCCTTGCCACGGCGCGCGACTGGGCCGCCGCAGGGCACCGGGTGGCCAGTGCCACCGTGGTCTCGGCCTGGGGGTCGGCACCGCGCCGCACCGGCAGCCATCTCGCCATCCGCGATGATGGCCTGTTCGCCGGCTCGGTCAGCGGCGGCTGCGTGGAAGGCGAGGTGATCGTCGAGGCACAGGCGCTGCTCGCCGAAGGCACCGGCGTGCGCACCCTCGATTACGGCGTCGCCGACGAGACCGCGTGGCGCGTCGGGCTGGCGTGCGGCGGCAGGATTTCCACCCTCGTGCAGCGGCTCGCCGAGGACGGTTATCCGATCGCGGTGATCGATGCGCTGGAGGTGGCCGCACGGAGCGGTCACAGCCTGACCGTGGTGACCAGCATCGCAAATGGCACCAGTGCGCTCGGCGAGCCGGTGGAAGGAGACTTCAACCGCCCCTGGGCGCCGCCGCGCCGGCTGGCGATCATCGGCGCCGTGCATATTGCACAAGCATTGGTGCCGCTGGCACAAGCGCTGGGCATCGCCACGACCGTCATCGACCCGCGGACGCTGTTCGCAGCCGATGATCGCTTCGCCGGCCTGTTGCTGGACCGGCGCTGGCCCGATGAAGCGCTCGACGAATGGGCGCCCAATGCCGCGTCCGCCGTGGTGGCGCTCACCCATGATCCCAAGCTCGATGATGTCGGGCTGGCGGCTGCACTGCGGTCGGAAGCCTTTTACATCGCTGCGCTCGGCAGCCGGAAAAACCATGGCCTGCGCCGCGAGCGGCTGGCAGCGCTCGGCTTCGACAGCGCGGCGCTGGA
>JBBSPR010000002.1:0-40726 GCA_038258615.1 Sphingomonadales bacterium
AGCGCGCAGATGGTCGTGCGCGGCCAGGGGGTCGCCGATCGTGCCCGCGCCGATTATGATCCGCTCGGGATCGATGTGGGGGCCTTCCGGCTGTTTCCGCAAATCACGATCGACGCGCTTGCCACCGACAACTTCCGGGCATCGAACCGCGACCGCGACCGCGAGGGCGATGCCTGGCTGTTGCTGGCGCCCGACCTGCGCTTTACCAGCAACTGGGCGCGGCATGATGTGTCGGGCCGCGCCTATTTCACGCGGAGCGTCCATGCTGCGCTGCCCGCCGAAGATGTCAGCCAGTTCGGGGCCTCGACCAGTGCGGCACTCGATGTTTCGCGCAGCAGCCGCATCCGCATCGAGGCCAGCGCCGATCGGCGGGTGGAAAGCCGGACCAGCCTCGCCAGCTTCCAGGGGACGCCGACTCCGGTGAGCTACGACGTCTATCGCGGCAGCGTGGCGGCTTCGCAGATCATCGACCGGCTGGTGCTGAATGCCACGCTGGCGGCCGAGAAGCAGGACTTCTTTGCCGCCGTGGCAGCGGATGGCAGCACGATCGACCAGGATTTCCGCGATGTGCGCACCCTCTCGGCCAACGGCAGCGCGCAGTACGAGATCCGCAGCGGAGTCGGCATTGTGGTGAGCGGACAATATAATGACAGCCGCTTCACCGCCCGGCCGGCGGCACCGGGCCTCGGGCTGGTCCGCGATTCGAGCGGCTTTGATCTTCTGCTCGGCGTTTCGCTCGAGTTGAGTTCGCTGGTGTTCGGGCAGGTCCAGGTCGGCATGATCAGGCGCCGCTATGATGACCCACGGCTGCAGGACGTGAGCGGCCCCTCCTACCGCGCCGATCTGCTCTGGAACGTGACGCCGCTCACATCGGTTCGCCTGACCGGGGCACGGACGGTCGAGGACGCCAGTTCCACGGTGTTTGCCGGCAACACGCGAAGCCAGGTGACGCTGGCGGTCGATCACGAACTCTACCGCTACATCATCGTTTCGGCGGAAACCGACTTTTCGCGTTTCTCGGCAAACGGTCCGGGGCCACGCGGCAACGAGTTCAGCATCGGCGGCAGCGCGCGCTATCTGCTCAACCGCCGCTGGACGGTCAGCGGTCGCATCGGCTATCGGCAGCGCACTTCGGATGCCGCAGCGCTTCGCTTCCATGCGACCACGGCGTCGATTTCCACGCGCTTCGCCTTCTGATTCAGTATGGCTTGCAGCTGAGCGATTGCGGAAAGGCGCAGCGTTCGCCGGGGGCGGTGAAGGCGATCCAGTCGACATCGGCGCTGATCGCGGGGCGAGGATCGATGAACTTGCCGAGCCAGGCTTCGGCGGGGCCGGCCCCCATCCACAGCGACAGGAAGAACTGCCCCGGCTCTGCCGGCAGCGGGGCGGCGGCCTCGGTGCGGACAAGCCGGCCATCGATGAACCAGCGGATGCCGCCGGGCGTCCATTCGAAAGCATAGTCGTGAAACGCCGCATCGGCACCGCCCGCCACCGGGACGAGCGATTCGCGGCCGCCCTTGCCGGCCACGAAGGTGTTGAGCTGCACCTTGTCGGGCGACTTGCCGAGAAGCTCGAAATCGATCTCGTCGTGCACAGGGGTGAGCGGTGGGCCGGAATAGGTGAACATGGCGGTGTTGATCCCCGCCCCTGCTGCCGACCGCAGGCGCACCTCGTAAAGCCCATGGCCGTAGCGACCCAGCGTGCGGAGCTCGGCGCATTTGTATGGCCGCAGGCGATTCGGCGCCTGGGTGATCCGCAACTTCAGGATGCCGGCCTGCACGCCCACGTTGCTGCGCGCCCAGGTGCAGCCATGCAAGGCGCCATTGACCCAGCCATCGGAGATGTACCAGCGCCGCGTGTCGATCCGGTCGAACGGCTCGAAGAAGGATTTTGCCGGCACCGGCGGCGGGGCAACGGGTGCTGCACCGCCGCCGAGCACCGCCAACGCCAGCACGGCAACCGCGCGGCCGGCATCAGTTGGTGTAATAGCCCTTGAACTTCGTGTGATAGCCATAGACGTCCTCCTGGCCGGTGCTGGCATATTTGCGGATATCGACCAGCGAGAGCGCCACGCCCGCTACCCGCGCATCGGCATCGATCAGCAGATCGAGCGCTGCATCGGCGGCGCGCATCGATGTGGCACGCCACCGCGCAAGGAACAGGACCGTATCGGCCTTGCTCGCCACCACCCGCGCATCCGCCAGGCCGAGCACCGGGGCCGTGTCGATCACCACGAATTCGAAGCGCTCGCGCAACTTCGCCAGCAAGGCCGCCAGCGCCTCGACCCCGAGCAGATCCCGGCCATCATTGGCCGATTCCGTGGTGCCGAGGATGAAGAGATCGGTCTGGCTGTCGCGTGCCAGCGCCGCATCGAGCGATACGGTGCCGGCGAGCACTTCGAGCAACTGGCCCGGCTGGCCGGCGAGCAGCATGTCGCTGGCCGAGTGGCGGCGGATATCGCAATCGACGAGCACCGTGCTGGCTCCCGACAAGGCAAGGGTGCGCGCCAGGCACACGGCTGTCGTCGTCTTGCCTTCGCGCGGCAGCGCCGATGTGACGGCAATGATGCGCGGTCGATGGCGACCGCGCAGTGTCACCGAGGCGCGCAGGCTGCGCAGCGCTTCGGCGAACATCGATTGCGGGTGCGAAACGATATAGTCCTGCGGTCCCTCGGTAACGCGCATCCCGTCGAGGGTCGATCCGATCTCGGGAAGCGCGCCCAGATAGCGGACGCCGAGACGGCGCTCGACATCCTGCTTGGTGCGCACGCCGCCATCGAGATACTCGGCCAGCGCAATGCCGATGCCGCCAAAGGCCAGCGCAAAGACCAGCGCGAGCGATGATACCAGCCGGACGTTGGGCGAGGTGGGCTGGAGCGGGACGAGCGCCGGCGAGGCGATGGAGGCGCGCGGCGGCTCGATGCCTTCGCGCGCGGCCGTGCCGATCGAGCGGTTGAGGAAGGCGCCGTAGATGGCGCGGGCGGCGAGCGCCTTGCGCTCCAGCTCCATATAGCCGACCTGCGCCGCGGCGTTGCTGGCCAGCATCCGCCGCGAGGCCTGCTGGCTTGCCACCAGCGATTCGACGCCCGAGCGGGCGACGCGGACCTCGGCTTCGAGGCTCGAGAGGATCCGGTCGATCTCCAGCTGGATCTGGCGCTGCACGGCGCCCAAGCGCTGCTCCTCCTGGCCGATCGCGGGGTGGCGCTCGCCATAGCGCGCGCGCAGTTGCGCCAGCGCACGGCTGCTCTCGGCTTCCTGTGTGCGCAGCGCGCCGATCGTGCCGGAGTTTAGTGCGGACGCCACATCGCCACCACCACCGCCGCGCTCGAACTGGGCGCGGGCCGCCGCCAGCCGGCCCGGGCGCTCGGCCAGCAGCGCGCGCGCCGAAGCCAGTTGCTGGCCGAGCGTCGAACTCTCCTGCTCGGCCATCGTGGCACCCTGGGCGCTCATCAGCCCATTGGCGATCTTGTATTGCTGGAGCGCCGAATCGGCGGCCTCGGCCTCCTTGCGAAGTTCGACAAGACGGCTGTCGACCTGCAGCCGTGCCCGTGCATCGACTTCCTCCTTCGCCTGCCGGATCTGGTCGAGATAGGCTTGGGCAAAGCCGTTGGCGATCCGCGCGGCCTGGGTGGCCGAGCGCGAGCTGGCCTCGATCTCGATGATCGAGGTGCGGCCGGCCCGGCGGACCGTGACCGCGTTGCGCAGCGCCTTGCCCGTGGCCACCAGCCGCGCTTGCGCCTGTTCCGTGGGTGTGGCGTCGATCGCGGCGTCGCCACCCGTGCCGAATTCGGGATCATCGGCAAGATCGAGGCTCTGCACAACGGCAGCGGCTAGCCGCGGCGAGCCGAGCACCACCAGCTGCGTGTCGATGAAATCGGAGCTGGGCAGCTGCTCGGAGGACTGGATGTTCGCCGGCTGTACCGGATCGCCGCTGCGCGGCTCGAGGAGCACGCTGGCGGTGGCCGAATAATGGCGCGTGGCCAGCGCCAGATAGCCGCCGGCGCCGGCGAGAATAAGCGTGACGACCAGAAGGAAGATCCACATCCGCCGGCGCAGGATCGCCCAGACGACCCTTGGATCGGGAAGCAGGCTGCCCCGCTGTGTCGCGATCCCGTCGCCGCTGTCGAGGATCAACCGTCCCTGAGCCGCTTCCGCGATCTCGAACTCCTGCTGCATGGACAAGCCCTTGTCACAACACTATCGACCATGTTTCACCAAGTTCCGGTATAGCACCTCTTGCGGCAGGCAGGACATGTTCAGTCGATATTTCCGTGTTTTGTGCCGTATCACTAGCCTTTCGACGGTATCTTGCTATCCTGTTGGCCAGTGATGCCTGCTTTTACTGTACCGTTGATAGCCACCGGTTCGGGTCTGCCCTATGAGAGCGGCAATGGGGTCAGGCACTTGGCGATGAAAGACCGATTCGCGGATCATGACAGGCCATGGATGCCGGGCGCCGCCATGCTGCGGGTGGCGCTGGTCATCGGGCTGTTTCTTCATCACAGCGGCGAAGTGAGCAACAGCTTCGGCCGGCTGGCCGGCGTGGCTTGGCTGCTTCCGCATGTGCTGATGGCCGGGCTTTTTGCACTGGCCGGGCTGCTCGCGATGCAGAGCCTCCAGGCGCATGGCGTGCGCGGCTTTCTGCGGCGGCGCGCTGCCCGGCTGGCGCCGCTGCTGCTTGTCGCGGTCATGCTGCCGGCGCTTGTGCTGGGGCCGATCGTATCGGTGCGACCGCTACAGGCCTATTTTGGCGATTCGGAGCTGTGGTCCTATTTTCTCAACCTGGTGTTCTGGCCGGAATTCACGCTGCCGGGCGTGTTCCTGCGCAATCCGGTCGCGCGTATCGTCAATGAGATCATGTGGACGCTGCCGGTGGCCCTCGCCTCGGCGCTTGCCCTGTGCGCCACGGCGGTTCGACCGCAGCACGCCGTATTGGTGCTTTCGGCTTTGCTCGCAGGGCTGGCGGCGGTGGCGGTGGGCGCCGGCACGTTGGCGCTGGACGTGGCGGTGACAAACCGGGCGATCGGTGCCGCGACGGCGTTCATGCTGGGGGCGCTTGCGCATCCGCTGCGGCGGCGGCTTCCGCGTGCGGTGATCGGGACCGGCGTTGCGGCGATCGCCATTGCCGGCGTGGCGCTGCTGGGGCAGCGAAGCTGGCTCGCGGTGCCGAGCTTTCATGCCCTGCTCGCGCTGCCGATTGCCTGTGGCACGGTGGTGGCCGCAGGGCTTTCGCTGCCGGCGTCCCGGCTTGTCTCGGGGCTTCAGCGCTATGCCGGCGGCCTGTTCATGCTCGGCTGGCCGCTTCAGCAATCGGTGATCGCGCTGGGATCGGCCGACCAGGGCTTTGTCGCCAATCTCGTCTTCAGCTTGCCGGCAAGCCTGGCCTTCGCCGCGCTGAGCTGGCATTTTCTCGAGCAGCGGACGATGGCACTGGCGGCGGGTGGTGACGTTGCGGTGGCCGGTGCCGCGCCGGTGCTGTCAATGGCGCAGGTGCGCCGTCAGCTTGTTGCGCGGCTGCCGGAGCTTGGTTTGTGGATGGTGTTCCTGGTGCTCGCCTTTGGGGTGATGGCGCTGACGGTCTTCGCCTTCCAGCCGGACCGCGGCGGCATCTGAGCCCGGACGACACGTCCGCCGGATCATGTTATGGAGACACGGTGCCGCTTTCCAGCCTGATCCGCCGCAAAGCCGTGACGCAGGGCCTGCCCGGCGAACGCATCTATGCCATTGGCGATATCCATGGCCGGCTCGATCTGCTCGAAGATCTGTTGGCCCGCATCCACCGCGACACGGCGGCGCGGCCGCCACTGCCGACGCGATGCATCGTGCTGGGCGACTTCATCGATCGTGGCCCGCAATCATGCGAGGTGATGGCGCGGCTTGTGGGGCTCGACGGCCCCGGATGCCTGGTGCTGAAGGGCAATCATGAGGCAGCGCTACTCGATACGCTCCGCGGCGATCATGATGCGGCCGAGCTCTGGGCACGCTTCGGCGGCGTGGCGACGCTTGCCAGCTTCGGCGTTCCCGCAGCCGACATCGATCCGGACGACAGCAGCCAGCTGATTGCCCTTGCGCGCCGGGCCATTCCGGCACCGCTGGCGGAATGGCTGGCAAGACGTCCGCTGTCGTTGCGCGCCGGCGGCTATTTCTTCGCGCACGCCGGTGTGCGTCCGGGCACTGCGCTGACACGCCAGGTCGAGGCGGATCTGCTGTGGATTCGCGAGGATTTCACCGACAGCGATGCGGCGCATGGTGCCGTCGTCGTGCATGGACACAGCATCCGCGAGGCGGGGGTCGAGATCAGGGCCAACCGCATCGGCCTGGACACCGGCGCCTATCGCACCGGCCGGCTGTCGGCGGTCGGGCTGGAAGGCGATGAGGTGTGGACACTGGCGACCGGCGCGGACCGTTCGTCGGACTATCCGGTGCCGGCGGCGGCGCGGATGAACGAGGCCTGGGCGCCGTTCAGGCGCTGACCGCGCGGCTCAGCATGCGCCCTGGCCGAGCAGCACGACAGGCACGGTGCAGGCCATGATCCGGAGGTCCCCGGGGACCGACTTGCGGCGCGCATAGAGCCGGTCGCATGCGACCCGGCGGCGGTAGGAGGTCTCGCTCCGGCCGCTCACCTGCCACAGACCGGTGATGCCGGGCCGCACCGAGCAATAATCGCCGATATGCCGGCCATAGCGGGCGATCTCGCCACTGATGATCGGGCGGGGGCCGACGATGGCCATGTCGCCGGCGAGCACGTTGAAGAGCTGCGGCAGCTCGTCGAGGCTGGTGCGGCGAAGAAAGCGGCCGATGCCGATGATCCGCGGATCGTCGCGCAGCTTGTGGCTTTCCGCCCATTCGGCGCGGGCCTCGGGGGATTGCGCTAGCAACGCGTCGAGCATCTGCCCCGCGTCGGCATGCATGGTGCGGAACTTCAGGCAGGTGAAAAACATGCCGTTGCGGCCGATCCGCTGCTGGCGAAACAGGATCGGGCCCGAACTCGTCAATGCAATGGCGGCGGCGCCGAACAGCATGATCGGCGCGAAAACAACAAGCGCCGCCAATGCCACCATGATGTCGATGGCGCGCGCCAGTCCACTCTCCCGCCGGGCTGGTGCAATCACCTCGATCGGGGTCGTCCCTGCAGCGGCTGTCATGCGATGCGCTGCATCGGAAGAGGGCGTCGACGCGGCATAGATATTGAAGACGCTGGTGTATTCATCGAACAGCTTCATTGATCTGCCCCCAGTAACCGGCCCAAAATTGTGGTTAATGGGATCGCATAATCGGCGGACTTGAGCAATTTGGCCTGATGGCACTAGTTCTTAAGTCATTTTTATTTTCGCATTACGACATTGGTTTAGTCTTACCATACGAACGTATAGTCGCCAGAGCGGTTTCGCTAGTGACTTATGCCGTGATTGACCCCGTTCACCTGCAGACATAGTAATTTGCAAATTGGCCCTGATGTGCAGTCATGCCGTCGGTGGCCAAGGCCGGGCTTGCCGGTGCGGACGCTGAACAGGTTTGAATTGCAATTCCGACAAACAGGGAGAACGAGCATGTTGAAGAATTTGCCTCTTGCGATAGCGGTCACCGGGATGGCGCTGATCAGCGCTGCACCGGCAAACGCTCTGGCCGTCACCTGGAAGCCCGGCGGGCTTGCGACGGGCCTGATGAACACCTCGATCATCGAGGATTTCGAAGGCGAAACGGCCGGGACCGCCTATGGCGGCGGCATGGCGATTTTCGCTGACAGCGTCGTTGGGCAGGCGGCGCGGCCGGCCTTCGGCAGCACAGGCAACTTCCTGGCGGTGCAGGCCAACCAGACCTCATCGATCACGATCGCCGTGCCGCAGACGCAGGTGCTGTCGTTCGTGCTGGGCTCGCTCGACTCGTACAATGTGGTGGTGCTGAACTTCCTCACGGGCCCCGCGCGGACGCTGTCGGGCCTGGAAATCATCACCGGGCTTGCCGCAGACAGTGGGCTCCCCGGAACTGGCGACCAGAGCTCGCCGACGACCAATGGCCGCATATTCTACGACACCCAGGGCCTCGACTCGATCGTCAGCTTCACGCTGACCTCGATCGGCGCGAACGCCTTCGAGATCGACAACATCTCGGTGGCGGCGCCTGAGCCGGGCACCTGGGGCATGATGATCCTGACCGCCGGTATCGCCGGTGCCAGCCTGCGGCGTCGCCGCAACCGGGCTGCACTGGCCTGACCTGTCGTGCCCCCGACCTTCTCCGCCGGCGCTTGCGCCGGCGGTGTTGGTATTTGGCGCACCGACCTCGCCTCCCGGCTCCGATACGCAGGGCCATGGTGGTTGCGCTGAAGGGGGATGCATCGTGATCGCGCCGGCGATCGAGTTGGGGACGATGTCCTGTGCAGCAGACAAAAGCGATCGCTGGCAACGCTGATACCGGGATCTCCGGCTGGCAGTCCGGTGTCTGGATCGTCGTGCTCGTCGCCGGCGTGGCGGCCATGGCGATCCCGACCTTCCAGGGCATCGCGCGCGTTTCATGGTCGACCGAGCAGGGTGGCCATGGACCCATTGTTCTTGCGATCGCCATCTGGCTGCTCGTCCGCGCCTGGCCGGAGATGGTGGCGCAGGCACGACCGGGGTCGGCAGCGATCGGTGCCGCAATCCTGCTGCCGGCGCTGGCACTTTATGTCGCCGCTCGCGTTGTCGGCAGCATCGTCGTCGAAAGTGCGGCGCTCTATCTGAGCCTGATCGCGGTGCTCTACCTGTTCATCGGCAAGGCTGCGATGCGGGCCGGCTGGTTTCCCCTCGTCTATTTCCTGCTCGTGCTTCCGCCGCCCGGCAGCTTCGTGGCCGCCGCAACCCAGCCGCTTCGGCTCGGCATCACCGAATGGGCGGTCTTGATCCTGTCGCAGTTCGGCTATCCGGTCGCGCGCTCGGGCCTCAGCATCGTGGCGGGCCAGTACAGCCTTGAAGTGAAGGCAGCGTGCGGCGGCCTCAACTCGATGATCAGCCTGACGGCCATGGGCCTTTTCTATGCCTGGATCCGGCACAGTGCGAGCGTCGGCTACAATCTCGTGCTCTTCGCAAGCATCATCGCGATGGCGATCATGGCCAACCTCGTCCGCGTCATCCTGCTGATCCTGATCACCTATCATCTCGGCGACCGCGCGGCGCAGGGCTTCCTCCACGATTTCGCCGGCCTCACCATGGTGGCGGTGGCGATGGGGGGCGTCATCGTTGTCGACGAGCTTCTGTCGCGGCGCTGGCGCAAGCGGCGGACGGGACGGTGACGCGCCCCTCGCTCACCCGGCGGGCGCTGCTGGTGGCGGGTGCGCAGGTCGGCACCGCGGTCGCGGCCTTTGCGGCGACGCCGCGGGCGCTTCCCGCGGCGCTGACGACGACGCGGATCGAGGATGTGGTACCCGCCGGCATCGGCGACTGGCGCTTCGTCTCCGCCGCCGGCGTGATCGCCACGACCGAGGCCACAGACACCGAAGGCTATGACCAGTTGCTGAAGCGCTACTATCGGGCCCCCGGCCAGCCGGACATCATGCTGCTGATCGCCTATGGCAACACCCAGGGCGGCAGCCTGCAGCTCCACCGGCCCGAAACCTGCTACCCCGGCCAGGGCTTCGGGCTGTCGGACTTTCGCAGCGTGGCACTCGAGTTCGGCACGCCGCAGCCTACAGCAGGGAGCGCCATAGCGGAGGGGAGCGCCATCGCGGCGCGGGCCTTCACTGCGCGCCGCGACGATCGGATCGAACGGCTGCTCTACTGGACTCGGATCGGCAGCGCCTTTCCGCGCACCAGTGCCGAGGAGTATCTTGCCATCCTGAAAGGACTCAGCAGCGGCACGGTACCGGATGGTATCCTCGTCCGCATATCCTCGCTTGGCGGCGACACCGGCGCGTCGGATCGCGCGATCATGCAGTTCGCATCGGCGATGGTGGCTGCGGCGCGGCCCGATGGTCGCGCGCTGCTCGTCGGCGAAGCAATGGCGAAGACTGTTGGTGGCCATGCACGCACTGGCTGAAAAGCGCAGCGATCCTGCGCAGGCGCTGTACCACACGGCGCGCGGCCCTTTGGTGCTGTTGTTCTATGATGGCTTCGAATGGCACGCGCGGCCGGGGGTGATCGGTGGCGCACTGGCGCAGGGGCACCGGCTGGCGCGCTATGTTTATCGCTCGGCGCGCCGCAAGCAGGTGCACACCGGCTTCTACGCCGCCTTTGTGGCACTGCGCACCGCGCTCGAGCGGCGTGGCTGCGATGTGCGTGTCAATGATTTCAGGACGGCGCGCGAGATGCGGGGCTACCCGATCGGGCTTGCCGGCTATCCGCAGGTGATCGATGCCGTTTCGCTGCCCAACCCGGTGGTGTTCGGCCCCGGTGATTTCGGCGCGCCGGCGGCGGCGGCGGCCGTTGCCGCCCACCCGCGGATGCGCGTGCTGATCCAGCCCTCGGACTGGTTTCGCGACTATTATCGTCCCGTGTGCGGGGACAAGGTCGTCACCTGGTTCGCCGGCATCGACACGCGGCGATGGACCCCGGCGCGGGCCGGCGAAAAGACCTTCGACGTGCTCATCTACGACAAGATCCGCTGGAAGCGGCCGCTGCTGGTGCCAGCGCTGCTCGATCGGCTCACCGCGCATCTTGCCGCCCGCGGGATCAGTTGCCGCGTGCTGCGCTACGGCGAGCATCACCACGCCGAATTTGCGGCAGCACTCCGCCAGGCGCGGGCGTTGGCGTTTCTGTGCGAGCATGAGACGCAGGGCCTGGCATATCAAGAGGCGCTGGCCGCCGATGTGCCGGTGTTCGCCTGGGACGAGGGCATATTGGTCGATCCCCACCTCAGCCGCCATGCACCGGCCGGGCTTGCGGTGAGTTCGGTCCCCTATTTCGACGCGCGGTGCGGGCGCACCTTCCGCATGGCAGCGCTGGAAGCCGGCTTTGACGATTTCTGGGCTGCACGCGATTGCTATCGGCCACGCGCCTATGTGGAGCAGCGCCTTTCGATGGCGCAATCCGCCGACGACTATCTGGCGCTCTATGCCTGGGCCGGAAACCTCGGCTGACGCCCGCGACGTCTCGACCCGATCGGGCGCCGGGGCATCGCAGATCGGGCCGCAGATCGGGCCGCCGGTGGGGCCGGCACAAGGGCATGGACCGCGGTTGCCACCCACAGGAAGGTCACAAGGCTGAACGGCGCAATCAGGCCATTTTCGGTGAAGTTGCGGCTGTACATCACCAGAAGATAGGACACGAGAAATGCCATCGACAGCGACGGTGCAACAAGCTGTCGGTACAAGGCGGCGCCAAGCACGCCAGCACATAGGCCCATGAACACGATCAGTCCGACCCGCCCGAGATCGACCTGCATCTCCACAAAAGCATTGTGGAAATTGAAGCCCGTCCGGCTGGCAATGCCGCCCCAGCGCCAGAGCCCCTCGGCTTCGAGATTGCCCTGCCGCCAGAAGGCGTTGTAGCCGTGGCCGAGCCAGGGCCGCTCGCTGATCAGCTGCTCGGCAAAAGCCCAGAGATAGGTCCGCCCGGTCAGCGTCGCGTCCTTCTTGAGCACATTCAGCCGAAAGTCGGCCAACGCCGCCTCGATCTCCGGCAGCAGCATCAGGCCGAGAAAGCCGAGCAGCACCGTGAAGGCAAGGACGGCCAGCCGCAGCGCCATCGACAACCGACCGAAGATCGCGATTGCGCCGAAGGTGCCGAAGGTCAAGGCCGCAGAAACCAGCGCACCAGAAGATTGGCTCAGCACGACCAGCAACAGGGTCAACGGAATCATCGCCACCGCCGTCAGCCGCGCGACCCCCGGTTGCTGCCGGTCGACCGCCACGACCAGCGACAGCGCCTGCAACATCTGCGCCGCAAACCCCATCTGGTTCTTCGATGCGAACGGACCGATCAGTGGCACGCCGCTTCCAAGCTTCCCGGCCGCCTCCGGCAGCGCCAGAACGATCACGACCACATGGCAGCAGAAGAGTGTCAGGATCATCGCCCTGACGCTCAGCCGCCGGCTGACAATGATCGCCGCCAAAATCGTCAGCAAAAGCTGCAGCCCGGCGCGCAACGACCGCTCGGGCGCTTCCGACCACAGGGTCGAAAGCGACGCGAGAAGCGGCAACAGCAAAAGCGGCCAGAAGCGCAGCAGATCAGCCGACGCCCTTCCCGGGCGCAGCGCCACCAGCAGCAGACCGGACAGGATGAACGCCCCGGCGGCGACTGTGCCGACCAGTCCCGTGGCGACCAGAGCCACCACTGCCGCAACGCCCAGCAAGGCGTCGGCTGATCCATCGGTTTCGCCCGACGCTGCGACCCGGCCGGCGGCACCGCGGCCGGTGGCACCGCGGCCGCTCTGGGCGGCTCGCGCGGGCGTCCAGTCCGGGCCTGGAGCGGAGCGCCTGCCGCCCATCAGCCGCCCTGAGCCTCCCGATTGCGCGTCCGACCGTCCCCGACCTGCAGCCCGAACCACCCCGATGCGAGCCGGCCGGCGCCATTTCGCACCGCGCGCAAGCCGTTGACGATCAACTGCGCCAGTCCGAAGCCGAGATAGTGATAAAGCCGGTTGCGACCGCGATCCGGCGGCCGGTAATCGGGATCGAGGCTCGAGAGCAACGCCAGGATCTCCCTCGCCTCCTGCCAATCATAGGCTGCGGTGCGCTGCGCCAGCGCATAAAGTTCCCGGCCGGGCGCCCGTCGCCGCCGATCCTGCAATTCCCCCTGCTCCGCCAACTGGCCGAGGATCTTCTCGTACATCCGGCGTTTCTGGAGATTGGTGGCGACCGCCACCGATCCCGGCCTGAACTGGATGCGGCCGCGCGCGTGATGCCGATGGACGAGGGTGATGCCCGCAAAATCGAGAACTTCGGGCTGCTTCAGGGCACATTCCAGAATGAACATACGGTCGTCACAAAAGGCGAATTCGGGACGGTGCCGGATGCCGTCCAGAAATGATCTCGAGAACAGATATGCGGAGTAATGCGAGCTGTCGCACTCCCCGAGCTGCTGGGCGATGAAGTCACCGGCGTTCTTCCAGCGATGCACGATGTCGGGTGCTGCCGTTTCGAACGTCTCGACATAGCTTGCCGCACAGATGTCGGGCGCGTGTGCCAGGCAAGCCTCCAGTTGCGCGGCAAAAGCATCGGCCACGCACAGATCATCCGAATCCAGGAACTTGATGTACCGCCCCTGCGCCATCGCCATCCCCAGATTGACCGCGCGAGGCTTGCCCCAGTTGCTTTGCCGGACCGTCCGTATCCCCGGTCGCCCGGTCTGGGTGGAAAGCCACTCCCAGGTGCCATCGGTGCTGCCATCATCGACGACGATGATCTCGACGTCCGGATCGTTCGGGCACGATTCGAGCGCCTCCGGCAAGCACCACAGCCTGTTGAAAGTCGGTATGATGATCGAAGCCTTCATCGTCCCCGACGCCGGTCCCATCCTAGTTGGCAAGCATGCGCACAAGCGCGGGGGGCTTTGCTGCGATCATGTTGCCCATGCGGAAATGCTCGTTCTGCCAGGTGTATTTCCCGAATTCGACATGGTCCGGATACAGCCGGCCCACCGAATATCCGAAGCCTTCCAGAAACGTCTGCACGCCGAACAGCATCGAGCCCGACGGTATCCAGGTCCCCCCATATTCGAACTGGATCATGGCCGGCGCCCGATCGCCGGCGAGCAATTCGCCCGCGCCGAACAGCACGGCCCTTTCATGACCCTCGACGTCGATCTTCAGAAGATCGGGTGGCGCTTCGCCCTGCTCGATGAGGCGATCGATCGTCGTGATCGGACAGCTTCGCAGTTCCACCTGCGTCGGGTCGACAAGGTCATGAACAAACGGGTGGATCGCGTTGGTGGTGTCGTGCTTCTTGTTCCACGAGACAAGAATTTCCCCACTGGCATCGGAAAGCCCGATCTGCCGCAGTTCGAACCAGTCCCCGGTCATTCTCGCCTGCAGCCGCTCGGCGATTTCGGGAATGATTTCAAAGCTGACGATCGACGCCTGCGGCGCAACGTCATGGGCCTGCTGGGCATATTCACCAAGATGCGCCCCGACGTCCCAGATCTTCGCCCGGTCGCCGTGGAAACCGAAAAACTGCTCCAGCGCGAACTTCTCGCCGTTGGTCTCAAACTCGTACTGGCCGGTGTAGTGATAGGCATTGAGGAAGCGCTGCGACAGTCCGGCCATGTAACGGACGATGCCGCTCCGCCGGTTCCCGGCAATCTGTCGTTTTAGAAATTGCTGCATTGGCGGCGCGCTCCCCATCTTCAACCGGCCGATCGTTCGGCATATTCGCGGTACGGCGCATAGCCGGCCATCGAGGCCAGCACGCCGACATGGAGCATGCCGCGCAACGCTGCCGCGGCGGTTCGCCGACGCGATGGCAGCGCCAGCATGGCCTGGGCGAAACAGGCCATCGCCTTGGGGGCGGCGGCGAGGCCCGCAAGGCGCCCTGCCCCGCCGCGGCGCAGCAGCAGGTAATGCACCTGGCCGGACCGGAAGCGCCGCCGCGCCAGCCAGCGCCAGCCGGCCCGCTCCACCGGCGTGTCCTCGGTCACGATCGCATCGGGGGCATAGCCGAAACGGGCGCCGGCGCGCTTGGCATCGAAGAAGAACATCGTGTCCTCGCCGCCGGTTTGGCCGAGTGCCGGCTGGAAGCGCACGCCGGCGGCGGCGATCATCCGGCGGTCGATCAGCACATTGGCGGTATAGCCGTTCCAGGGTGCGTCGTTGCCGGCGATCCGGTTGGAATGGAAATCCCCCTGCACCACCCAGGCCGGCGTTTGCGGATGTGGATAGCGCGCTTGCGATACGCCGAACACGATGTCGTGGCCGGTACGGTGCCGCAGCAGCGCCGCGATCCAGCCGTGCGCCGCCACCTCGTCATCATCGATGAACACCAGCCAATCGGCGCGCGCTGCATCGAGGCAGGCGTTGCGAGCCACCGAGATGTTGCGTGCCGGCGCATGGACATAGCTGATGTCGAGCCCGAGCCTGTGGGCCAGCGTCATGATCCCGGGGCACCGGACCGGCGTATCGTCATTGTCGGCGACGATGATGCGCAGCCGCACGCCGTCTTCGAGGGTCTGGCCGGCCAGCGAGACGAGAGTCGCCTGCAGCGATTTCCGGCGAAAGGTGCAGATGCACACGTCGATGGTCTCGGCCATCAATGCACCTCCGGTCGGGGTGATGGCGATGCCGCTTCAGGCGCGAACCGCGCGAGCGCCGCCGCAGCTGCGGGCTCGGCGCGCGCGGGGCGCGGCCACCATGAAGGCCGCAGCCGGCCGATGGCGGCGGCGACCGGCATACGCAGCAAAGCCAGCATCGCCGGATGTGCGAGCGCGAGGGCCGCCGCCCGTCCCGCATCGCGCGCCTTGAGCGCCTCGATGAAGCCGGCGAAGGCGCAGGCCTTGCGCATGGCGGCGTGCCGCACCGCCAGCGCCCGGACGACCTTCGGCGGCCGCCCCGCCTCGGCCGCCAGCAGAGCGCCGCTGGCCTCCAGCATCGGCAAGGCGTGCGCGCCGGAGAGGCGGTGGGAGATCGATCCGGCGTGGCGCCGATAGCCATAGCCGGGATCGGGCTGGAGCCAGTAGCGCAGCCCGGCGAGCAGTGCCCGGACGATGAAATCATCATCTTCGGCGATGCGCAGCCCGGGATCATAGGCGAGTCCGGCCGCGCGCAGCGACGCCAGCCGCACTATCGGCTTCAGATAGCCGAGGTTGGCACCGCGGCGATACATCACCGTCGCATCCAGATAATCGAGGAGCGTGATCCATCCCGGCCGGCGCGCGCCGCCGAGGAACAGCGTCGCCCTGTGGGGCGCATCAGTGTGGGGCGGATCATCCTCGAACACCACCAGATCATCGGCAACGATGTCGGCGCCGGTCGCGTTGCCGATGGCGACAAGCGCCTCCAGCCGCCCGGACGCCATCAGGTCGTCGCTGTCCAGCACGGCTGCCCAGTCGCCGCGGGCAAGGGCCAGTGCCCGGTTGCGCGCACCCGCCGGCCCGAGATTGGTCGCGTTGCGCTCGACCCTGATGCGCGCATCGGTCACCGCCAGCCGTTCGGCAAGCGCCACGGTCGCATCGGTCGAGCCATCATCGACGATGATGATCTCGATTGCGGCGAGGCTCTGCCCCGTTGCCGAGCCGACCGCCGCTTCGAGATGGCGCATGGCATTCCAGGTCGGGATGATCACCGACACGACCGGCGCGGCCGGACCAGGGGCCTCAGGCGAAAAGATAGCGCACCTCGGCAGCCGGGGCGCTGGCGCGTCCAGGCAGTTTGTCGCGGGTGATGGCCTGCACAAGGGCCGGCACCCGAGCGGGACGACGCAGCGCTTCGGCCAGCGCCGGGATGATGCCGCGCGCGCGGCGCGCATCGAGAAACGCGCGATGCTGCGCCTTGGCTGCGACATGCGCCAGGTGGCGCTCGATGGCCGTGCGGCCGGAGGCACCGAGCGCCGGGTCGGCAAGCAGCCTGCGGTCGGACGCAGCAAGTGCCGCCAGATCGTCGGTCCGGTGCCGGCCGCTGAGCGAGGTGGCGCGCTCGACGGCGACATAGCCGCACTGTCGCGACACGAGAAAGACGCCGCCGCGCGCCAGGATGCGGGCATAGAGCGCATAATCCTCGCCCAGCCGCAGCGTCTCGTCATAGGCAAGCGCATGCGCTTCGAGAAAGGCCCGGCGCAGAACCGGCTTTGCAAAGCCGAACTCGCCACGCGGGCGGCCATGGACAGAGATGTTGCCGAGCACGAACGTCGCCAGCGACAGCCGCGTGACATCATCGGCAAAGGCCCGGACACCGGCGGGGTCGAACGCCGCCACCCGGCTTTCATCGATGAACACCAGATTGTCCGCAATCGCGTCCCAGCCCGGCCGCGCCAGCAGCGGGCCGAACCGCGCCGGAAGCAGGAAATCATCCGAATCGAGGATCGCCACAAAGGGTGCGGTCGTGGCTGCGATGCCGATGTTGCGCGCCGCAGCCGGGCCACGGTTGCGCTCGAGGCCGATGACGCGCAACCGCGCAGTGCCATCGTCTGCCGCTGCGGCGGCGACCCTGGTGGAATCGCTCGACGCATCGTCGATGACGACCACCTCGCCGACTTCGGGCTGTCGCAGTGCCGAGGTGACGGCGCGCCCGATGGTTTCGGCAGCATTCCATGCCGGTATGATCACGGAAACGGGCGCGTCGACACTATTCATGCGACGTTTGACTTTTTAATGTTTTGCCGTTTTTGTTTGAGAAACGGGTATTGGCAGCGTTTCATCAATGCCCTATGATTTTTAATGCGGCGCCAATCGTCGGCCCCGCTATCGTTAACTGTGCGGATGGGACGCATATGCTTGATTTGAACGGGAACATGATTCTGGCGCTGGCGCTGGGCTGCGGGCTGACCGCCCCGGCGATGGCGCAGGATGTGGAGCAAGGTGCAGGGGCGGCCGCCGAAAGCCTCGAATACACGCTGGCGCCCGGCGACCGCATTCGCATTGCTGTGTTCGGCGAGGAGGCGCTGACCGGCGATTTTGTCATCAGCAGCAGCGGCAATCTGCTGTTCCCGCTGGTCGGCAATCTCGGCGCCAGCAGCAAGACGGTGGAGGAGTTGCAGGCGGCGCTGACCGCAGCACTTGCCGACGGCTATCTCAAGGATCCACGCGTCACGATCCAGGTTGTCGCGTTCCGGCCGTTCTACATTCTGGGCGAGGTGGCGCGGCCGGGGGACTATCCGGTATCCACGGGGCTGACGCTGGCGCAGGCGGTATCGCAGGCGGGCGGCTACAGTTACCGCGCCAACACCCGCAAGATCTTCATCAAGCGCGCCAATGATACGACCGAACGGCTGATCGACCTGCGCAAGGCCGGGCCGGTGATCGTGCGTGCCGGGGACACGATCAGGATTGCGGAACGGCATTTCTGATCCTCGCGGGCGGGTGGGACACGGCATAGCCGGCAATCGCGCCGACAAGATCCCGGCAGTCGGCCAGTCCCGCCGTTACCGCCTCGCGCGGCAGCGCATCGACGGCAGCGCGTTCGGCGGCGAGCCGGCCGGGGGTCATCGCGGCCATCATGTCGGCCACCTGATCGTCGCCGGCAATGGTGATCCCGACACCGTGCCGCTCGAGCCAGGCGCCGGTTTCCACACTTTCGATGGCGATCGGCACCGCGCCATGCGCGAGCGCCTCGTAGAGCCGGTTGGGCAGCAGCCAGGCAGAGTTGAGGCCCTCTTCGAAATGGTCGATCGCCCAGGCGAAATGCACCCGCCCATACAGCCTCGAAAGGCTCGACGGCCGGTAGCGGCCCAGAAAGGTCATGCCGGGCACAGCGGCGACGTGCGCGGCCAGATCGCCAAGTTCGTCTTCCGACGGCACGCCCGCGAGCACCACCCGGACCTGCCCGCCGGAATTGCGGACGAGCGCGGTCAGCGTCGCCAGGCTGCGGCGGCAGCGCAGCATGCCGAACCAGCCGATGACCCAGGGCGGCCCGGCCCCGACACGGTCCATGGCCGCCGGCGCCGGCTCACCATCGATCGCCAGCACCTTGTTCTCCACCAGCCTGATCGGCGCCGGGACCGAGCGCCCCTTGCAGAAATAGTCGTCCGCGAAGCGATGCGAGCTGGTGACGACAAGATCGACCATCGCCAGAAGCCGTCGCTCGACCGCTTGCACGCCCCGCGCCACCATGCCGTTGCCCAGCAGCGAGCGGTGGATATCGAGGCACTCGTACACCAGCCGGCGCGGACCGCGGACCCGCGCTGCAAGCAGGAGCGTCTCGAGGTTGCGTGCGATGACGACATCGGCATCCGCGATCGCGGCGCGCAGTGCGGCCGGCCGCAGCGCCACCAGCAGGACCGCAAGGGCGCGGTGTGCCAGCCTGCCATCATGCGTCCGGCCGAGATCGATCGCGGGCGCGCCGCCGACCGTGGGGGGGGCGCTTGCATCGCGGCGAAACCCGAGCACGGTCACCTCGGCACCGCCTGCGTGCAACATCCGCACCCGCCGCATCACCGCTGCATCGCCCAGATCGTGAACGAAATAGGCGAGATGGAGCGTCAGGGGTCGCGCCTGTCGGTCATGACGCGGCTGACTTGGGCTTGTAGGCCGTGTCGTACTGGATACGCGCCGCCATTCGCAGCCGTGCGACTTCCGCCTCGATTGCAGCACCCGACCGCTGGCGCTGCAGCAACTGGGCAGCGGCCGCCTTCCAGTCCTGCCTGTCGGCGGCGGCCGGCCTGCGCCCTGTGATGATGGCGAAATAGACCGAGCCCTCGCGCGTGATGTCGAACACTTCGCCATCGGGCAGCGCCACGATCTGCCTGCCGATATCGGGATCGATCGTGGCCGTGTCCAGAACGGCATTGCCGCGCTCGAAGGCGATCCCCCGGGCGTCGAGCCGCGCGCTGATCGCGTCCAGATCCTGCAGGCCGGTCAACGTGGTGACGAAAGCCGGGTCGGACGGCTGGGGAATGCGTATCTCCTCGAGCACAAGCTGCTGGCGGCCGGCAAAGAGCGTCGGATTGGCCGTCACGAACGCCTCCACCTCGGCATTGCTCGGACTGGCCGGTGCGCCCGCCAGCTTGCGAATGGCCAGTGCCGCAAGCAGTGTCTGGTCGAACTGGCGCCGACGCTCGACATAATCGGGATCACGGTCCAGCCCTTCAGCGCGGGCGAAATCGGCGAGCACGTTGCGATCGATGAGCTTTTTCAACGCCGCTGCGTTGGCGGCCTCGGCTTCCGGGCCCGAGGAATCCGACCTGGTTCGCGCCTCGGCGCGCAATTCCTTGAGCGTCACCTCTTCGCTGCCGACAACGGCGACGACCTGGCCGCCCGGCTGCTTGTCGCAACCGGCGAGCATGAGCAAGCCTGCGACGGCAAGCAACGAAAGCGCGCGGCTGGACGTTGCGCAAGTCCCTGTCGTCTTAAGAGCCGACTTCATGGCTACCCCGGGCAACTATCGAATACTAATCCTTGTATAATTTATCGACAGCAGCCTTCACAACCTAGACTTAAGCCTAATTAGCCGAATGACAGCATGCGTCGCCAGTATCCCGCCGACCAGGCCAGATGCATGATCATGGCGGCGACCCCCGCCATTGCCACGCAGCGCGACCGCGCCTTGATGCCCAACGCCACCCCATAAGCGAGCGAGAGCAGCACCCAGCCGAGCATCGGCACGGCCAGCAGCGCCATGGCCGGCGCCATCGGCGCCATCCCGAGCCCGATCGCCCCGAGCCCGATCACTCCGAGCCCGACAAGCGGCGCGATCGCCAGCGGCAACCGCTGGCGCAGGCGCAGCCGGAGCCGGTGCTTGCCGACCGTGCGCGCGCGCCCCTGGCCATAGTTGAAATACTGGCGCGCCAACGCGCGCGGCGTACGGCGCGGCGCGTAGACCAGCGCTGCGTCGGGCTCCAGCCACAGTCGGGCCCCGGCAGCACGAAGGCGCACATCGAGTTCGGCATCCTCATTGTGCGAAAAGCCGGCGTCATAGCCGCCCACCGCCACAAAGCGGTCCAGCCTCATCAGAGCGTGATGGCCGTGATCGACGAACCGGCCGGCGCCGAGGTGCCGGTGGGCCGAGCCTCCGGTGCCCAGCACCGAATTCTGCGCCGCTGCGGCGGCTTTCTGGAAGCACCCCTGGCCCCTGGTGAGCATCGGGACGACCACGCTGTCGGCGCCGTGCCGGCGTGCGGCGGCCAGCAGCCGCCCGACATAGTCGGGCGGATAGCCGCAATGCGCATCGACGCGGACGAGCCATTCCCGGCCCGAGGCAAAAGCCTCCACCGCCATGTTGATGCCGGCACTCTGGATGCGCTGCGGATTGTCCAGCAAGCGAACCGCGGGCGATGTCGCGGCAATGGCGGCAACGATCGCCCGGCTGCCATCACGGCTTCCGCCATCGGCGACGACGATGAGCGCGCCGGGGTTTTCCGCCACCAGCTGCGGAAGCAGCCGAGGCAGCGTTTCCGCCTCATCGAGGCACGGCACGACCAAAAGAACGCCTGAACCGTTCATCATCATCCCGCAGTGGGCAATGCATGCCCATATCCTGCGTTTGACCTGAAGCCAATGGAGAGCAGGGGCGTGCCGTGCGGCTTGCCGCTGTGCCGGTGCCGAAGCTCGTGCCGACGGGCTTGCACCGCAAACCGACCGGCGGCGTGCTTGGATATTTACTTCAACACCATGATCGTCTTCAAGTGTTTGGCGATCAGGCATTCAGCACAGGCTGAAGTATGGAGAATGCGAATGCTTGCAGCCAACTGGTGGGCTCGGATTGTCGAGGAAGGGATCGGTGAATCCTATGTCTTCGACCCGAGCATCTTCCAGTTCATGCTCGTCAATCGGCAGGCGCGGCAGAATCTGGGGTACGACGCGGCGGAATTGAGCATGATGACGCCATGGTCCATCAAGCCCCATGTTTCGGAGCAGGCATTTCGCGAGATGATCGCGCCGCTCATATCGGGAGAACAGGCGCTGCTGACGTTCGACACCGTTCATCAGCGAAAGGATGGCTCGCATTATGATGTGAATGTTCGCCTGCAGTTGCTGCGTTCCGGGAATGACGCCGTGTTTTTCGCAGCCATCGAGGATATCACGGCGACGCGACGCGCCGAGGAGCAGCTTCGCCAGACGCGCGACCGGCTCGATGCAATCGTCAACAACACGCGCATGGCGCTGTTCATGATGGATGATCGCCAGCGGTGCATCTTCATGAATGCCGCCGCTGAAGCGATGACGGGCTTCAGCTTTGCAGAAATCCAGGGCCGTGTGCTGCATGACGTCGTCCACCACACGCACCCCGACGGCCGACCCTTTCCGGTTGCCGAATGCAGCATCGATCGGGCGCTTCCGGAGAATAATCAGCAGAGCGGCGAAGAGGTGTTCGTTCACAGGAACGGCAGTTTCTATCCGGTGGGCTTCACCGCCTCGCCCATGCGCGACGATACCGGGAAGCCGGTCGGCACGGTCATCGAAGTCAGGCTGATTGCCGACGAAATCCGGGCGCGCGAAGCGATGCGCGACTATAACGACATGCTCGAGCGTGAGATCGAAGCGGCCGTCACAAAGCTCAAGCAAGCCGAAGCCCAGCTGTTCCAGGCGCAGAAGATGGAAGCGATCGGCAATCTGACCGGGGGCGTTGCCCATGATTTCAACAACATCCTCCAGGTGATCAAGGGCAATCTGGATCTGCTGGCGCGCAATGTCGGCGGCGACGAGGCAGCCGAGCGACGGGTTCAGCATGCAATGGCCGGTGTGTCGCGTGGCGCGAAGCTCACGTCGCAACTGCTCGCGTTCGGGCGGCGCCAACCCCTCGAGCCATCCGCGCTGCACCTCGGCCGCCTGCTGCAGGGACTCGACGACATGCTGCGCCGGACGCTTGGCGAAGCCGTCGCCATCGAGATCATCAGCAGCGGCGGATTGTGGAACTGCAACGTCGATCGCGCCCAGATGGAAAACGCGATCCTCAACCTCGCGATCAACGCGCGCGACGCGATGGAGAAGCGCGGCCAGCTGACGCTGGAGGTCAGCAATGCGGTTCTCGACGACACTTATGCAGCCGAACATTCCGATGTCACGCCGGGGCAATATGTCATGCTGGCGGTCACCGATACCGGATGTGGCATGACGCCCGACACGGCTGCAAAGGTGTTCGAGCCGTTCTTCAGCACCAAGCCGGAGGGCGAAGGCACGGGACTGGGCCTCAGCATGGTCTATGGTTTCGTCAAGCAGTCCGGCGGGCATCTGAAGCTGTACAGCGAGGTCGGCGTCGGCACGACCGTGCGGATGTATGTGCCGCGGACGCGCCTGGCCGAGGAGATTCCGGCCGCCGTGCCGCAACGTGTCGTTTCGGGTGGCACGGAGACCATATTGGTGGTGGAGGACGATGAGGCCGTGCGCGCGACGACCGTCGAACAGCTGACCGATCTCGGCTACCGCGTGCTGAAAGCGTCCAACGCCGACAGCGCGCTGGCGATCGTGGAAAGCGGCGTTGCCATCGATCTGCTGTTCACCGATGTCGTGATGCCCGGCACCCTGCAGAGCACCGATCTCGCCCGGCTGATGCTTGCAGCCCACCCGGGCGCCGCCGTTCTGTTCTCCTCGGGCTACACCCAGAATGCCATCGTGCATGCCGGACGGCTTGACGACGGCGTGCAATAGTTGAGCAAACCCTATGGCCGGGAAAGCCTGGCACGCAAGATAAGGCAGGTTCTCGAGCTGCGGCTGCCGGCTCAGGCCGCAGCCGAACCGGTCCGGGCGGATCCGCCGCAGGAAGGCTTGCGGGTTCTGGGCTTGCGCGTGCTGGTTGTCGAGGACGAGGCGCTGATCCGCATGCTTTTGGCCGAAATGCTCGTCGACATGGGACACCGGGTGCAGGAGGCTGCCACCGTTGTGGAAGCAACGGCGCAGCTGGCTGCCGCGGCGTTCGATGTCCTGGTGACCGACGTTTCCCTGCCCGACGGATCGGGGATCGCCCTGGCAACCGCGGCGATGTCGCGGGATCCGAACCTTCGCATTGTCATCGCGTCGGGCCGCATTCCCGACCGGGCCTCATGGCCGACGTCATGCGTCGTGCTCGAAGAGCCTTATGACGAAGCCAGGTTGCGCGCTGCGATGGCACAGGCGACGTCACAGTGAAGCCCTGCGGGGGGGGCGAGGACGCCCTGCGGGCGGGGCGAGGACGCCCTGCGGGCAGGCTGGCGAGGAAATGGTGGACGCGGCAAGGATTGAACTTGCGACCCCTGCGATGTCAACACAGTGCTCTACCACTGAGCTACGCGTCCACGAGAAGATGCCCTCTAGAGGCTGGCATCGGCGGTTGCAAGCCCGACCGTGCGCCTGGATGTGACAATCCGGGGTGCGTGCTGATTAGCGTGTTCGCGACATGGGCACTGGCGGGGGGGCACCCCCTCCCCTAACACTCAGGGGATGGACGATTCGCTGCAGCCGGGCTTCAGCCTGACCGGGGATGATGATGGGCGCTGGCCCATTGTCCTGGCTTCGCCGCATTCGGGCCGTGAGTATCCCGCCGCGTTTCTTGCTGCTTCGCCGCTCAGCCTGGCGCAGCTGCGCCGCGCCGAGGATGCCTTTGTCGATCAACTTCTCGATGGCGTATCCGGCGTGCCGATCATGCGGGCGCGCTGGTCCCGGCTGTTCCTCGATCTCAACCGTGCAGCAAACGAGCTCGATCCAGCCATGTTCACCGGCGCGCTGCCGCTGCCCGCAGCCGGGACCGACCGGGTGGCGTGCGGGCTGGGCGTGCTGCCGCGAATCGCTGGCCATGGGCTCGATGTGTACCGGAGCAAACTGCCCGCCGCCGAGGCCGCGCGGCGGCTCGCAGCGTTGCACCTGCCCTGGCACGGCCGGCTCACCAGCCTGCTCCGCCAGGCGCGATTGCGGCACGGCTTTGCACTGCTGGTCGATTGCCATTCGATGCCGCGGCCATCGGGCGTGCAACCACCACAGATCGTGCTGGGAGACAGGCACGGCCGCAGCGCCCATCCTGCGATTATGGCGCTGATCGAGCAGCATTTCCAGGGCGCCGGGCTGCGCGTGGCGCGCAACAACCCCTATGCCGGCGGCTATACCACCGAGCATCATGGGCAGCCGGACGCCGGGATCCATGCCGTGCAGATCGAGATCGACCGCAGCCTGTACATGGACCCGGCTCGGCTGACGCTCTCACCCGGCTTCGCCACCATGGCGAGGCACCTGCAGGGGCTGGTGCGGCGGCTTGTCACCGAAACGCCGGCGCTGGGGCTATCCGCAGGCTGGCGCGAAGCCGCCGAATAAAGGTGCCGGGAAGGAGAGCAGTGTTCCCCACCCGGCGCCCTCCCGCCGGGTGGGGAAGCCCGGATCAGAAGCGAACGGTCGCTGCGATCCGGTAGCTGCGGCCGAGACCGTCGAAGGTGCCGGGATAGGTGTTGCCCGAGGCGCCGAAGCCGCCGACATCCTGGCCGAAGATCGGCGGCTGCTCGTCGAGAACATTCGAGATGCCGGCGTTGAATGTCAGCCCCTCGGTCACGACAATTGCCGCATCGAGATCGAAATAGTTGCGCGCCGGCAGGTTGGGCACAGGCGCCCGGCCGTTGGGATCGGTGCCGAACGCGATGCGATCGAGCTCGGTGCCGCCGACGTGGCGCCAGCGGACCGACGTGGTGAGCGGCCCCTTGTCCCAGCTCAGGCGCGCCGCAGTCTTGAGATCGGGAATGATCTGGTTGCAGATGGCGCCGTATTTGCCGGCACATTCGAACACCGGCAGGCCCACACCACCCTGGCGCGAGAAGCTGTCGACGATGGTGGCATTGGCGTTGAGCCGCAGCCGCCCAGCGTTGCCCATGCCGACCTGATAGTTGATCGCGAGATCATAGCCGGTCGTCTTGGTGAAGCCGGTGTTGACGAGCGTGGCATAGACGCCGGTCACATTGCCGCCGAACAGCGAGCCATTGACCGGATCGCGGACGACCTGGCGGCAGAACACGCTGTCGGGATCGCGCAGCTGCAGATAGCAGGCGTTGAGGGCGTTCTGCCCGCCGCCGGCAAGCGGCTCGATCGTGTCGGCAATCGCGACGCTGTAATAGTCGGCGGTGATCGTCAGGCCCGGGATGAAGCCCGGGTTGACCACCACACCGAAGGTGTAGGTGTCCGAGGTTTCCACGGTCAGATCGGGGTTGCCACCGGCAAAACCCTGGAACTGCCCGGCAGGCGGCAGCGGCACATTGCCGTAACGGCCGGCCGGAACACCGACGGCTTCGCAGATGTCACGCCCGGCGGCCGGCGTGGGGCCGGCGCAGGGGTCGCTGCCCGTGATCGAGGTTTCCACCTGCGGCTGGAACAGCTCTTTGATGTTGGGCGCGCGGACCGCGCGCTGGTAGAGACCGCGGAAGCGGACGCCACGCACCGGCGACCAGTCGCCGCCGGCCTTGTAGGTGTAGACGGTGCCGGCCGACGTCGAATAATCGGACACGCGCACGCCGCCCTCGAGCGAGAGGCTCTGGAAGAATGGGCGATCCTCGATCAGCGGCACACGGATTTCGCCGAACACCTCCTTCACGTTGAAGCCGCCGATGACGACGGCCTGGCTGCCGAAGCCCGCCGAGCGACCGGCGGCATAATTGGCATCGGGACGGAACACTGAATCCTCGGCGCGATACTCGACGCCGATGGCAATGCCGATCGGGCTGTCGGCAAGCGGCGACTTGAAGTTTTCGCCGAGATCGCCCGCGAACGATCCGCCGAACACGGTCTGCTCGGTGGTCGCCTGCACCTGCAGGTCGAGGCCGATGAAGGCCAGCGCTTCGGGGGTGACGAGGCTTGCATCGTTGGAGAAGATGTTGAGCGGCACACAGCCGCCGCTGGCATCGATGCACTGCGGCGTGCCGTTCACGTTGCGCACCTGCAGCGCCTGCGCGATTTTCGTCAGGTCGCCGTCGCCGGTGAGTGCCGTTTGCTGCTCGGTGCGCGAATATTGGCCATAGGCTTCCCAGCGCCAGTTGCCGAGATCACCGCGAAGCCCGCCCTGCACCTGATAGGCGGTGCGCGAAAAGTCCGACCGGCGCGGCGAAGCGAAGCGATAACCGATCGAGGTGCGCACATTGCCATTGGCATCGGTGCCGCCGGGGCCGGCTTCGGCCTGCAGCGCCGCCACGGTGTCGGGGGCCAGGAAAGGATTGTCCGGATTGAGGAAGAAGGAGGCGAAGAAGGTGCCGCTCGGCGCCAGCTGGGTGGAAACCCGGTTGTTGGCGAAGGTGATGCGGCCAAAGGCTTCGATCGACGGTGTGATCTCATAGCTGAACATGGCGCCGGCCGTGTAGCGCTCCTGCGGCACCTGCAGGAAGTTGACTGGTGCGAAGTTGTAGAAACTTTGCTGCGGATTGAGCGTGCCGTTCGGGCCGAAGCTCACCACGCCGTCACCATCGGTGTCGATCCCGCGGTTGGCGGCGGCCGAGAGAATGACGTTGGCCGGAAAGGCGGTGGTGGACCCCGCTTCGATCAGGCCATCGTCGGTGCGGTTGGGCGCCAGCGCCACACGCGAGAAGTCCCGGTCGCCCTGGAAGACGGCATCGCGCTTGGTGTAGCCGCCCCAGATGGTCGCATGGCCGCGGCCATCGGCAAAGCTGCCGCCGGCGACGAGGTTTGCATCGATGGTGAAGCCGTCGCCGCGCTCGGTCACCGAGCTGGTGGCATTGGCCTTCAGCCCCTCGAAGCGATCGTCGAGGATGAAGTTGACGACGCCGGCGAGCGCGTCCGAACCATAGACCGCCGAAGCGCCGCCGGTGACGACTTCGACGCGCTTGATCAGCATGACGGGGATGGTGTTGAGATCGACCACGCCGGTGTTGCCGGCCGGCGTCCAGCGCTTGCCGTCGACGAGCACGAGCGTGCGGACGTCACCAAGGCCGCGCAGGTTGACGGTGGTGGTGCCGTTGGAACCGTTGTTGTTGCTGCTGCTGATGCCGGGGACCGCCTGCGGGATTTCGACCAGCGCTTCCTCGATGTTGACGACGCCCTGCAGTGCCAGCTCTTCGGAGCTGGTGGTGGTGACCGGGCTGGTCGAACGCAGGTCACGGGTGACGATGCGCGAGCCGGTGATGACGATTTCTTCTTCGACCACCGCCGTGTTGGCAGCAGTCTGTGCCAGCACGGAAGCCGGCATCAACGCGGCGCACGACGCCATAAGCAAACAACGCAAATTCATGATCTTCCCCAGGTTCAGTGTTGCAATAGCGAACTTATGTGCGCATTTATTCTGCACTGGTCAACCCTGTGAACGATTTGCTACACCTATTTCCATTGGGTTGTCTGATATGTCCGGACAAAAGTGCGCACGGCGCACAATTATGAACAAGTGATTTTGGGGAGGTTTCGTGGCGAATTTCTGGATGCTGGCACCGGCCTTGAGCATGGCGCTTACCACTGCAGCCTATGGCGCCGACATCACCGGCCCCGATCGCGCTGCCTATGAGCAGTCGCTGAGCCTGCGTGAACGCACAATGTATCTCACCGACAAGGTGGCCGATGCGCCGGCCTGGGCACGCGATGGCAACAGCTTCCACTATCGCCGAACCGCGCGCGACGGCTTCGAGTTCGTCGCTTATGATGTGGGCAGCCGCCAGCACCGCCCGGCCTTCGATCATGGGCGGCTGGCCAGCGCCCTGGGCACCGTCATCGGCACGACGCTGCGGCCTGACCGGCCTCCGTTCGAAAGTTTCACCACCAGCCCCGATGGCAATATCCGTGTCCGCATCGAGGAGGCCGGCTACACCTGCTCGCTGACCAGCTACACCTGCGCGCTGGCCCCTCCCTCGGCGCGCCGACCGAACATGTACGGCGTGCTGCGCGATCTCAGCGTGCCCGCCGACAACACCCCGCACAGGTCACCCGATGGTCGTTTCGAATCTCTGGCCGCCAATGACAACATCGTCGTGCGCACCGTCGCCGATGGCACCATCGTCTTTCGCACGCAGGATGGCTCGCCGGGCAACTTCTATGATCCCGAATCGATCGTTTGGTCACCCGATGCGGGAAAGATCGCGGTCTATCGCGTCAAGCCGGGCCATGCCCGCGTCATCCACCGCGTCCAGGCTGCTCCGCCCGAAGGCGGCCGGCCGAAACTCATCACCCAGCTTTATCCGACGGTGGGGGACCGGCTCGACAAGGACCATCCGGTTGTGATCGACATCGCTGCGCGGAAAATCACCGAGCCCACCGATGTGCTCTTCCCCAATGCCTATCAGCTCTCGTCGCTCGCTTGGGCGGCAGACAGCAGCGCCGTCAGCTTCACCTACAACCAGCGCGGCCATGCCGTGTACCGCCTCGTCGAGGTCGATGCCGCCAGCGGCACCGCGCGCGACGTGGTGACTGAAAAGTCGGACACCATCGTCTATGCGCCGCGGATGCAGCACCATGATGTCGGCGGGCTCGGCCGCGAGATCATCTGGATGTCCGAGCGTGACGGCTGGAACCACCTCTACATGGTCGATGGCCGCAGCGGCCGGCTGCGCCAACTCACCCGCGGCGAGTGGGTGGTGCGCAGCATCGTCCATGTCGATGAGGACCGCCGGCAGATCATCTTCGCCGCCAATGGCCGCGAAAAGGGCATCGACCCCTATTTCCAGCATTATTATGTGGTGAACTTCGACGGCAGCGGCCTGCGCGCCCTCACCACGGCAGATGCTTTCCACGACGTGCGGCTGTCGCCCGACAAGACCATGTACCTCGATCTCTACTCGCGCACAGACATGCCGCCGGTCATGGAGTTGCGCCGCGTCGCCGATGGCGCGCTGGTGACCGAGGTTGAGCGCGGGGACATCTCGCGCCTGCTCGCCGCCGGCTGGAAGGCGCCCGAGCGCTTCGTCGCCAGGGCGCGCGACGGCAAGACCGACATCCATGGTCTGATCGTCCGGCCGAAGGACTTCGACCCGAACAAGCGCTACCCCGTCATCGAGAACATCTATGGCGCCGGATTCGACCAGTTCGTGCCCAAGCGCTTCTGGCCGTTCGGCCTGCACGCCGGCGGCGACGAGGTTGTGGGCATGCAGGCGCAGGCCGACCTCGGCTTCATCGTCGTGCAGATCGACGGCATGGGCACGCTGCACCGCTCGAAAGCCTTCCACGACATCACCTTCAAGAATGTCGGCGAGGCCGGCACCCCCGATCGCATCCTCTGGCACAAGGCCGCCGCGGCCAAATACAGTTGGTACGATGCCAGCCGCGTCGGCATCTACGGCGGCTCGCTCGGCGGCCAGAATGCGCTCGGCGC
Organism: Sphingomonadales bacterium; assembly: GCA_038258615.1. GTDB lineage: Bacteria > Pseudomonadota > Alphaproteobacteria > Sphingomonadales > Sphingomonadaceae > Sandarakinorhabdus. Next base: position 29,739 of record JBBSPR010000002.1, read on the forward strand.
GCTGCTGTTCTTCCCCGAATTCTACAAGGCCGCCGTCGCCTACAACGGCTGCCACGACAACCGCCTCGACAAGCCGAGCTGGAACGAGCTGTGGCTCGGCTGGCCGGAGAGCGACGCCTATGATCGCAGTTCGAACGTGGTCAACGCCCACAAGCTGCAGGGCGACCTCCTCCTCGTGTCGGGCGAGCTCGACATGAACGTCGATCCCGCCGTGTCGATGCAGGTCGCCGACGCCCTTATCCGCGCCGGGAAAGACTTTGAGCAGATGATCGTGCCCAACGGCGGCCATGGTGCGGGGCGCACCACCGAGCCGCTGCACTATCTGCAGCGCCGCCAGTTCGATTTCTTCGTGCGCAAGCTGCGCGGCGAGACGACGCCGGCGTGGAACCGGGCGGCGGATTGAGGCCGAGGAAAGAGGCCGCCGGCGCCTGGGGCCTCGGCCCCAGACCCCGTCAGCGGGGCCGTCGCCTACCCGCCACCCTTGCCGTCATGCCGGCGCAGGCCGGCATCCACGGTGGTGCCATGGACGGACGGCGGGCGCTGAGCACAAGCGTCCGGCCGAGGCTTAAGGGGGGCGGTGCTTTGCCCGACGATGGATGCCGGCCTGCGCCGGCATGACGGCGCGGAGTTGGTCCCGCCCTATTGCACCGGCCGTGCGGCATCGCCGACGATGGCGAAGGCGCTCCAGTAATATGGGTGGGACGTTTCGGCGTCGTCCATCAGCCGTGTGGCGGCGGCGCGCATGGCTTCGCCGATGGCTTTGGCCTGCGGGTCGAACAGCCCGGAGATGAGCCGCTGGGTGGCGCCGAAGTCGTCCGGCACCGGCCAGTGGCTGGCGACCACGGTGCGCGAGCCTGCGCCGACGAACGCGCGGACCAGGCCGTCCAGCGCGAAGTTGCCGCCCGTGGCAATCCCGGCCTCGCGCGTGGCCGACACCGTCGCCATGCCGGCGGTGTCGCACGCCGAGAGGATCACTGTCTCGGCATCGAGGCGCAGGTCGAAGATCTCCTTGAATGTCAGCAGCCCGTCGGAGCCGCCGCCGCCGAACGAGGTGAGCAACGCCGGCTGTGCGCCGCACTGCGGGGCGGGGGCGGTGACCAGCCCGTGCGTGGCAAAGTGCAGGATGCGATAGTCGTTGAGGTCGCTGCGCGCCGCCAGCGCGGTATCGGTAAACCCGTCCTGCGTGAGGATATCGGTCGTGCCCCCCAGCGCATTGGCCGCGGTGCGCAGCTCGTCGGCGGCGATCGGGTTGCCCCAGGCGGTCAGCGGCCATTCGCAGGCATCGCGCGGGATCGCGGTCATGTTGGCTGTCATGCTTTGGGGCGGCACCGCATTCTGCCCCAGCCCCAGATAGGCCTTGCCCGCACGTGACGCCGCGATGCCGCGCAGCTCGACGAACGACCGCGGGCTGACCGCAGTCGTCACCATCCGCCCGCGCCCCAGCCAGGCGATGCCGCGCATGTCATAGGCATCGGCGGTGATGTCCGCCACCCGCGCCAGATAGGCGGGCAGGCCATCATCGGCCTCGATCAGCAGGTTCGGCGGCAGCTGCAGCAGCGGCCCATCGGGCTCGAACACCAGATGCTTCACATTGCCCATCTGGCCATCGAGCCCGCCGAACAGCAGCGTGTAGAGCCGCCGCGCGGTGGCGCCATCGAACGGATAGGTCGCGGTCTGGCCGTTCTCGATCCGCACGATCGAGTCGCGAAGCCGCGCCACCATCGCTTCGAGCTCGGCTGTGGGCGCATCCACCGCCAGCACGCGCGCCGCACCGGCGGTGATCATCATGCCGTAAGCCTGCTCGCCGACCAGCGTCAGCTTGTAATAAGCCTCGCCGGGCTCCAGCGCTTCCTGCAGCGCAGCCAGCGCCAGCGTCTCGGGTGCCACCACCCGGTAGCGAGGGAATGCCGAAAGCTTGGCCAGCAGCTGCGTCTGCTGCTGCGCCAGCGTCTCGCGCTCGCTGCGAAGGGCGGTCAGCCGGGCCGTATCGTCGATGCCGAGCTCGGCCTGGGCGGCGAGCCGGCCCACCTCGGTCTCGACGCGGACGATCTCGCGGCTCACCTGGCTCTGCTCGCGGAACAGCCCGGCCGCGGCATCGCTGCCGCCGGACAACTCGCGCGCCAGCACGGCCTGCGTCTGCGCGACGCCGGGACGCACCAGCGTCTGTGCCGCATCGAAGAACGCCGCCGCATCGGCACGGTCGCCAGAGGTTGCGAGCAGCGCGAAGTAAGGCCCGATCAGCGGCCGGATCGCCTGGTCGCCGCCGGGCGTTGCCGGAGCAGCACGCACCACCTCGGCAAAGGCAGCGCGCGCCCCGGCGCCATCGCCGCTGCGCGCCAGCAGGGCGGCCAGCCGCGCCCGCGCTGCGAGAAGTGAAGCCGAGCCGGGATATTCCAGCGCCAGCAGCCTTGCCGCCTCCTCGAGCCGAGCCTTGGCTCCGGGCAGGTCCCCTTCTGCTTCGGCGATGGCAGCCAGATCGGTGTAGCTGGCGGCGTTGAGCCAGCCGAGGCTCCGCACCCGGCCACCGCGGATGCTGTTGATGCCGTCGATCGCCGCCGCCAGCGACGCCTTGGCCGCCGCGGTGCGCCCACCGGCGCGCTCGGCCACGCCGCGCAGATATAGCGCCTGCGCGTCCAGAATCTCGATCCGCTCCTGTTCGGACAGCCGCTGCTCGCCGCCCGCCAGCCGCGAGAGCCGCCCGGCATCGGCATTGAGGCGCTGCGCCACCGGCCGGTCGATGATCCCCTGCGCCAGCCGCTCCGGTGCCAGCCCGCCCTGGCTCGCGGCCGCCACCGGGCTCGCAAGGATGCGCAGCGCATCGGCCACCTGCAGGTTGTTGAGCGCATCGATGGCGCGGAAGTTGCGCAAGCGCCGTTGCTGCACCGGATCGACCGCATCGGGCGCCCTTGCCGCGCGCGCGAACAGGTCCAGCGCTTCCACGCGGTTGCCGAGGTTGGACTGTTGCAGCCCCTGGTTGGCGAGATATTCGGCGGTGCGCGCAAAGCCGGCGTCGCCCGCCCGGCTGCGCTCGACGAGGATCTCGAAAAAGGCCGCAGCCTCGGCAAAGCTGCCGGCATTGTTGCGCAGATAGCCTTCGGCAAGTGCTGCTTCCGGGTCGAGCACGCCCGCCTGCACGCGCGCGAGTGCTGTGGGATCACCGCTCCCGGTGGTCGTCACTGCGACATCGCCTTCGACCGGCCGGTCGGCCACCATCGATTGCAGCCCGAGGGCCAGTGCCGACTCATAGCCCGCCAGCCCTTGCGCCACATAAAGCACGCCGCCACGCTCGGTGCTGAGCAGCAGCCGCGGCACGCCCGGCGCTTCCGCCGCACAGTCGGCCCGCCGCACCGCCAGCCCACCGAGCATCACCTCGGTCGCGGCGGCACAACTCGCACCACCTGTCCGCGCCAGCACGCCGGCCGCAGCGTCCCCGCTCCCCGAACGCAGCGCATAAAGCGACCCCACCTGCGTCGCGGCATCCCGGCACACCAGCGCATAGCCCCGGTCGAACATCGACACGAGCAGCGGATCGACACCCTGCAACTGCGCCGTGCACAACACACCGCCGGTGCCGACGCGAAAACTGTCCACGCCCTTCAAGCCGCGCGGCGCCGCCTGCACGGGATTGGCGAGCGCCAGCGCGAGAAGCGCCGCCGTGGAGAGGACGCGGATCATGGCCGTGGCTCCGATGACGTAGTGCTGCCGGGCTCGGCGCCCTGGCCGACACCGAACAGGCTGCGACCGGCGCCGAGAAACTGCCCGGCATTGCCGGCGCCGGTCAACGGCTCGTCGATGACGATGGGATTGGTGACCTCACCAAGCCCCAGCAATTCGTCCCTGCGCACTTCGGGCCGCACATTGGTGCCGGCACCGGCGGCGAGGGCGAGCAGCCGCTGCCGCTCCTTATCGGTCAACTGCTGGACATCATTGCCGATCGGCTCGGTGATCGGCGCGACGATGGCCACGAGATCGGGTTCCGGCTCGGGCTCGGGCTCGGGCTCGGGCTCGGGCTCTGGCTCTGGCTCTGGCTCTGGCTCCGGCTCCGGATCGGGCGGCGGAGGAGGGGGCGGTGGCGGCGCGCAGGTGTCGGCACCGACAACACAGCTGTTGACCTGCGATGTCGGGGTGAAGCCACGGCCATCGGCGGCAACAGTGAAGGTCACGGTTTCAAGCGTGAAATCGTTGGTCACCGGTGCGCCCTGCAGATCGCGCGTCTGCCCGTTGATGACCACATCGACCGCCGGACCGGGCGTTGCCGGCTGGTCGCCGTGCGAGAGCCTCGGCGCAATGGCCAGTGCTCTGGCGTCGAAGCCGGCGCGCACGCTGCCGGTGCCTGAATTCTGCACGAGAAACGCACTGTCGATCACCACATCGATCGTGCCGGCAACCAATTGCTGCACGGTGGGCAGCGTTGCCGCTGCCACCGCGTTCAGCCGCTCGTTGCGGCCGGTGAAATTGATGTCGAGCAGAAGGTCGGCGATCAGCGACTGGGTGCCGACAATGATGTTGCGCGCCTCCAGTGCCAGCGTGCCGGCGAGGCCGCCATCATCGTCGAACACGGCAAGCTGGCCGCCAAGCTCGCTGCGCACCAGGATGTCGCTGGCTTCGAGGCGGAACACATCATCGGCGCCGGCATTGGTGATGATCGCCGGCTGTTCGACGCTGAGCCGGCTGTCGGTGCTGATGGTGAGGCTCGACCCCGTGAGGTTGGGATTGTCGCCAAGGCTGCCTTGCAGCGTGAAGCCGCTGACGGACACGGTGCCACCGCCTTCGCTGAAGACGGCGGAAATGCCGATATCGGCAGCTTTCAACCGCAGCATTTCGGCGGCGGACAACGACCAGACGCCCGTCACGCCCTCACCGCCGATGTTGGCCGACCGCCCGCCAAGCGTATCGAGCTGGATGCGCCCTGTGGAAGCGTCACCAAAGCTGTCGTCGATCTCGATATCGCGCGATTGCACAGCGAGGTCGAAGCCGCTCACGCTCGACCGGAACGCGGCCGTGGAGCCGGCGAACACCTGCATCGGGCCAACATCGATCGCGCCGGTGAACTCGGCGGTGTCGCCGGAGCCGACCTGCAGAAAGCCGGTGCCGATGCTGCCATCGACCAGCACGGCACCATCGACCGGCCGCAACGGCTGGAAGGCCAGATCCTCGATGTCGCCGCTGAAGCCGGTCAACATCTGGGCGCTGGCGAGGAGCACAAGGCCTTCGCCATTGGTGAGCAGGCTGCCGGTCTCGATGCTGCCGCCTGCAAGCAGGATGATCGACGTGTTGGTCTCGACATCGCCGACACGGATGAACTGCTCGTTGATGCCGGACACGATCTGCACTCGGTCCCCGGCGATCACATTGCCGAGCCCGACGCGGCCATCGGCCGTCACGCTCACCACGCCGGCGGCGTCGATGTTCCCGGTCAGGACGTCGCCGCCATCGGCTACCAGCGTGAGCCCTGCGCCGCCGCTGCGCACATTGCCCAGCACGATATCCCCCGCCGCAGTGAGCGACAATGCGGCATCGGTGAGAACATCGCCGGCAAGGATTTCAGCGCCCGAAGCGATGGCGATGAGAATGTCGGAGAGGAGCGTGCCGCTCGTCACCGCACCGCCCGCGGTCAACCGCAGGCCATCGGGCGCAGTCACGTCGCCCACATCGAGCGAGCCGCCCGCGGTGGCATCGATGGTGGTGCCCGCAAGCAGCGCGCCGGCTGCGATTGCCTCGCCGGCGGTGAGCACGATGGCGCCCGCTGCTGTCACATCACCGGCTTCCAGCCGGCCGCCGAGCGCCGACAGCGTGAGCAGGCTGGCGCCGGTCGTCACATCGCCGAGCAGCAGGTCGGTCGTCGAAAGCAGCAGCAGCGCCGCATCGGTGCTGATGGCGCCTGCGCTGATCGAGCCACCCGAGCGCACGGCGATATCCCCATCGGAAAGCAGCGCTCCGGTGATCACCGAGACGCCCCCGGCGGTCAGGTCGATGCCGGTCGCCGCACTCAGGTCGACGGTTTCGATCCGGTCCCCGGCGTCGATGGTCACGCTGCCATCGGTCTCGACATCACTCGTGATGATGATCGAGCCGTCCGACTCGAGCAGCACGTCGCCGGACCCGCCCAGGCCGGCGAGGGTGAGTGCCTGGTTGCCGCGCACGGTGATGAAAGCCCCGCTGGCGAGTTGCATCTGGTTGACGACGGTATCGGCGCTGATGGTGATGCCGCCAACCGCGTCGACACGGCCGGGGTTGGCAAGCGACGTGCCGAACAGGCTTGCCACCACATCATCGGCGCGCACGGCAAGCGCGCCGCCGACGCTCAGGTTGCCGCCATCGAGCCCGACCGCAGCCAAGCCGGCGACGTCGATCAGAGCATCGCCGGCAATGGCGATGCTGCCGCCATTCGTGCCGCCGAGCCCCGATGCGATGATGCCGCTGGCGCTCGGCAGGAATGGCGCCACACCGGCAGACTCGATCATGAGCGATGCGATGCTGGCAGTGGCCGCATCGATAAAGACGCGCGCTTCGCCGACCGCCGGATCGCCCGGGCTCCCGCCCGCGCCGTTGACGCCGCTCGCGGCAAGCGACAGATCGCCCAGCACCAGAGCCGCGGGCGCGCCGGCAACACTCGCCGGCCCCATGAACACCAAAGCCCCGCCGCCGACGCCACGCCCGGCGAGCGTGCCGTCGCCGCCACTGGCCAGAGCGTCAAGCGACGAAGCGCCAGTGACGGTGATGATGCCGCCATTGCCGCCGATCCCGGCGGTGCCGCCCGTTGCATCCCCGCCATTGCCGGCCGCGCCGGTGCCCGCGCCGGCGCCACCGGCACCGCCCGTGGCAGTCGCGCTGCCCACCAGGCTGGCCCAGGTGAAGCTGCCGGATTCGGCTGTCGGCAAGCCATCATTGCCGATGCCGGTGCGGCCGCCGAAGGCCATGCCACCGGCGCCGCCATTGCCGCCCACCCCCGCTTCGCCGCCGCCACCGCCGGTGGCGTTCGCCTGCTGGCTTATCGCACCGATGCCGAGTGTGCCCGCTGCAGTGAAGCCGCCCGATATGGCGATGCCGCCGCGAGCCATGCCACCCGCGCCGCCATTGCTGCTGTCCGCGCCGATGGCGCCGCTGCCGCCGACAGCATTGACCAGCTGGGTGACCGCGCCCGCCACAAGGCTGGACGCTGCCGTGGCGCCCGAGCCCAGGCTGAAGATCGCGGTGCCGCCCGTGGCAGCCCCGCCTGCGGCGGCCAGCCCGAGCAGATCGCCATCGCCCGCTCCGCCGAGCGCATCGGCAAGAAGCTGCGAAGCGCCCGCCACCGAAATCCGGCCGGCGTCGCCGCCGGCGCTGACTGAAGCCTCGCCGCCCATGGCATTGCCGCCCGGCGCACCGGTGCCGCCGCTGGCGCCGGCATCGAGTTCCAGGCCCTGGCCCAGCACCACCGCACCACCGAAGCTGCTGACACGCGCGGTGCCCCCCTGCCCGGCGCCGCCGGCAGCATTGCCGAAGCTGGAGCCGCCGTTGCCATCTGCTGCCAGCGTGACATTGCCCTTGATGTCCACCAGCGCGCCCACGGCCTGTGCGCGCAGGGTGGCGAGGCCGCCGGTGCCGGTGCCGCCCGGCCCCGCCAGCGAGCCACCGCCCAGCGCCGAAGCCTGCATGACCAGCGCACCGGAACTGGCGAGGAATCCCGAATCCACTTCAAGGCTGGTGGTGCCGCCCAGCGCCACGCCGCCGGCACTGTCGCCGTCGCCAGCGACTGCCCGGGCATCGAGGCGAAGGCCGGCGTCGCCAAGGCCGGCGCTGCCGCTGCTCACCCGCCAGATGGCGCTGCCGCCGGTGGCCGATGAACCGTCCTGTGATGGCCCGCCGCTCCCGGCGGCGGCGAGCAGCGCGGCGCCGCCGACATTGGAAAGCGTCGCATCCCCGATGTCCACAAGCGCTTCACCGCCGGTCGAGGTGCCACCGGTCGCGCCGGCATCCACTCGCAGGTCAGCGCCGCCGAGATCGGCCAGGCCCGCAGTCATCACAACGCGCGCAGTGCCGCCGGTGGCGGTGCCGACCTGCGTTTCGCCGGTGCCACCGATTGCATTCGCCTCGACAACAAGGCCGCTGCTCTCAAGCCGCGCGTCTCCCACCAGCAGCGACGCGCTGCCGCCGGTGGCAGCGCCGCCGGCCGCCTCGAGCGACGCGCCACCAATGCCGCCTGCCATGAGCATGATGCCGGCATCGCTGCCTGTCGGCACCCCCGCCACTTGCAGCACCCCTGCCCCAAGGCTGGCCATGATGGTCCCGCCGCTGCCCGCGCCACCTGACGCCATCCGCGAATCGCCAGCCGAACCACCGAAACCGCGCGCGTCGAGCAGCAGCGATTGTACGGAGGCATCGCCCGCGTCGTCGATCATCAAGGTGATGTCGCCGCCCTGTGCGCCCCCGCCCGAGGCAAGGGCGGCATTCATGCCGTCTCCGCTGCTTCCCGCCCCGCCGCCGCGTGCTTGCACGTCGAGCGACACCGCATCGGTATCCAGGCTGAACGCCCCGCCCAGGCTCAAATCCGTGGCAATCGTCAACGCCGCGGTTCCGCCCTGCGCGGCGCCGCCAGCACCACCGGTGCCAGCCATACCGAGGTCCGACTGCGTGCCGAAGCCATTGCCACCGCGGCCGCCTGCGCCGCCCTCCGCAGCGAGATCGGCGCGCAACGCCCCGGTCGCGATGTCGCCGCCTTCCATGGCGAAGGTAAAGCTGCCGCCGCTTGCGGCGCCGCCGCTGCCGCCATTGGCAGCATCACGAAACAACGGGCTGCCGGCGTTTCCACCGTCTCCGCCGGCACCGCCAAAGGCCTGCCCGGCGACATCGAAGGCGCCGAAGCGATATTCGCTGCGTGGACCCTGGGCCTGGCTGCTGGATGTGAGCGCCAGCGCGAAGCGGCCCGCCTCGGCGCGCCCACCGACGCTGCCGTCAACAGGCAGGAGGGTGGCTATGCCATTGCTGCCAGCCTGGCCGGCACCGGCCATGGCGGTGACATCGGCCTGGACATCGCCGGCGGCCAGCTCCACATCGCGGCCCGCCAGCGAAACTTGCGCGCTGCCTGCTGCTGCTGCACCGCCAGCGCGTCCGAGGTCGTTCGAATCCGATCCCGTGGCGCCGGCATCCAGCGCAAGGGAGCCCAGGGTTGCGAGCACACTGCCGCCGTCTCCGCCGAGGCTCAAGCTGGCACCGGTGAAGGATCGTGCGACGCCGCTGCCGCCCGAGCCCTCGCCGGCATCCGAGCGTGCCTCGATGCGCCAGTTGCCGGGCGCTTCGATGGCCCCGGCGTTGACTGCGAGGCTGGCGATCCCGCCGCTCGCATCACCGCCGGCACGATCGCCACCAAGGGTTGCGCCAAAGCCGGCGCCGCCGGTGCCATTTGCCAGCAGCACCGCATTGCCGTCGATCGCCAGGGTGCCGCCCGCCACCAGCGCCCGCGCACTGCCGCCAAGGCCGATGCCATGGCCAACGCTTTCCAGCGCGAAGTCATCGCCTTCACCACCGATGCCGTCGGCGCGCAACTCCAGATCACCGAGGATAGCCAACCGGCTGCCACCCAGTGGGTCGATCATTTCGAGGCTCGCCAGCCCGCCGCTGCCGCTGCCGCCCGCCGTGGCCGGCGGAAGGCCGTCCTCCGACGCGCCTAAGCCGCCCTCCCCGCTCGCATCGGCCACGAGGCTGCCGATGCTGATATCGGCGCTGGTGCCCGCTGCATCCTGGCCGATGGTCACGAGCATCACGGCACGCGGGCCGGGCCCCTGGCCGCTGCTCAGCGCATCGCCGCCGCGCCCGCCGGGGCCGATGCCTTCGCCCAAGCTGCCGACGCCGCCCTGCCCGCCGCCGCCGGCGGCCAGCAACACTACATCGCCGGCCTGCACCGTGCCGCCGCGCACCTCGAACATGGCCTGGCCCGCGCGGGCCGAGCCGCCGCTGCCGCCGGCCAGTTCCGGGGGCACGGTGGCTGAATCGCCGGCGCGGCCAGCATCGCCGCCGAGCGCGGAAGCCACGATACCCAGATCTTCGCTGACGAACGCGATGTTGGCGACGCGAACGGTCGCAAGGCCGCCGGACGCGAAGCCACCATCGCCGCCGCCGCCGGCGATCCCGCCATTGCCGAAGGCGCCGACGTTGCCGGGTGCCGGGTTGGAATCGACGAAGCCATTGCCGCCGCTGCCGCCTCCGCCACCGCTGCTGCCAGCGCCACCGAAGCCGCCACCACCGGCTTGTGCCCGCGCCTCGGCGAGCGTTGCACCGAGGGTCATCAGCCCGGCTACACCATCGATACCGTCATCATCGCGGCCGACAAAGGCGCTGCCGCCGCGGGCATCACCGCCTTCGCCGCCCTGCCCGCCGAGCCCGCCGTTGCCGGCAGCGCCGCCGTCGGCGCCCTGTTCGCCACTGTTGTCGCCGCCGTCGCCACCGTTGCCGCCATTGCCGCCGTTGCCCGCATCCCCGCCCAAACCGCCGAAACCGTTGGCGCGCTGCTCCACTGCAAGCACTTCAAGCGTCGCACCCGCTTCGGGCGCATGAAGAAGCAGCCGCACATTGCCGCCCTGGCCGAAGCCGCCGGCACCGCCATCGCTGCCATCGAGCCCGTCGCTGCCATCGCTGCCGTCGACCCCGAATTCGCCATCGTTGCCATCCTCGCCCGACGCGCCCTCGGCGCCGCGGCCGCCGTTGCCGCCGATGCCCCCGGCGCGCTGATCCAGCACGCCGAAGCGCGCCTGCGCATCGGCGCGCACGGCGATCTCGACAGTGCCACCAAAGCCGTCGCCGCCGCGCTGTCCGGAGTCGCCACCCTGCGCACTGTCTCCGCCCGCGCCGCCGCTGCCGCTTGCGCCTGCTTCGAGCGCACCCGTCACCAGCGCACTGTTCGCGCCGAGCACCTGCAGCATGATCGCGCCGCCGGTGCCGGTCCCGCCACGGCCGGGCGCGATGCTGTCACCCTGTCCATTGGCTGCCTGGCCGCCGGCCGCACCGGCCTC
>JBBSPR010000003.1:0-40350 GCA_038258615.1 Sphingomonadales bacterium
CCGCAGCGGCTGATTGACCTGGCCGGGATCGCCCGGGGGCGGTGCCTTCCGGTCGACGCCGGAGCGCCCTCCCGCACCGGCCGCGGCGGCTGGGCCCCCTTCCCCCTCGGCGCCCGCCGCCGGCCCCCGGCCGCATTCTTTGCGGCCGGGGGCCATTTCGTTTCGGCAACCACCCCCTGTTGTCGCCGGCGCTGGGGCGATAAGGTGCCGCTTCGCCCCCCCGGAGACCGCCATGAACCCCAACGCCCCCTTCGATCTGATCGTGCACGGCGCCACCGGCTTCACCGGCCGCCTCATCGCCGAGCATCTGCTCGCCCGCTACGGCGCCGATGACGAGGTGCGCTGGGCAATGTCCGGTCGCAGCGCCGACAAGCTGGCGGCCGTGCGCGAGGAAATCGGCGCGCCCGAAACCCTGCCGCTCATCGTTGCCGATGCCGCCGATCCGGCCTCGCTCGATGCCATGGTGCGTCAGACCAAGGCGGTCATCACCACCGTTGGGCCATACCAGCTCTACGGCGAGCCGCTCGTCGCCGCCTGTGCCGCAGCGGGCACCGATTATCTCGATCTCGCCGGCGAGCCGCTGTGGATGGCCACGATGATCGCGAAGCACGATGCCGCCGCCAAGGCCAGCGGCGCCCGCATCCTCTTCTCCTGCGGCTTCGATTCGATCCCCTTCGAGCTCGGCGTCTTCCATGTACAGGCGCTCGCCCGCCAGCATCTCGGCGCCCCCGCACCCCGCGTGGCGGGCCGCGTCCGCGACATGAAGGGCGGGCTTTCGGGCGGCACCGCCGCCAGCGGCCGCGCCACCATGGCCGCCATCCAGGCCAACCCCGGCCTGCTGGCGACGATGTTCGATCCCTTCGCGCTCACCCCCGGCTTCAAGGGCGCCGAGCAGCCGCGCGGGGACAAGCCCCGTCACGACGAGCTTATCGGCCAGGATGTCGGCCCGTTCATGATGGCGGCGATCAATACCAAGAACGTCCACCGCTCCAACCTGCTGCAGGGCCTGCCCTACGGGGCGGACTTCCAGTACGACGAGATGGCGATCGTCCAGCCCGGCGTGCAGACCGAATTCCCCAGCCTCTCCGCCGAAGAGGCTCCCGCTCCCGGCGAAGGCCCCAGCCGCGAGGAACGCGAAGCCGGCTATTACGACCTGCTGTTCGTCGGCGTCGGCGCCGATGGCGCCCAGGTGCGCGGCAGCGTGCATGGGGACCGCGATCCCGGCTATGCGAGCACCTCGAAGCTCATCGCCGAGACAGCACTTTGCCTCATCGAAGCCCCGGATGTGGCCGGCGGCATCTGGGTGCCCGGCGCAGCGCTCGGCCAGCGGCTCGTCGACCGGCTCGCGGCGCATGCCGGCCTTACCTTCCGCGACGAGACCCCAAAGACCGAGATCGGGGGTTGATCGCCCATGGCCGGCCATCATCACCACGGCGACCATGATCACCACAATCATGGCGTTCAGCTCAGGGACCAGGGCCCGGCGTTCCGCCTCGGCATCGCGCTCAACCTCGCCTATGTGATCGCCGAAGTCGCCGCCGGGCTCATCACCGGCTCGATGGCACTGCTGGCGGACGCCGGCCACAATCTGTCGGACGTGCTCGGCCTCGCCCTTGCATGGGCGGCAGTGGCGCTCGCCGCCCGCCCCGCCACCGCGCGCTTCACCTTCGGCCTCGGCCGCTCGACCATCCTTGCCGCGCTCGCCAACGCCATGATCCTGCTCGCCGCTTGTGGTGCCATCGCCGTGGAGGCGGTGCGCCGGCTGCAGGCGCCCGAGCCGGTGCCCGGCGGCGTGGTGATGCTGGTGGCGGGCATCGGCGTCGCCATCAACCTCGCCACTGCGATGCTGTTCCTGAAAGGCCGCAAGGACGATCTCAACATCCGCGGCGCCTATCTCCACATGATGGCCGATGCCGCCATCTCCGCCGTAGTGGTCGTCGCCGGCCTGCTCATCCTGCTCACCGGCGCGCACTGGATCGACGCAGCACTCAGCCTTGCGGTGGTGGCGTTCATCGTGCGCGGCACCTGGGGCCTGCTCAAGGATTCGCTCGCCGCGGTGCTCGATGCGGTGCCGCCACATATCGATCCGCTGGCGGTGCGCACGGCACTGCTCGCCACCCCCGGCGTGGCGGCGGTGCACGATCTCCACATCTGGCCGATGACCACCAGCCAGGTGGCGCTGACGGCCCATGTCGTCATGCCCGGCGGCCACCCCGGTGATGCCGCCATCGGCCGCATGGCGCATGCGATGGCGCATGATTTCGGCATCGTCCACGCCACCTTCCAGATCGAGGCCGGCGTCGAAGCCTGCCCCGCCCCCTGCGCCATCAGCGCCGCGATGGGCGAAGCCGCTTGAGGAGAATCGCATGAGCTACGAGACATTGCTGGTCGAAACGCATGATGCGGTCACGCTCGTCCGCCTCAACCGCCCCCAGGCGCTGAACGCGCTCAACTCGGCGGTCCTTGCCGATCTCATCGCGGTGTTCGCCGCCTATGAGGCCGATCCGGCCCAGCGCTGCCTCGTCCTCACCGGATCCGACAAGGCCTTCGCGGCCGGCGCCGACATCAAGGAGATGAGCCAGCAAAGCTTCTCCGACATGTATGGCGGCAACTTCTTCGCTGGCTATGACCGGATCACCGCCTGTCGCAAACCCTGGATCGCCGCGGTTTCGGGCTTCGCGCTCGGCGGCGGCTGCGAGCTCGCCATGATGGCCGATTTCATCATCGCATCCGACACCGCGAAATTCGGCCAGCCCGAGATCAAGCTGGCCGTCATGCCCGGCATGGGTGGCTCGCAGCGGCTGGTGCGCGCCATCGGCAAGGCCAAGGCGATGGAAATGTGCCTCACCGGCCGGATGATGGACGCCGCCGAGGCCGAACGCGCCGGGCTGGCGGCGCGCGTGGTGCCGATGGCCGAGCTGGTCGACGAGGCCTTGAAAACCGCCACCGCCATCGCCGCCATGGCACCCCTCGCTGCCATCGCCACCAAGGAGGCGGTCGATGCCGCCTTCGAGTCCACACTCACCGCCGGCATCCGCCTGGAACGCCGGCTGTTCCACGCGCTGTTCGGCTCCGAAGACCAGAAAGAAGGCATGGCCGCCTTTGTCGAAAAGCGTGCTGGAGCCTTCACGGGCCAGTGATCTGCGGCACGCCGAAGCCAGCGATAGTTCCATGCGGCCAATTGCCACACATGCAGGCAATCATCCCATAGTTTGATCCAGATCAATGACGCTCGCCGCAGGGACCCGCAAGCGGAGGCGAGAAGCGCTGATCGGATTTTCCATGGATTTCAGAATTTTGAGAACGGCGGGCTGGTCGCTCGCCGCCTTGCTGGCACTTGCTGCTGCCACGCAAGCCGTCGACACGCCCTTTGCCGTCCACATGATCATCTTCGCCGTCGCCGCCGCCCTCATGGTCGTGGCCACGCTCAACCGCGAGCACAAGCTTGCGGTCGGCAGCATCTCTCAAGACCTGACCGGCTATGATGATGACGTGATCCGCTGGGGCCTGATCGCCACCACCTTCTGGGGTGTCGTCGGGCTCATGGCCGGCCTGCTCATCGCCTCGCAGCTCGCTTTCCCGCTGCTCAACCTCGATATCGAATACACCAGCTTCGGCCGCCTGCGCCCGCTCCACACCTCGGCGGTCATCTTCGCCTTCGGCGGCAACGCCCTCATCGCCACCAGCTTCTACGTCGTGCAGCGCACCTGCCGCGCCCGGCTGGCGTTCGGCGGCCTCGCGCGCTTCGTCTTCTGGGGTTACCAGCTGTTCATCGTGCTCGCCGCCACCGGCTATGTGATGGGCGTCACCGCAGCGCGCGAATATGCCGAGCCCGAATGGCACGTCGATATCTGGCTCACCATCGTCTGGGTCGCCTATCTCGCAGTCTTCGTCGGCACGCTCGCCCGTCGCCGCGAGCCGCACATCTATGTCGCCAACTGGTTCTACCTGTCGTTCATCATCACCGTGGCGATGCTCCATCTCGTCAACAATCTCGCCGTGCCGGTCAGCCCCTTCGGTTCCAAATCCTATTCGGCCTTTGCCGGCGTCCAGGATGCCCTCACCCAATGGTGGTATGGCCATAACGCCGTGGGCTTCTTCCTCACCGCCGGCTTCCTCGCCATGATGTATTACTTCGTGCCCAAGCAGGCCGAGCGGCCGGTCTATTCCTACCGGCTGTCGATCATGCACTTCTGGTCGCTCATCTTCCTCTACATCTGGGCCGGCCCGCACCACCTCCACTACACCGCCCTTCCCGATTGGGCCGGCACGCTCGGCATGGTCTTCTCGATCATGCTCTGGATGCCGAGCTGGGGCGGCATGATCAACGGGCTGATGACGCTCAACGGCGCCTGGGACAAGATCCGCACCGATCCCATCATCCGCATGATGGTGATGGCGCTCGCCTTCTACGGCATGAGCACCTTCGAAGGCCCGATGATGTCGATCAAGTCGGTCAACTCGCTCAGCCATTATACCGACTGGACGATCGGCCATGTCCACTCGGGCGCGCTCGGCTGGAACGGCATGATCACCTTCGCGTGCATGTATTACATGGCCCCGCGCCTGTGGAACCGCGAACGCCTTTACAGCCTGCGCCTCATCAATTGGCACTTCTGGTTGGCGACCATCGGCATCGTTCTCTACACCGCCTCGATGTGGGTGGCCGGCATCACCCAGGGGCTGATGTGGCGCGAATACGGCGGCGACGGCTATCTGGTGAACAGCTTCATCGAGACGGTGGAAGCGCTGCACCCGATGTACGTGATGCGCATGACCGGCGGGCTCTTCTACCTTTCGGGTGGCCTCATCTTCGCGTTCAACATCGCCATGACCATCAAGGGCCGCATCCGCATCGAAAAGCCGATGACCGAAACCCCCTATGACGCTGCAGCCGACCGTCCGCTGCTGGCGCAACCCGCCGAATAGGACCGGATCATGGACGCACGCACGCCTCGCCCTTCAAACGGGCCGGAACGCCCCGAAAAGGGCTTCACCCACCGCACCATCGAGCGCAACGTCACGCTGCTCGCGGTCCTGTCCTTCGTCGCCGTGGCAATCGGCGGCATCGTGGAGATCGCGCCCCTGTTCTGGATCGACACCACGGTCGAGAAGGTCGAGGGCATGCGCCCCTACACCCCGCTCGAGCAGGCGGGCCGCAACATCTACATCCGCGAGGGCTG
The DNA here is from genome assembly GCA_038258615.1 of Sphingomonadales bacterium. GTDB lineage: Bacteria > Pseudomonadota > Alphaproteobacteria > Sphingomonadales > Sphingomonadaceae > Sandarakinorhabdus. The sequence goes on from JBBSPR010000003.1 coordinate 5,184, forward strand.
CTACAACTGCCACAGCCAGATGATCCGCCCCTTCCGCGACGAGGCGGAGCGCTACGGCCATTACAGCCTCGCTGCCGAGAGCATGTACGACCATCCTTTCCAATGGGGTTCGAAGCGCACCGGCCCCGATCTGGCCCGCGTCGGCAACCGCTATTCCGACGAATGGCACGTCCAGCATCTCAAGAACCCGCGCAGCGTCACGCCGGAATCGATCATGCCCGGCTACAGCTTCCTCGCCGAGCGCAAGCTCGATGCCGGGGACATGCGCGATCACCTCAAGGCGCTGTCACGCGTCGGCGTGCCTTACGACAGCGCCGCCATCGCCGCCGCCAACGACGATCTGTTCGCCCAGGCCACCCCCGATGCCGACACCGCAGCCCTTGTCGCGCGCTATCCCAAGGCGCAGGTCCGTGATTTCGACGGCCAGCCCGATCGCGTCACCGAGATGGACGCGCTGGTCGCCTATCTGCAGATGCTCGGCACACTCATCGATTTCGAGGCCGCCGCAGCGCAGGAGCAAGCGCGATGAACGCGGGGATGACTGCGGTCGAAACCTATGACGCGCTCCGTCACTTCGCGGACAGCTGGGGGCTGGTGATGCTCGGCTGCATCTTCCTCGCCCTTGTCGGCTGGACCTTCCGCAAGGGCGCCAGCGCCGCCATGGACCGCGCCGCCAACAGCATCTTCGAGGACGATGATCATGGCGCATAAGCACATCGACGAAGCCACCGGCACCCCCACCGTCGGCCATGAATGGGACGGGATCGAGGAGCTGGACACGCCGCTGCCGCGCTGGTGGCTGATCACCTTCATCCTCTGCATCGTCTTCGCCGTCGGCTATGTCATCTTCTACCCCGCCATCCCCCTCGCCAATTCCGCCACGCCGGGCACGCTCGGCTGGTCGAGCCGGGGCGAGCTTCAGGCCGAGCTTGCCGCCGATACCAGCCGCCGTGCACCCATCTTCCAGCGGATCGCGATCACGCCGGTCGAGGCCCTTCCCGCCAACCCGGCCCTGCTGCGCCAGGCGGTGGAGGGCGGCCGCGCGGCCTTCAAGGTGCATTGCGTGCAATGCCATGGCGCCGGCGCTGCCGGATCGCGCGGCTACCCCAACCTCAACGATGACGACTGGCTGTGGGGCGGCGATCTCGCGGCGATCGAGCACACGCTCATCAACGGCATCCGCAACCCCGATTATGCCGACACCCGCCTGTCATAGATGCCTGCCTTCAGGGACGTGCTGACACGCGCGCAGATCGAGCAGGTCGTCACCCATGTCCGCGGCCTTTCCGGGCTGGAGAAACCGAGCGCGGCCGGGGCGGCGCTGTTTGCCGAGAATTGCGCCGCCTGCCACGGTGACAGCGGCCGCGGCAACCGCGACCTGGGTGCCCCCAACCTTGCTGACAGCATCTGGCTTTACGGCGGGGAGCGCGCGACGCTGCGCCATACCATTGCCAACGCCCGGAACGGCGTGATGCCGCGCTGGAACGCCCGGCTCGATCCGGTAACGATCCGGATGCTCGCCGCCTATGTGCACTCGCTCGGCGGCGGCGAAGCCACACCGGCGGTGGTGGCGGAAGGGCAAGCACCCGATGTCGGCCTTTGATCTGGTCCGCCTGGACAGCCCGCTCTACGCCAAACGCAAGGGCGTCTATCCCAAGGCCATCACCGGCTTCTACCGGCGCCTGAAATGGATCATCATGGCGGTCACGCTGACGATCTATTACGTCACGCCCTGGCTGCGCTGGGACCGCGGCCCCTATGCGCCCGATCAGGCGGTGCTCGTCGATCTCGCCAACCGCCGCTTCTACATGCTCTCGGTCGAGATCTGGCCGCAGGAATTCTACTATGTCGCCGGCATGCTCATCATGGCGGGCATCGGCCTTTTCCTCGTCACCTCGGCGGTCGGCCGCGCCTGGTGCGGCTATGCCTGCCCGCAAACCGTGTGGACCGATCTGTTCGTCCATGTCGAACGCTTCATCGATGGTGACCGCAACGCCCAGATCAAGCTGGCCCGCGCCCCCATGTCGCCCGCCAAGCTGGCCAAACGCACCAGCAAATACGCCATCTGGCTCGCCATCGCCGTCGCCACCGGCGGCGCCTGGATCTTCTACTTCGCCGATGCCCCCACCCTGCTTGCGGCCTTTGTCCAGGGCGAAGCGGCGTTCGTCGCCTACGCCACCGTCGGCGTGCTCACCGCCACCACCTTCGTCCTCGGCGGCTTCATGCGCGAGCAGGTCTGCATCTACATGTGCCCATGGCCGCGCATCCAGACGGCAATGCTCGACGAAAAGTCGCTCATCGTCACCTACAAGGATTGGCGCGGCGAGCCGCGCACCCAGGGCCTCAAGCGCACCATCGAAGCCGATTACCCGGTCGAAACGATCGCGTCGCAGCTCGCGGCCAGCCCGACATCTCGAACCGGGGACTGCATCGATTGCAACCAGTGCGTCGCCGTCTGCCCCACCGGGATCGATATCCGCCAGGGCCCGCAGCTCGGCTGCATCACCTGCGCGTTGTGCATCGATGCCTGCGACAAGGTCATGCTGCAGATCGGCCGCCCGCGCGGCCTCATCGACTATGCCACGCTCGATGATGCCGTCGTCGAAAAGGCCGGCGGAACCGCCACGCCGGTCATCAAGACCCTGCTGCGCCCGCGCACCCTCATCTATTTCGCACTCTGGGCCGGCATCGGCATCGCCATGCTGTTCAGCCTCGGCGAGCGCGCGCGGCTCGACATCAGCATCGATCCCGATCGCAACCCCCGCTTCGTGCAGCTGTCCGATGGCCAGGTCCGCAACAGTTACACCGTCAAGCTCCGCAACATGGAAGCCCGGCCGCGCACCGTCGATGTCACCCTTTCCGGCCTGCCCGGTGCAGTGCTCTGGACCGAATCCGGCAGCCGCGATGCCGCCAGCGCCAGTGTCCGCCTCGCCCTGCAGCCCGATGCCGCCACCAAGGTCCGCATGTTCGTCGCAGCCCCCGCCGCCGGGCCGGCGCAAAGCCGCTACCAGATCGTCGCCGTCCCCACCGATGGCGTGCCCGGGACCAACACGGCCCGCCCGGCCGAATCGAGTGTCACCTTCGAGCGGCCGGAGGCTTCCCGATGAGCGCGCGCGGCTTCACCGGCCGCCACATGTTGGCCGCCATGCTCGGCTTCTTCGGCGTCATCATCGCCGTCAACTTCACCATGGCCTGGTTCGCCAGCAGCACCTTCGGCGGCACCGTGGTCGACAACAGCTATGTCGCCAGCCAGAAATACAATGATTGGCTCGCCGCCGCCCGCGCGCAAGAGGCGCTGGGCTGGACCGTCGCGATGACGCTCGATCCCGCCCGCCATGTCGAGGTCACGGCCTCGCTGCCCGCCACTCTCGTCACCGGCACCGCCACTCATCCCCTCGGTCGCCAGCCCGAGCAGGCGCTGGCCTTCATCCAGACCGGGGAAGGGCGATATCGCGCCACGACGCCGCTGCCCTCCGGCCGCTATCTCGTCCGCATCATCGTCGATGCCGAGGGCACGCAAGCCGGCTTCCAGCAGGATGTGCCGGCATGAACGCCCGCACCCCGGCACTGGTCGGCACCGAAGCCAGCACCAGCCTCTTCGCCGTCGAGGGCCTGCTCTGCGCCGGCTGCATCGCCAAGCTGGAAAACGGTCTTGCCGGCATCGCCGGCGTCCATGCCGCCCGGGTCAACTTCACCACCCGCCGGGTCAGCATCGCCCATGATGCCGGCCTCGATGTCGAAAGCCTGCAAACCGCCATCACGCAGCTGGGCTTCACCGCCGAGCCCTTCCGCGGCGAGACAGGCAACCCCGTCGATCCGGAGAGCCGCGCCCTGCTCAAGGCGCTCGGCGTCGCCGGCTTCGCCGCCATCAACATAATGCTGCTCTCGGTCTCGGTCTGGTCGGGCGCGGAGGGCTCGCTGCGCAGCCTGTTCCACTGGCTATCCGCCGCCATCGCACTCCCCGCCATCGCCTATGCCGGCCGGCCCTTCTTCAACAGCGCGTGGCGCGCGCTGCGGGTGGGCCGCACCAACATGGATGTGTCCCCATCTCCATCGGCGTCGTCCTCACCTGCGGTGTCAGCCTCTACGAGACGATCATCCACGGCCCGCACGCCTATTTCGATGGCGCCACCATGTTGCTGTTCTTCCTGCTCGCCGGCCGCTTTCTCGATAGCGCCATGCGCGCCCGCGCCACCGACAGCGTGGCGGCCCTGCTCCGCCAGAGCGCGCCGGGTGGCCATGTCCTCGCCAAGGATGGCAGCACCAGCTGGCGCGCCGCCGCCGAACTCGCCCCCGGCATGCGCCTGCTCGTCGCCAGCGGCGAGCGCTTCGCCGCCGATGGCATCATCGAATCGGGCACCAGCAGCGTCGACCGCGCGCTTATCACCGGCGAGAATGCGCCGGTGGCCGTCGCCCCGACAGATACCGTCCTCGCCGGCACCATAAACCTAGACGCACCCCTCACCGTGCGCATCACCGCCGCCGAAGCCGATACCGTCATCGCCGACATCGCCCGCATGATGACCAGCGCCACCCAGGCCAAGTCGCTCTATGTCCGCGTCGCCGATCGTGCCGCCCGGCTCTATGCCCCTGCCGTCCACAGCCTCGCTGCGCTCAGCTTCCTCGGCTGGATGCTCGCCGGCGCCGGCTGGCACCAGTCGCTGCTCGTCGCCGTCGCCGTGCTCATCATCACCTGCCCCTGCGCGCTGGGGCTGGCAGTGCCCATCTCGCAAGTCGTCGCCAGCGGCGCACTGATGCGCGTCGGCGTCCTTATCAAGGATGGCTCGGCGCTCGAGCGGCTCGCCACCGTCGATACCGTGCTGTTCGACAAGACCGGCACCCTCACTCTCGGCCGCCCCATACCCGTCGGCCCATTACCGCTCACCGAGCCGGAACGCGCCGCCGCCCTCGCACTGGCGCAAGCCAGCCGCCACCCGCTGGCGCGTGCGCTGGCCGCAGCCCTCACCGCCGAAGGCACGGTCGCCGCCCCCGTCGCTGCCCCCGTCTCCGATCTCGGCGAGCAGCCCGGCCTCGGCATCACCGGCATCATCGATGGCCAGCCCGCGCGCCTAGGCCGCCCCGATTGGGTCGGCGGCACCGCGTCGGGAGACACGTTGCTCACCGCATTCCGCCTCGGCGATGCGCCCGTCCGCCTGCTCGCCTTCCACGATGGCCTCCGCCCCGATGCCCCGGCCGTCATCGCCCGCCTCGCCGCCCTCGCCTTGCCCGCCACCATCCTCTCCGGGGATCGCCCGCAAGCCGTCACCAGCATCGCCAGCGCGCTCGGCATCGCAGCGCACGCCGGACTCCAGCCCGGGGACAAGCTGGAGCGCATCAACAGCCTGCAGGCACAGGGCCATCATGTGCTGATGGTGGGGGATGGCCTCAACGATGGCCCCGCGCTCAAGGCAGCGCATGTCTCCATGGCCCCCTCCTCGGCAAGCGACGTCGGCAAGACCGCCGCCGATCTCATCTTCCTCGGCGATCGCCTGATGCCAGTGGCGCAGGCGATCACCGTCGCCCGTCGCACCATGGCCGTGGTCCGGCAGAACTTCGTCCTCGCCATCGGCTACAACGTACTCGCCGTGCCGCTCGCCATCGCCGGCCAGGTCACCCCGCTGGTCGCCGCCCTCGCCATGTCGGGCTCCTCGCTCATCGTCGTCGCCAACGCGCTGCGGTTGCGGTCTGCTGCCGGGAGCCCGATTCGGTGAGCGGCCTCGTCCTGCTCATCCCGGTCGCTCTCGGCCTGGGCCTCGCCGGCCTCGCTGCCTTCTTCTGGGCGATCCGCACCCGCCAGTTCGAGGATCTCGACGGCGCCGCCCTGCGCATCCTCATCGATGACGACAAGCCGGCGCCAGCGGCCAACTCGTCGCCACCCCCAGTTGAAGATTAGAACCGGAACCCCAGCCCGATGCCGGCGACGATCGGGTTGATGTCCACCTTCACCTGCTGCACGCCGATGGCCGCCGTGGAAAGCCGGGCGGTCGTGCGCATGTCGATGTACTTCACATCGAGGTTGAGGAAGATCTTCTTCGTCAGGTCGATGTCGGTGCCCGCCTGCAACGCCCAGCCGAAGCTGTTCGAAAGTCGCACATCGGTCTTGCCGACAGCGGCCTGCAGTCCGTCCGAAGCCTTCTCGTTCCAGAACACCGAATAATTCACGCCAGCGCCCACATAGGGCCGCACCTTGGCCTCCGGCAGGAAGTGATACTGCACCGTCAGCGTCGGCGGCAGCACCCAGGTCGAGCCCAGCTTGCCGATGCTCCCCGTCGTGCCGGTCCGCCCCGTCAGGCTGTGCTTGGTCGTCGCGAGAATGAGTTCGAGCCCGATATGATCGGTCGCCATATAGGTTAAGTCGAGTTCGGGCATGAAGGAGTTGCCCACCCCAACCGTCTCGCCGGGAAACGCCGGCAGGATCGGCCTCGATTTCTCGGTCGGCGCCACCATGATCGTGCGCACCCGCACCAGCACATCGCCCTGCGCCGCCTGCACCGGCACACCCCCAGCCAGGAGGACAAGACCGATCAAGCCCGTAATTTTCTGCGTCGCACGTCCCTGCATGTTGTTGTCAGCGCGGCCTAGGCGCTGGATCACGCCAGCGCATTGATCCAGAACAAGAAGTCGCCTTGATACGCATCAAGGACGCGCGGTGCCGACGCGCTGTCTGCCAAGCTCAGCCGTGCTGTCTCATCAGCCGGCAGCGTCAGATCCGCGGCGGGTTCCGCATCTGTTCGGCAAAAAACTGCACGATCATCGCCGACGCATCGGGGCCCGCCGCACTTGTGTGCGATCCGGCCGGGTTGCCCCCCGCCCAGCTGTGCCCCATGCCGGCGATCATCAGCCGGGACGCGCGCACATGGCCACCCGCATCCCGCGCCACCGTCAGCCGCCCCCAGCCGGACGTCGCCGGCGCGACCGTCAATGCCGCACCCGCTCGCGCCACCGCACCGCCGAAAAGCGCATCGGCATTGCCGGGCGACACAACCGTATCGGCATCGCCGTGCAGCACCATCATCGGCACGAAGCCGCCTTCGCGCCGGCTGGCCGCGGTGGCACGCTGCATCGCTGCCATGCCGCCGGGCATGGTGGAGGCGGCACCCGCCGCAAGCCCCGAATGCACCGCCACGCCCTTCACATAGTCGGGCGCGCAATCCGCCAGCACCGCCGCCATCGCCCCGCCGGCAGAAAGCCCCGCCACGAACACGCCGTCCATGCCAAGGGCGTTGTCCGAAGCCACCTCGCGGACGAGCGCCAGCAGCAGCGCGGCCTCACCACTCTCGGTTCGCTGGTGAGCGGCATCGAACCAGCGCCAGCAGCGTCGGGCGTTGGACCGGGTCGATTGCTCCGGCCACAGCACCGCCATCCCCGCCTCCGCCGCCCGCGCGTTCATCCGCGTGCCGAGCGCGAAGTCCGCCGAGGTCTGCGTGCAACCATGCAGCATCACCAGCAGCGGCGCGCCTTCGGCAAGAGCGGCCGGCTTGTGCAGCCGATAGCCAATATCGCCAAGCGGCGAGCGAAACAGCTGCAAGCCGGCCGCCGGCTCCACCCGCTCGGCCACCCGCTCGCTCACCAGGTCGATCGCCTCCGCACCGGTCGCAGCCGGGGTCGGGATTGGCGCCGGGGCCAGCCCCTGCAACAGCCGCGTCGCCGCCATCGGCTGCCCGGCGCGGACCAGCGCCAGCGCCTCGGCCATGTCCGAGTGAATCTTCATCATTTATCCTGAGATAAGGGCCCGCAGCGCGGCACGCACCGGCGGGATTGCATCAATGGCGCCCAGCACTTCGACACGGGCGATGGTGGCATTGATGAGCGAAACCGGCACATCGGGCGCCACCGACAGCAGCCCCAGCACCTTGAGGTCCAGCGTCCGCCCCTCCGCCGCCGAGGCTTCGAGCATCGCCCGGTCCAGCCGCAGCAGCCCGGTATGAAAATGCTGTCGGCTCACCGCCTGCGTCAGCACCGGGTCGTGCTTCACCAGCTGGTTGCGGATTGCGGTGCGAATGAAGTCGCTGCGATTGCCATAGAAACCCTCGCGCACCAGCATGTCGACATGCCCCAGATCGACAAAGCCGATGTTGATGGTGATCTTTTCGCTGTCAGGCCGGCTGCTCATTCTGCATCTATATACCATCCACGCGGATGGTCAATGGATGGCGTGAGGCTCCTTCGCCCCATGTTGCGGAGAATAGCACTGGCTCTCGGGAACCAATTGGCCCTAAAAGACTTTTGGGTAACGGCGCGCAGCGCGCCAATGAAGAGTGGGATCTGTTTTGACACGAGACTGTGGGCGCCATCGCTTCACAGCCACCATGCTTGTGGTGGCTGCCCTCCTGGCATCCGCGTGCAACGATCCCGACAACGAACCCCAGTCCCGCGACACGGTGCCCGAAATCGGCTTCGTCACCGTGCAATTCAGCCGTGTCCCCCAGTTCGTCGAGCTCCCCGGCCGGGTCACCGCCTTCGAAATGTCCGAGGTCCGCCCCCAGGTCGCCGGCATCATCCAGGAGCGGCTGTTCACCGAAGGCAGCATCGTGCGCCGCGGCCAGACTCTCTATCGTATCGATCCCCGCCTCTATGCCGCCACCGTCAACCAGGCGCAGGCCAACCTTGCCAGCGCCGAAGCCACTGCCGAGGCGGCGCGCATCCGCGCCGAGCGCCTCGCACCTCTCGCCAGCCTCGAAGCTGTCAGCGCCCAGGATCTGACCGACGCGCAGGCGACCGCGCGCCAGGCCGAAGCCACCGTCGCCCAGACCCGCGCCCAGCTCGAAACCGCCAACATCAATCTCGGCTTCACCAGGGTTCCGGCACCCATCTCCGGCCGCATCGGCCGCTCCTTCGCCACCGTCGGTGCGCTGGCCACGTTCAACCAGGCCGACCCGCTTGCCATCATCCAGCGGCTCGATCCGATCTTCGTGGACATGCAGCAATCGAGCGCCGATCTGCTGTCGCTCAGGCGTGCACTCTCCGCCGGCGGCTTGGCGCCCGCCTCGGCGCAGGTGCGGCTGCTCCTCGAGGATGGCAGCGACTATGGCCTCACCGGCTCGGTGCAATTCTCCGAAGTCATGGTCAACCAGAGCACCGGCACCGTCACGCTGCGCGCCCGCTTCCCCAACCCGCAAGGCGAACTGCTTCCCGGCATGTTCGTCCGCGCCCGCTTCGCGCAAGGCATCGATACGGAAGCCATCCTCGTCCCCCAGGCCGCCGTCTCGCGTGATCCAAAGGGCGAAGCCACCGTCTACGTTGTCGGGGCCGACAACAAGGTCGCGCGGCGCATCGTGGTGGCGGACCGCACCCAGGGCGCGAACTGGGTGGTCACCAGGGGGCTCGCGCCGGACGAACGGATCGTCCTCCAGGGCATCGGCAAGATCCAGCCGGGCACCACCGTCCGCCCCGTGCCCGCGAGCACGCCGCAGACGATCGCCAACCCCCCCGCCACGCCCCCTGCTGCCGCTCCTGCCACAGCGCCGAGGGGCGGGGCCGGCTGATGTCGCGCTTCTTCATCGACCGGCCGATCTTCGCCTGGGTGCTGGCCATCATCGTCATGCTGTCGGGCGTCGGTGCCATTCTGGTGCTGCCCATCGCCCAATATCCGGATGTCGCCCCGCCGCAGGTCAACATCCGCGCCACCTATCCCGGCGCCTCGGCGGAGACGATCCAGAACAGCGTCACCCAGGTCATCGAGCAGCAGCTCACCGGCATCGACGGCCTGCTCTATTTCAGCTCCTCCTCGTCCTCGCGCGGCCAGGTGACGATCTCGTGCACCTTCGCGAAGGGCACCGATCCCGATATCGCCCAGGTGCAGGTTCAGAACCAGGTCCAGCGGGCGCTGCCGCGGCTGCCGCAGCAGGTCCAGCAGCAGGGAATCCGCGTCACCAAGTCCAACCCGGATTTCCTGATGATCGTCGGCATCTACGACGTGACCGACCGCTTCGATCGCAACGATGTTTCCGACTATCTGACCACCAACCTGCAGGACACGCTCGCCCGTGTCGAAGGCGTGGGTGATGTCAACGTGTTCGGCTCGCCCTATGCAATGCGGATCTGGCTCAACGCCGACAGGCTGGCCAGCTATGCGCTGATGCCCGGCGATGTCATCACCGCCATTCAGAACCAGAACACCGAGGTTGCCGCTGGCGAGATCGGCGGCCAGCCGCAGCCCGACACGCAGATGCTCAACGCCACCGTCACCGCCCAGGCGCGGCTGGAAACGCCCGAGCAGTTTCGCGCCATCGTCCTCAAGACCTTGCCCAGCGGTGCCACCGTGCGGCTGGAGGATGTCGCCCGCGTCGAGCTCGGCGCCGAAAACTACAGCTCCAGCGGCCGCGTCAACGGCCATTCCGGCGCCGGTCTGTCGATCTCGCTCGCCCCCGGTGCCGATGCGCTCAAGACCGCCGAACTGGTCAAGGCCGTGGTCGAGGAAGCCGCCCCATCCTTCCCGGCCGGCCTGAAATTCGCCTACGCCAACGACACCACGAACTTCATCAAGCTGTCGGTCGAGGAAGTCGTCGGCACGCTGTTCGAGGCGATCATCCTCGTCGTCATCGTCATGTTCGTGTTCCTGCAGAACTGGCGCGCGACGCTCATTCCCACCATCGCCGTCCCGGTCACGCTGCTCGGCACCTTCGCGATCTTCTACCTCGCCGGCTTTTCCATCAACACGCTCACCCTGTTCGGCCTCGTCCTCGCCATCGGACTCCTCGTCGATGACGCCATCGTCGTCGTCGAGAACATCGACCGGCTGATGAAGGAAAATCCCGATCTCTCGCCGCGCGATGCCGCCATCCAGTCGATGGAGCAGATTTCCGCGGCACTTGTCGCCATCATGATCATTCTTGCTGCGGTATTCCTGCCGATGGCTTTTTTCGGCGGCTCGACCGGCGTCATCTACCGACAGTTCTCGGTAACGATGATCGCCGCAATGGTGCTCTCCACGGGGGTCGCCCTCACCCTCAGCCCGGCACTGGCTGCCACCCTGCTCAAGGCACATGGCAGCGAGGACAGCGGGCCCAGGTCCGGCGTGCGGCGCCATGTCGATCGCGCCACCTCGGCGTTGGCGCGGCTCGGTGATCGCTTCAACGAGCGCCTCGAACGCGCCACCGAACACTATGTCGGCGCGGTCTCCACCATGGTCTCGCGCAAATGGCTGTTCCTTGCCATTTATGCCGGCATCGTCGCCATCCTCGTGCTGCTGTTCATCCGCCTCCCGACAGGGTTCCTGCCCACCGAAGACCAGGGTGCCGCCAGCATCCAGTTCCGCCTCCCCTCCGGCGCCACCCTGGCCCGCACGATCGAGGTGCAGCTTGCCATCGAGAAGTATCTTCTGACCCAGGAGAAGGCCAACACCAGCGTGCTGTTCAGCGTTGCCGGCGGCGGCGGCGGCGGCGAAAGCGGTCAGAACACCGGCCGCGGCTTTCTCAACTTCGCACCGTGGGACGAGCGGACCGATGAAGAGGACAGCGCCGATGCCATTGTCGCGCGCGCCTCGGCCGCCTTCGCCAATTTCCGCGATGCGCAGGTGTTCGCGCTGGTGCCGCCTGCGGTGCGCGGCCTCGGCCAGTCATCCGGGTTCACGCTGCAACTCCAGAATTCCGGCGGCATGAGCCCGGACGATTTTGCCGCCGCCCGTGATCGGCTGATCGCCGCCGCGGAGGCCGATCCCGATCTGGAAGGCGTGCGCCTCTCCGAGTTGCCCGATGTCGCGACCCTGAAGGTGGACATCGATCAGCAGAAGCTCGCAGCACTCGGCCTCAACCAGAACGACGTCAACACTACCCTTTCCGCCGCCTGGGGGGGGCGCTATGTCAACGACTTCATCGATCGTGGCCGGGTGAAGCGCGTCTTCGTGCAGGGCGATGCCCCCTATCGCGCTGACCCCAAGGACATCGGCCAATGGTTCGTGCGCGGCTCCAACGGTCAGATGGCGCCGTTCGATGCCTTCGCCAGCACCAGCTGGTCGATGGCGCCCACCACGCTCTCGCGGTTCCAGGGCCTGCCGACGTTTGAAATCCAGGGCCAGGCCGCGCCGGGCGTAAGCTCCGGTGCCGCGATGGACCGGATCGAGGCGCTGGCGCTGGAGATCCCGGGCACCAGCGTCGCCTGGTCGGGCCTGTCGTTCCAGGAGCGGCTGTCCTCGGGGCAGGCGCCGCTGCTTTACGGCATCTCGCTGCTCGTCGTCTTCCTCTGCCTCGCCGCCCTGTACGAAAGCTGGACGGTGCCGCTTGCGGTCGTGCTCATCATCCCGCTCGGGCTGGTGGGTTCGGTCTTCGCGGTCACGCTGCGCGGGCTGGAAAACGGCGTCTATCTGCAGATCGGCCTGCTCACCACCATGGGTCTTGCCGCCAAGAACGCCATCCTCGTCATCGAGTTCGCCGAGCGCGCCGAGCGCGAGGGCAAGCGCGTGATCGATGCAGCGCTCGAAGCCGCCCGGTTGCGGCTGCGCCCGATCCTGATGACCAGCCTCGCCTTCATCTTCGGCGTGCTGCCGCTGGCCGTCTCCACCGGGGCGGGTGCCAACAGCCGCATCGCCATCGGCACTGCGGTGATCGGCGGCATGATCACCGCCACCGTTCTCGCGATCTTCTACATTCCGATGTTCTTCGTCCTCGTCCGCCGCGCTGCGCGCGACGCCTTCCGCCGCGAATCGCCGCCGCCCTCACCGTCAGCGGCACCGGCAGCCGCCGAATGAAGCCGCTGCTGCCCCTTCTCGCCGCGCTGCTGGCCAGCGGCTGCTCGATGGCGCCGCCCTATGTCCGCACCCCGCCCCCGGTGCCCGTCTCCTGGCCGGTCGGAGACGCCTATCTCCGCCAGAGCGAAGCCACGCTGCCCAGCATCACCTATCAGGACGTGTTCCGCGATCCGCGCCTCCAGCAGCTCATCACCCAGGCGCTGGCCAACAACCGCAATCTCGCCATCGCCGCTGCCAACATCGCCGCCGCCCGCGCCCAATATCGCATCCAGCGGGCCAGCATCTTCCCCCGGGTCGATGCCGGCGCCGGCTATGTCCGTTCACAAACCGCCAGCAGCGGCACCGGCACCGGCGGCGGCTTTGCCCGCGCCGGGGACAATTTTTCCACCGATATCGGCATCACCGGCTTCGAGATCGATTTCTTCGGCCGCCTCCGTTCGCTCACCGATGCGCAGCGCAATCGCTGGTTCGCCACCGAAGCCGCCGCCCGCTCCACCCGCCTCACCCTGGTCGCCGACATCGCCCAGGCCTGGCTCGCCCATGCCGCCGATCGCAGCCTGCTCGATGTCGCCCGGCGCACCGTCGCAAACGCCCAGCGCAGCGTCGAACTGACCGACGCCCGGCTGCGGGGTGGCATCGCGCCGCGCACCGATCTCGCCCAGGCCACCCAGATCCTCGCCCAGGCGCAAGCCGATGTCGCCTTCCAGACGACAGCCCTGGCACAGGACGTCAACGCGCTCCGGCTGCTCGTCGGCGCCGGCATCGACCCGGCGCTGCTCCCCGCATCGATCGAATCCGCCGGCGCCACCATCGCGCCGCCACCCGCCGGGCTCGATTCCACCATCCTGCTGCGCCGCCCCGATATCGTGCAGGCCGAGTATGAGCTGCGCGCCACCAACGCCGAGATCGGCGCCGCCCGCGCGGCCCTCTTTCCGACCATCACCCTCACCGGCATCCTCGGCCTCGCCAGCGATGCGCTTTCATCGCTGTTCAGCGGCGATGCCTTCACCTGGCGTGCCGGCCCCTCGCTCAACTACCCCATCTTCCGCGCCGGCGCCGGCCGCGCCGGCGTCGATGCCAGCCGCGCCCGCCGCGATGCCGCCCTCGCCGCCTATGAGCGCGCCATCCAGATCGGCTTTCGCGATGTCGCCGATGCGCTGGCCCGCCAGGGCACCATCGCCGCCCAGCGCGACGCGGTCGACAGGCAGGCCGCCGCCGCCAGCGACACCTTCACCCTCGCCGACGCCCGCTATCGCGGCGGCATTGAAACCTTCCTCGCCAGCCTCGATGCCCAGCGCGCCCTCTACAACGCCCAGCAGAACCAGGTGAACACGCGCTTCGTCGCCGCCGCCAACGGCGTCGCCCTGTACCGTGCGCTCGGCGGTGATGCGCTAATCGACGTGCCGGCCGAAACCGATTGACGCGGCTCAAGCCGGCGTATCGGCAGCACGCGGCCGCAGGATCAGCACATTGTCCTCCACCCGCCAGCCCGCCAGCTGCGAGAGGAAGTTCATCCCCAGCACGTCGATGTTGCCCAGCGCCGGCGAAATCACCACCTTCAGCGCCGTCGCTTCGATCCCGCCGATCCCCAGCCGGTCGATCGTGCCCGTCTCGGCGCGCACCGTGCCATTGGCAGTCCGCATCATCACCGGCAGCCCGCCCATGTCGCGCTCCACATCGGCCGCATCGGCGGTCGCCTGGGAAAGCGCTGTCACCGTGGCGCCGCTGTCGATCAGCATTCGCCGCGCCACGCCGTTGATCTCGACCTCCGCCCAGAAATGCCCGTCGCGCGCCAGTCTGATCTGCACCTCGTCCCCCACCACCTGCTGCCCGTCGACCCCGAGCGACCTCGACACGCGTGCCAGATCGGGGTCGAACGGCGCCTGCTGAAAGACGATGAACAGCGCAAATGCCAGCAGCGCGAACGAAAACAGCGCCCGCAGCGCCCGCCCCACATAGGGCAGGTTGAACAGCAGCAGCAGCACGAGCGCGGCAGCGCCGGCGTACAGCGCCATCTGCTGCCATTCCGGATTGGTGGTGATCGGCAATCGCGCCTCGCTGTTGTCCTGGGTGGCAGGTCAACCCGCCAATCCGTCTTTTGCTCCCCCCGCGCCCCCTCGCGCGCGCCTCCGCGTCCCAAAGCCACAGTGCTGGCGCTTGCGCACAAGCCATGCCATCCTCGCTGCATGGATGCGCGATATTACGGCCTGATCGAGATGGTGATGATGTTCGCCATCGTCGGTGGCTTCACCGCATGGACCTTCTGGTCACTTCGCGAAAAGCCCGAAACGAAACATGAAGACCGTCCCGGCGAAGCCCCCGCTCCCGACAAGGACGACGAGCAGCCCTGACCCCCCAGCACCGCTCACGGGGAACATTTCGGCCCCTCCCGCGTTGATCGCCCACAATCAACAGAGGATTACCGACCATGCCAGCCGATCCCATCGATCCCCGAGTCCGCACCGACGATCCCCGCGTCCGCACCGAGCGCGTCCACGAGACCCATCATGTCGAAGAGCGTCGCAAGGGCATCTCCCCCATTCTCATCATCATTCTGGTGCTGATCGTGGCCGTCGTGCTCGCCTTCGCAACCGGGATGATCTCGCTCAACTCGACCGGGGAGCTTCGCGCCCCCGAAGTCAGCGTCTCCGGCGGCGAGACCCCCGATGTGGATGTCGAGACCGGCAGCATCGATGTCGGCACCGAGACCCGCACGGTCGAAGTGCCCGACGTGGACATCGAGCGCGCCGACGAAGCCAACTGAGTCTCGGTCTGCGGGGCCGACAGGAGCATGTCCTGTCGGCCCCGTTTTCAAATGCCCGTTTTCAAATCCCCGCGATGCAGGCCGCCACGGTCTGCCGCGGTACAACACCGAGCGCCACACTGCTGCGCTTGCCGTCATAACCGATCGACAGCCGCCGCGCGCCGGCGGCAATCCGCGCCAGCAGCGGATGCCCGATCGGGACCGTCACCACCCCCATCGCTGCGTCCGGCGCCCCCTCGATCATCTCGCGTCCGCTGAAGCTGTCACCACTGGCACCCAGTTCGACGTCTCCAGGGGTCCGGTCCGCCACATCGGGAAACACAAATCGCACCGCCCGGCCACCGGGCGCACATTCGATGATCAGGTCGATCACGTCGCTGTTCTCGATTCCCAGAACAGCACGTTCCTCGTTCTCAGCGCCCCCATGCCCCCAGCTAGAAGCCACACCACCGGCACAGCCCGCCAGCGCCAGCACGCCAGCCAGCGCCAGGATGCGGGTCAAACGCAGCGCGGCATGCGCCATGGCAACATCCATTGCACGATTCCCGATCGAAAACGGTCGAGCGAGAGCGACTCATGCACCGCGTGCACCGGCTCCCCCCAGAACTGCGTGGCAAGTGCGGTCCGCGAATAGAAAGGCGTGTCTTCCCAGGTCGCGCGAATCCGCGTCGCATGGCCGGCATCGGCCCGCGTGGTGCGCGCCACGCGCCACAGGGTCTTCGGCAGCGTCACCGCCGCAGGCATCTCCGCCACCTCGGCATCGCCTTGCGCGCCCAGCCGCAGCGCCATGCCGAAGTCCTCGCCCGAGCGCAGCTTGCCCTCATAGATCACCGCGGTGTCGCCATTCGCCAGATGCGCCCTCGACCATTGCCAGTCTGCAAAACCATCCTCCAGTGCTTCGGATCCATGGTTGGCATCTAGATAGCCGGTGCCGCTCCAGCGCAGTTCGGGATGCGTCATCTGCACCTCCACCCGCGCCCGCGGCGCCAGCGGCTCCCACACATGCTTGCCCGAAGGGTCGAGCCGG
The DNA here is from genome assembly GCA_038258615.1 of Sphingomonadales bacterium. GTDB lineage: Bacteria > Pseudomonadota > Alphaproteobacteria > Sphingomonadales > Sphingomonadaceae > Sandarakinorhabdus. The sequence continues at coordinate 21,660 of JBBSPR010000003.1, forward strand.
AAGCGCCGCTGCCCCAGCACCTGCGGCACCAGCCGGATCCGCCCACGCACCGCCAGCGGAATCAGCGCATTTACCTCATGCACATCGATCACCAGCGCATTGCCGTCCCAATGCACCTGGCTCGGTCCGATCCGCAGCGTGGTGCGGTCCCGCCACAGCGCCTTGTCGCCGCGCTCGGTCATCGCCCAGCGCTTCCCCCTCGGCCCGTACAGCGCCACATTGAGCGACACATGGTCCTCCGGCCGCCCGCGCCCGCTGGCCTTGTAATAAGGCGAGAACACCGAGCCGATGAAGGCGATGACCGTCAGCCCGAACCGGCCGTCGTCCGATTCCGCGTCGAGATACCACCAGCGGTAGCCGCCGGGCTCCACGTCCTGGTCGAAGCGCGGGCCGAAAGGATCGCATCGCTCGCCAAGCGGCCGGACAAGGCCGCCATCGGAACGCCCGCCCCCGGATGCGCCGATCCCCCCGCCACCCACAGGCCCGGCAGTTTCGTCCTGCTGCCCGGCCGGCGGAAGCTGGCCTGCCACCCGTGCGAGGCCCGACCATAAAGGGCCCCACCGCTCGAAGGGAAAAGCGCCTCGAACATCTTCGGGTCCACCTGCACCAGGTTCTGCGGCGTCAGGTGCAATCCGCAGCGGCTGAGGCCCTCGAAGGTCGCGGTCCGACATGCATCCATCTCCTCTTGTCCGGGGCTGCGGCCATCACCCGTGTTGTCGCCTGTTGCCGGGGCATTGATGATCAACTGAAAGCGTTCGAGCGCCGGCGGCGCGGCGCCAGCACCCCTGTCCTGCGCGCAAACATACACGCTCGGCGCCGAAGGCAGCCGCTTCTCTCTGAAAATCTCGCGGAACTCCCGCGCATAGTCATCCGAGAAAAACACATTGTGCCGGTCGAGATCGAACCCCTCCGGCCGTCCCGTCAGCATCAGCACAAGACCCGAGAGCGACCGGTCCGCCGGCTTCACCCCGGTCACCGCGCGCGATGCCGCCGCCCCGAAGCGCCCATCGGCCAGCGCCGACACATCGCAATTCGCCAGCACATCGCCCGCCTCGATCACCTCACCGCCGGCCAGCACCACCCCGGTCGCCCGCCCGCCATCCACCCGGATCGCCTCGACATGCGCCCCATAGCGGAACTGCGCGCCATGCCGCGCCGCCAGGTCCGCCACCGCCTCGGCGAGCTTGTGCATCCCGCCTTCCACCAGCCACACGCCGCGCGCTTCCAGATGCGCAATCAGCATCAGCGTCGCCGTCGCCTCATAGGGCGAGGCACCGCAATAGGTCGCGTAGCGGCCATAAAGCTGCAGCAGCCGCGGATCTCGGAAATGCCTGCCCAGCGCCTTCCACAGCGTCTGGAACGGGTTGATCGCCAGCATCTCGGGCATCCCCACCAGCCCGAAGCGCGCTGCCAGCCCGATCGGCGATGTCGCCGGCGCCGCCATGAAGCGGTTTTCCAGCGCATCCCAGATGCGCTTTGCCTCGGCCTGGAAACCGTCCCAGCCGCGCGCCTCGGCCGCCCCGGCAAACTCGGCCACTGCGGCGCGGCTCTGCTGCGGATCGCGCCATAAATCGAGCCGGCTGCCATCGCGCCATGCGTGCCGCGCCAGCCGCTCGGTGTTCACCAGCCGCAGATGGTCGTGCAGCCGCTCGCCGCAGTCCTCGAACAGCGCCTCGAAAATCGGCCTGGCCGTGAAAACCGTCGGCCCGGCATCCACCGCCACGCCGCCGCAATCCACAGTCCGCAGCTTGCCGCCGGGCGTGGCCATCCGCTCGATCACCGTCACCGGCACACCGCGCGCCGCGAGCCGTGCCGCAGCGCACAGCCCGCCCATGCCGGCCCCGATAATGACCACAGGCGCGTCCCGCCCCAAAATCCTGCGCTCCCCGATTATTGCCGATCCGGCTTGTGCGGATGATTGACCGCCCCAATCCCACTGTCCAGAGAAGATGACAAGATGAATGCCAAGCCCCCTCTCCGCGAGCGCTTCCTGCTCTGGCGCAACGCCTGGCTGATGAGCCCCAAGTTCCAGCGCGCGTCGATGCGGCTGCCACTGCTGCGCCGCGTCGCCCAGAGCCATGCGGCATCGATGTTCGGTGTCATCACCGGCTTCGTCTATACCAAGACGCTCACCGCTGCCGTCGATCTCGGCATCATCGCCCGGCTGGCCAGCGCGCCCGCCAGCACCGCCGATCTTGCAGCACAGGCCGGCCTCGATCTGCCGGCGGCAAGCCGCCTCCTCGCCGCCGCCGCCGCCATCGATCTCGTCGAGCCGCTGACCGGGGACCGCTGGACGCTGGGCCAGCGCGGCGCGGCCCTTGCCTGCAACAAGGGCGCGCTGGCGATGATCGAGCACCACAAGATCTTCTACGATGATCTCGCCGATCCGGTGGCGCTCCTGCAGCGCGGCCGCGGCGGCGGCAAGCTCGCCGCCTTCTGGAGCTACGCCGAAGCCGCCGGCCGCGGCGAGCCGGCGAGCGATGCCGATCCCGGCACCCATGCCTATTCGGCGCTGATGGCCGCCTCGCAGCCGATGGTCGCCGAGCAGGTTCTCGATTCGCACGATTTCAGCCGTCACCGGAAACTTCTCGATGTCGGCGGTGGCCATGGCGCCTTCCTCACGCAAGTCGCCGCACGCCATCCCGGCCTGTCGCTCGCGCTGTTCGACCTGCCGCCGGTCGCCGAAGCGGCGCGCACCGTCCTCGATTCGCGCGGCCTGGCCCGTGTCGAGGCGCATGGCGGCAGCTTCCGCGACGATCCGCTGCCCATCGGCGCCGATCTCGTCACGCTGGTCCGGATCCTCCATGATCATGATGACGATGTCGTCGCCGCCCTGCTCGCCAAAGTGCACACCGCGCTGCCCCCCGGCGGCACGCTGCTCATTGCCGAGCCGATGGCCGGCACAGCGGGCGCAGAGGCGATGGGCGATGCCTATTTCGGCCTGTATCTCTGGGCAATGGGCTCGGGCCGTCCGCGCAGCTTCGCGGCCTATGCCGCCCTTCTTGAAACGGCCGGGTTCCAGCGCATTCGGGAGGTGCCAACCGCACTCCCGATGGTCACCCGCATGGTGGCGGCTCGCAAATAATTCGGCGTCCCGGCTGCGGCGAGCCGTCGCAGCAAAGCCACCATTGGCCGTCCGCCAGCCATGGTCGCTCTTGTTGCACTGCAGCATGAAATGCCCATAACCGGCTGTTTCGCAACCCGAATAATAATTTGCGACCAAAAAGCGTCAACTTCTCTTTACAACCCGGTTCGATGCGATAAATTGGCGCACAGAAGGCGAGGCGTCACACAGGCAGCCTCCCCGGGGAGCAGGCATGGAAACACTGGCAGTCGTTGTCGAGGCACCGGGAGAAGTCGCTCTCCGTCGCCTCGGAATGATGCCTCCCGAAGGCAATGACGTCATTGTCTCGGTCGATTTCAGCGGTATCTCCATGGGCACCGAAAAACTCCTCTACAATGGCACCATGCCGGTCTTCCCGGGCCTCGGTTATCCGCTGGTTCCGGGCTATGAAGCGGTCGGCCATATCGTCGATGCCGGCGAGTCTGCGCGCAGCCGCATCGGCGAAGCGGTGTTCGTCCCCGGCTCCTCCAAGTTCGTCGGCGCGCGCGGCCTTTTCGGCGGTTCGGCCCAGACCCTCATCACCGGCACCAATCGCGTGCTCTCCATTCCCTCGGGCCTTGGCGAGCAGGCGGTGCTGCTGTCGCTCGCGGCCACCGCACGCCACGCGATGGTCGGCGGCATGCTGCCCGATCTCATCATCGGGCACGGCGTCCTTGGCCGGCTCATCGCCCGCATGGCGGTTGCCGAGGGCCAGTCCCCCACCGTCTGGGAGATCGCCCCCGAGCGGATGGACGGCGCCGAAGGCTATTACGTCACCACCGCGGAGGCCGACGAGCGCCGCAATTACAAGAGCATCTACGATTGCTCCGGCGATTCGGACATCATCGATCCGCTGGTGATGCGCATGGCGCCCGGCGGCGAGATCGTGCTCGTCGGCTTCTACGCCCAGCCGCTGCACTTCAATTTCGCGCCCGCCTTCCGCCGCGAAATGCGGATGCGGATCGCCACCGAGTTCGGGCCCCAGGATCTGGCAGACGTCATCGCCATGGTCGATGCCGGCACGCTGTCGCTGGACGGGCTCGTCACCGACCGTGTCCCCGCCAACGATGCCGCCACCGCCTATGGCGAGGCCTTCACCAACCCGTCCTGCCTGAAAATGGTTTTTGACTGGAGAGATGTTGCATGAGTGTCCAGGCCCTCCTCGATGAAGCGGCAGCGCTTCGCGCTGAAGCCGATATCGAGCCCGATGCCGTCCATACCGGCCCGGTGACCAAGGAAACGCAGATCATCGCCATCTATGGCAAGGGCGGCTCGGGCAAATCCTTCGCGCTCGCCAACCTCAGCTACATGATGGCGCAGCAGGGCAAGCGCGTGCTGCTCATCGGCTGCGATCCCAAATCGGACACCACGTCGCTGCTGTTCGGCGGCAAGGCCACCCCCACGATCATCGAAACCTCGTCGATCAAGAAGCTCGCCGGCGAGGAACTCAAGATCGAGGACGTCTGCTTCCAGCGCGATGGCGTCTTCGCCATGGAGCTTGGCGGACCCGAAGTGGGCCGCGGCTGCGGCGGTCGCGGCATCATCCACGGCTTCGAGACGCTCGAAAAGCTCGGTTTCCACGATTGGGGCTTCGACTACGTCCTCCTCGATTTCCTCGGCGATGTCGTCTGCGGCGGCTTTGGCCTGCCGATCGCGCGGGACATGTGCCAGAAGGTCATCGTCGTCGCCTCCAACGACCTGCAGTCGCTCTATGTCGCCAACAATGTCTGCAAGGCGGTCGAATATTTCCGCAAGATGGGCGGCAATGTCGGCGTCGCCGGCATCCTCATCAACAAGGATGATGGCACCGGCGAAGCCCAGGCCTTTGCCGATGCCGTCGGCATCCCGGTCCTCGTCTCCATCCCGGCGCACGACGATATCCGCAAGAAATCCGCCAATTACCAGATCATCGGCACCAACGAGAGCCAGTGGGGCCCGTTGTTCGAGGATCTCGCCGCCAACGTCGAGACCGCCCCTCCGGTGCGGCCCAAGCCGCTGGATCAGGACGGCCTGCTCTCGCTGTTCAAGCCCGAGGATACCGGCGGCAACTTCACCCTCAATCCCGCCACCCAGGCCGACATGCGCGGCGGCGTGTTCGAGACGAAGCCTTCGCTCGAGGTCGTCTACGACAATGTCTGAATCGCTCGATCTCGCCACGACGCCACCTGTGGAAGGCGAAGGCTGCCACGCCGGCGCCGACACCATGCGCGAAGCCGCCGCCAAGGCCGGCAAGTCCGAAGTGCTCGATCGCTACGCCGCCGATTATCCGAAAGGTCCGCACGACCAGCCGCAATCGATGTGCCCGGCGTTCGGCTCGCTGCGTGTCGGCCTGCGCATGCGTCGCACCGCCACCATCCTCTCGGGCTCGGCCTGCTGCGTCTATGGCCTCACCTTCACCTCGCACTTCTATGGTGCGCGCCGCAGCGTCGGCTATGTGCCCTTCAATTCGGAATCGCTGGTCACCGGCAAGCTGTTTGAGGATATCCGCGAAGCCGTGCACGAGATGGCCGATCCCGCCCTCTACGATACCATCGTCATCACCAACCTCTGCGTCCCCACCGCCTCGGGCGTGCCGCTGCAGCTGCTGCCTGACGTGATCAACGGTGTCCGCATCATCGGCATCGACGTGCCGGGCTTCGGCATCCCCACCCATGCCGAAGCCAAGGATGTGCTGGCCGGCGCCATGCTCAACTACGCCCGCAAGGAAGTGATGGCCGGCCCGGTCGCCGCCCCCGCCGTGCGCCCCGACAAGCCGACGATCACGCTCTTGGGCGAAATGTTCCCCGCCGATCCGGTCGGCATCTCGATGATGCTCGAGCCGATGGGCCTCGCCGCAGGTCCGGTCGTCCCCACCCGTGAATGGCGCGAGCTCTATGCCGCCCTCGATTGCGCCGCCGTCGCTGCCATCCATCCTTTCTACACCGCCGCCGTCCGCGAGTTCGAAGCCGCAGGCCGCAAGGTCGTCGGCTCGGCACCCGTCGGCCGCGATGGCACCGCAGCCTGGCTCACCGCCATCGGCGAAGCCTGTGGCATTTCGGCAGACAAGATCGCCGCCGCCCACAACAAGTTCCTCCCCGCCATCGCCGCCGCACTCGCCGGCAAGCCGATCAAGGGCCGCATCACCGTCTCGGGCTATGAAGGTTCGGAGCTTCTCGTCGCTCGCCTGCTCATCGAAAGCGGTGCGGAAGTGCCCTATGTAGGCACCGCGGCCCCCCGCACCCGCTGGTCGGACCCCGATCGCGAATGGCTCGAAGCCAAGGGCACCCGCATCCAGTATCGCGCCAGCCTCGAGCAGGACATTGCCGCGGTCGATGAATACAAGCCCGATCTCGCCATCGGCACCACACCCGTCGTCCAGCACGCCAAGCAGCATGCCACTCCGGCGCTCTATTTCACCAACCTCATCTCCGCCCGCCCGCTGATGGGCCCTGCCGGTGCCGGCAGCCTCGCCCAGGTCATCGGCGGCGCGCTCGCCAACAAGGCGCGTTTCGACAAGATGCACGCCTTCTTCGAGGGCGTTGGCGAAGGCTATACCGCCGGCATTTGGGAAGACACGCCGAAGGACCGGCCCGAGTTCAAGAAGAAGTTCGCCGCCAAGCAGTTCGCCGCCGCCAAGGATCAGGAGGCGATCGGCTCATGACGCTCATCCTCGATCATGATCGGGCCGGCGGTTACTGGGGCGCGGTTTACGTGTTCTGCGCCATCAAGGGCATGCAGGTCATCATCGATGGCCCCGTCGGCTGCGAAAACCTCCCCGTTACCTCGGTCCTCCACTATACCGACGGCCTGCCCCCGCACGAGCTCCCCATCGTCGTCACCGGCCTCGGCGAGGACGAGCTGGCCAAGACCGGCACCGAAGGCGCCATGAAGCGCGCCTGGAAGACCCTCGATCCCCACCTCCCCTCGGTCGTCGTCACCGGCTCGATCGCCGAAATGATCGGCGGCGGCGTCACGCCTGAGGGCACCAATGTCCAGCGCTTCCTGCCGCGCACCATCGATGAAGACCAGTGGCAGGCCGCCGATCGCGCCATGACCTGGCTGTGGACGCAATATGGGCCGAAGAAAGTGCCGCCCATCAAGCCCCGCAAGGAGGGTGCGCGTCCCAAGGTCAACATCATCGGCCCCATCTACGGCACCTTCAACATGGCGTCCGATCTCGCCGAGATCCGCCGCCTCATCGAAGGCGTGGGCTGCGACGTCAACATGGTCTTCCCGCTCGGCAGCCACCTCGCCGATGTGCGCAAGCTCGCCGATGCCGAAGTCAATGTCTGCATGTACCGCGAGTTCGGCCGCAACCTCTGCGAGACGCTCGAGCGTCCCTATCTCCAGGCTCCCATCGGCCTCAATTCCACCACGCTGTTCCTCCGCAAGCTCGGCGAATTGACGGGCGTCGATCCCGAGCCCTTCATCGAGAAGGAAAAGCACACCACCATCAAGCCGCTGTGGGATTTGTGGCGCTCGGTCACCCAGGATTTCTTCGGCACCGCCAGCTTCGCCGTCGTCGCCACCGAAACCTATGCCCGCGGCCTTCGCGCCTTCCTCGAGGAGGACATGGGCCTGCCCTGCACCTTCAGCTTCGCGCGCACCGCCGGCATCAAGCCCGACAATGCCGCCGTGCGCGATGCCATCGCCACCAAGCCACCGCTGATGGTGTTCGGCTCCTACAACGAGCGGATGTACATGGCGGAGCTGAACTCCCGCTCGGTGTTCATCCCCGCCAGCTTCCCCGGCGCCGCCATCCGCCGCCACACCGGCTCGCCCTTCATGGGCTATTCGGGCGCCACCTATCTCATTCAGGAAGTCTGCAACGCGCTCTTCGATGCGCTGTTCTTCATCCTGCCGCTCTCCACGCAGATGGACCGCGCCGAGGCCACCCCCTCCAAGCTGTTCGAAAGCGTCGGATGGGACGATGATGCCCGCTCGGAGCTCGATGCCATGGTCGACCGCGAGCCGGTGCTGGTCCGCATTTCGGCTGCCAAGCGGCTTCGCGATGCCGCCGAGCGCGCGACGCGCGATGCCGGCGAAAAAACCGTTTCGCTGGAGCGGCTCCACGCCGCCGCCAGCCTCTACGAGGCGCAGGCCGCATGAGCCGCGCCCACACAGTTTTGGCCATTTCGGCCATCAACCCCTTTGCGGTGGTTTCCAACGCCGCAAAGCCGCCGGTCGGGCGAGGCCATTGTGGCCCCGTTTGGCGGACAGACTGGAGGAAAACTGCATGAATGACAGCAAGATTGGTCCAGGTACCTACCTGACCGACGCCGAGGCGAAGGAGTTCCACAAGGGCTTCGTTGCGTCGATGGCGTTCTTCACCTTCGTGGCGATCATCGCCCACTTCCTGGTCTGGGCCTGGCGGCCTTGGCTCGGCGAAGCACGGCCGATCACCGCTTCGATCGAAGCAACCCAAATGGCTGAGTCGGCTGCTGCCGCCTCGCCCCGCATTTAAGGAGAATGACAATGTGGAGAGTTTGGCAGACCTTCAATCCGCAGCGCATCATGACGGCCCTGGCCGTGTTCCTGTTCACGCTGGCGATCCTGATCCACTTCATCCTGCTCAGCACCGAGCGTTACAACTGGCTCGATGGTGCCGCCCCGGCGAACACCACGGCTGCTGTGACCGACGTCAGCGGCAACGCCTGACATCGCGGTTTCGCGCAGAACAAGTGGCTGACATGGCGCGACGGACGGGGCTGGCAACCCCATCCCTGTCCGTCCGCTGACATACTGAAGGCCCGCGCCGCTGCTCTATTCCGAGTGGTCGCCCGGAGGGAGGTGCCCCATGGCGCTGTTGAGTTTCGAACGGAAATATCGCGTCCGCGGAGGCACGCTGATCGGCGGTGACCTCTTCGATTTCTGGATCGGCCCATTCTATGTGGGCTTCTTCGGCGTGACGACGATCTTCTTCTCAGCGCTGGGCACGGCGCTGATCCTGTACGGTGCCGCCATCGGCCCGACCTGGAACCCCTGGCTGATCAATATCGCCCCGCCCGACATCAGCTACGGGCTGGCGTTGGCTCCCTTGCGCGAAGGCGGGCTCTGGCAGATCGTCACCATCTGCGCCATCGGCGCGTTCAGCAGCTGGGCGCTCCGCGAAGCCGAAATCTGCCGCAAGCTCGGCATGGGCTATCACGTCCCCGTCGCCTTCGGCGTGGCAATCTTCGCCTATGTCTCGCTGGTCGTCATCCGTCCGGTGCTGATGGGCGCCTGGGGCTGGGGCTTCCCCTACGGGATCTTCCCCCACCTCGATTGGGTGTCCAACACCGGCTATCAATATCTGCATTTCCACTACAATCCGGCGCACATGCTGGCGGTGAGCTTCTTCTTCACCACCACCCTGGCGCTCGGCCTGCACGGCGCGCTCGTGCTCTCGGCGGTCAATCCGGCCAAGGGCGAGGACGTCAAGTCGCCGGAATATGAGGATACCTTCTTCCGCGATCTGATCGGCTATTCGGTCGGCACGCTCGGCATCCACCGCGTCGGCCTGCTGCTGGCCCTCAACGCCGGTTTCTGGAGCGCCATCTGCATCATCCTCAGCGGCCCCTTCTGGTCGCGTGGCTGGCCGGAATGGTGGACCTGGTGGCTCAATCTGCCGATCTGGTCGGCATAAGGGGAGGCTTGAACCATGGCTTACCAAAATATCTTCACCCAGGTTCAGCTTCGCGGCGAACTGGAGCCGGGCGTCCCGCTCAGCTCCAACAACGATCCGCGCGTCGGGCCCTTCGGCTTCACCTATCTCATGGGCAAGATCGGCGGTGCCCAGCTCGGCCCCCTCTATCTCGGCAAGCTGGGCGTGGCCTCGCTCATCTGCGGTGCCATCAGCATCGTCATCATGGGCATGAACATGGCGGCATCGGTCAGTTACGATCCCATCCAGTTCGTCCGCCAGTTCTTCTGGCTGTCGCTGGAGCCGCCGGCCGCTCGCTACGGCTTCCAGATCCTGCCGCCGCTCGAACAGGGTGGCTGGTGGGTCATCGCCGGCTTCTTCCTCACCGCCTCCATCCTGCTCTGGTGGGGCCGCACCTATCGCCGCGCGCGTGAGCTCGGCATGGGCACGCATGTCGCCTGGGCGTTCGCTTCGGCCATCTGGCTCTATCTGGTGCTCGGCTTCATCCGTCCGCTCGCCATGGGCAGCTGGTCGGAAGCCGTGCCCTTCGGCATCTTCCCGCACCTCGATTGGACCGCAGCCTTCTCGATCCGCTACGGCAACCTGTTCTACAACCCGTTCCACGCCCTCTCGATCGCCTTCCTCTATGGTTCCACCCTGCTCTTCGCGAGGCACGGCGCCACCATTCTCGCGGTGGGTCGTTATGGCGGTGAGCGCGAGATCGAGCAGATCACCGATCGCGGCACTGCGTCAGAACGCGCTGCGCTGTTCTGGCGTTGGACCATGGGCTTCAATGCCACTATGGAATCGGTTCACCGCTGGGCCTGGTGGTTCGCGGTGCTGACGACGCTCACCGGCGGAATCGGCATCCTGCTGACCGGCACTGTTGTCGACAACTGGTATCTCTGGGCTGTCGAGCATCACTTCGCCGAACAGTATCCCGCCACCGGCACGGTCGATCCGTCCACGCTCCCGGGAGCACCGCAATGATGAGTAAGCATTTTACCCTGCTCGCCGCCGTCCCAGCCCTGTTGCTGGGCGGCTGCGAGATCGGCACCAAGGTTGTCGATCAGCAAGGCCCCAACGGGGTCGCCATCGCCCAGATCCAGCACAAGGCGACCATGAAGATCGCCGCGGAAACGCCGCCGCCGCCCTATGAGCTGACTGCCGAAATGCGCGAGGGCGAACGGGCGGGGGACGTGTACGAGAACGTCCAGGTGCTCGGGGACATCTCGGTCGACGAGTTCAACTACATGATGGCCTCGATCACCGAATGGGTGTCGCCGGCCGATGGCTCGCTTGAAAACGGTGGCTGCAACTATTGCCACAACCCCGAGAACATGGCGTCGGACGAAGTCTACACCAAGGTCGTCGCGCGCAAGATGCTGCAAATGACCCGCGCCATCAACGCCAACTGGACGCCGCACTTCAAGAACAACTACGGCGAGAGTTCCGAGGGCGCGGGCGTCACCTGCTGGACCTGCCACCGCGGCAACCCGGTGCCGGCAAACGTCTGGTCGTCAGCCGCCGATGATCCGAACACACTCTATGGCAACAAGCGCGGGCAGAACACGCCGCTCATGCAGACGGCCTGGTCATCGCTGCCCTATGCAAGCTTCGCATCCTATTTCGCCGGCGATGGCAATGTCCGTGTCATCCCCAAAACCGCTTATCCGAGCGATCATGAAGCATCGATCCCGGCCACCGAGATGACCTATGCGCTGATGATGCACCAGAGCCAGTCTCTGGGGGTCAACTGCACCTTCTGCCACAATTCGCAGAATTTCGGGAAGTGGGACGATAGCCGCGCCCAGCGGGTCAACGCCTGGTACGGCCCTCGCATGATCCGCGACATCAACAACAACTACATCACCGATCTCGGCGATGTGTGGCCCGCCAACGGCCAGGGCATCTACGGCAATCGCCGTGGCCCCGAAGGCGATCCGCTCAAGGTCAACTGCGCCACCTGCCACAACGGCATCAACCGCCCGCTCGGTGGTACCAAGATGCTGCGGGACTATCCGGCACTCAAGGGCGCACACAGCATGGTCAACATGCCGACACCGCCCGCTGGCGCATCCCCCGCTGGCGCGACCATGCCAGTAACGGCAGCAGCGCCGGCACCGGCCGCCACCCCGGTGGCAGCCCTGGCGGACACCAAACCCGCCGTCTGATCCGGCGTTCCATGTCGAAACATCAAGCCCGGGGCGGAAACGCTCCGGGCTTTTTTCATGCCCGCCCCCTCTCCACATAGTCAAGTGAACGGCAGGCCCGCGGCTGCTATTCTCTCCCCCTCGCAGCGGGAGAAGGCCATGGCCATGCAGCAGACACCCGATCACGATGTCCTCATCGTCGGCGCCGGCTTCTCCGGCATGTATCTCATCCACCGCCTCCGCGCGCTGGGCCAGTCGGTCCGCGCCATCGAGGCTGGCGCCCAAGTCGGCGGAACCTGGTACTGGAACCGCTATCCGGGTGCCCGCGTCGATATCCAGAGCATCGAATACAGCTTCGCCTTCGACGATGATCTCGTCCGCGAGTGGCAATGGTCCGAGCGCTATGCCCCCCAGGCCGAACTGCTCGCCTATGCCAACCACATTGCCGATCGCTTCGATCTGCGCCGGGACATCGTGTTCGACACCCGCGTCACCGCCGCCCATTGGCACGAGGAGGCCAGCCATTGGCATGTCACCACCGACAATGGCGCCACCACGTCCGCGCGCCACCTCGTCCTCGCCACCGGCTGCCTGTCCATCCCCACCGATGTCACCTTCCCCGGCATCGAGAGCTTCGAAGGCCGGATCCACCGCACCTCGCGCTGGCCGCACGAAGGCGTGGATTTCACCGGCCAGCGCGTCGGCATCATCGGCACCGGCTCCTCGGCCATCCAGTCGATCCCCGAAATCGCGCAGCAGGCCGCACATCTCACCGTCTTCCAGCGCACCCCCAACTACTCCATGCCCGCCTTCAACGGCCCGGTCCCTCCGCAGGAACTGGCCCTTTGGCAGGCCGACCCCAAGGCCTATCGCGCCGCCTCGCGCGCCACCGTCGGCGGCTTCCAGAACGAAGCGCGGGACACCATCCTCGCCACCCAGACGCCGCGCGAAGAGATCGAGGCCGAGCTCGAGCGCCGCTGGCAAATTGGGGGCTTCCGCATCCTCGGTGCCTTCGGGGATCAGGGCATCGACGAGCGCGCCAACACCATCGTCGCCGATTTCGTGGCCGCCAAGATCCGCGAGCAGGTCACCGACCCCGCCACCGCCGACAAGCTCATCCCCCGCGATCACCCTTTCGCCACCAAGCGCCCCTGCGTCGATACCGGCTATTACGCCACCTACAATCGCGACAATGTCACCCTCGTCGATCTCCGCGAAACCCCGCTCGCCAGCTTCACCCCCGCCGGCATCGCCACCACGGCACAGGCATTCGCCTTCGATGCCATCGTCCTCGCCACCGGCTTCGACGCGATGACCGGCGCCATCGATCGCATCGACATCCGCGGACGAAACGGCGTCACCATCAAGCAGGCCTGGGCCGATGGCCCGGTCAACTATCTCGGCCTCATGGTCGCCGGCTTCCCCAACATGTTCACCATCACCGGCCCCGGCTCGCCCTCGGTCCTCACCAACATGATCAACTCGATCGAACAGCACGTCGAATGGGTTGCAGACTGCATCGCCCATCTCGCCACATCACAGGCCGGCAGCATCGAGGCCACCCCCGCCGCCCAAGCCACCTGGACGATGCTCGTCGACCAGACCGCCGCCCTCACCCTGCTGCCCCGCGCCAACAGCTGGTACATGGGCGCCAATGTGCCCGGCAAGCCGCGCCGCTTCATGCCCTATGCCGGCGGCCTCCACACCTATACCGACATCTGCAATGCCGTCGTCGCCAAGGGCTATGAAGGCTTCACCATCCGCCGCGGCGATCAGATCCTCTCCGATCAGCCGGTCTTCACCTGCCTCCCCCCCGTGCCGGACATTCCCGCGCCGCTGCTCGCCATCATCACCGAACGCCTCGAAGCCTTCACCGCCGCCCATGCGCAGCAGGATGTCGCTGCCGAATAAAGCGACTGCCGGCATCCCCGGCCCATGGTATTTTCCCCCGCAAACAGGGGATCACCATCATGCGGCTCATCACATCCATCGCCATGGCGCTGCTGGCAGCGCCGGTTGTCGCCCAGCCGCAAACCCCGGAGACCCTGTTCACCAACGTCCGCATCTTCGATGGCACCACCCCCCGCCTGTCGCCCCCCACCTCGGTCCTCGTCCGCGGCAACACCATCGCCGCCATCGGCCCGGAAGCAGTGTCTGCCACCACCGCCAGCCCGCAGCCCACCATCATCGCCGGCAATGGCCGCACGCTCATGCCCGGCCTCATCGATGCCCATGTCCATCTCGTCTTCTCGTCGATGACGATGATGAGCCTGCTCGCCCCCGATCTCACCCCAGAATCTGCCTTCAAACAGGCCGAGGCCGAGGCCGGCCGCATGCTGATGCGCGGCTTCACCGCCGTCCGCGATGTCGGCGGCCCGGTGTTCCCCCTCAAGGCCGGGATCGACGCCGGCAAAGTCCCCGGCCCCCGCATCTGGCATCAGCCAGACCTCAGGCCACGGCGATTTCCGCCTGCCCAGCGAGCCTTCCCGCCGCTTCACCGGCCAGCTCTCGCGCGCCGAAAAGCTCGGCGCCACCTTCATCGCCGATGGGCGGGACGATGTGCTCACCGCGGTCCGCGAGAACCTCCGCTTCGGCGCCAGCCAGCTCAAGCTCATGGCCGGCGGCGGCACCTCATCGGCCTATGATCCGGTCGACGTCACCCAATATACCCTAGACGAGATGAAGGCCGCCGTCGAAGCCGCCGAGTATTGGGGCACCTATGTCACCGTCCACGCCTATACCCCGCGCGCCATCCGCCGCGCGCTGGAAGCCGGCGTCCGCTCGGTCGAACACGGCCAGCTCCTCGATGAGCCCACCCTCAAGCTGATGAAGGAGAAGGACGTCATCCTCTCCCTGCAAGTCCTCATCGACAACAACGACAGCATGGACGAAAGCCGCCGCCTCAAGCGCGCGCCGGTGCTCGAAGGCCAAGCCAGGGTCTGGCCGCTCGCCAAGCGCCTCGGCGTCAAGCTCGCCTGGGGCACCGATTTCCTGTTCCAGCCCGAAATCAACGGTGACCAGAACCAGTATATCACCGCCCTCAAGCCCTGGTTCACCCCGGCCGAAATCCTCAAGCTCGTCACCCACGACAATGCCCAGCTTCTCGCCCGCTCAGGGCTTCGCAGCCCCTATCAGGGTCGCCTGGGCGTGGTGGCCGTAGGCGCACTCGCCGATCTGCTGCTGGTGAACGGCGATCCGCTCGCCGATATCGATCTGCTCGCCCAGCCCGAAACCAGCTTCGCCGTTATCATGAAGGACGGGGTGGTCCACAAGAACACCCGCTAAGCGCTCAGGCCGTCCCCGTGCCCGCCGTCCGCCACAGCCGCGCGATCACCTCGGCCAGCGCCCGGTGGTTGCCCCCCCGATAGGCGCTGTCCTGTGGCAGCCCCGCCATCAGCCGCCGATGCGCTTCGCCCAGCACATGATAGGGCAGGCCCGGCAGCAGATGATGCAGCGCATGG
This sequence comes from Sphingomonadales bacterium, assembly GCA_038258615.1. Lineage (GTDB taxonomy): Bacteria > Pseudomonadota > Alphaproteobacteria > Sphingomonadales > Sphingomonadaceae > Sandarakinorhabdus. The sequence continues at coordinate 36,978 of JBBSPR010000003.1, forward strand.
TAGCGCAAGCCCACCGGCGCCCAGAGTGCGGGCAGCATCGCCGGCGGCGGCACGTTCACGCTGTCCAGATATTGCGCGGTAATGCTCATCTGCGCCCCGTCATTCTCCCACAGATGGGCCGCAAGTGTGCGCACCTGGTTCAGCACCATGCTCACCGAAAGCACGCCCAGCCAGATCAGCAGCGCCCGCAGCGGGATCACGCCGGTGCCCACGCCCGTCACGATCAGCAGCGCATAGATCGAAGTCGCCGCCTCCAGCCGCCGCCAGCGCCCGCGCGCCACGCCGGTCACCGGCTCGCGGCGAAAATCCGGGTTGATCGAAAGTGCGGAGAAGCGCGCCTCCACCGCCGCGCGCAGCCCCGGCACCACCAGGGAGAGCGGCGCCAGCACCGCCCAGCGCACCAGCAGCGCGATCGGCCCAAACGCCGATGCCAGCACGAACAGCGGCACGCTGCGCTTCGGCTTCAGTGCCAGCGCCATATATTCGGGATCCCGCACCGTGCCATAGCGGTTCCGCATATGGTGCAAATTGTGCACGCCCTCGTACATGAAGCTCGGGATCATCAGCGGAACGCCGGCAATCACATTCCACACAAGCCGGTATCCCGGCACATGCTCGTCCTTCATGTGCGTGATTTCATGGATGAAACTGCCAAGCCGATACAGCGCCAGCACCGCCACCAACGCCAGCCCGGCAAACGCCGCCCGCCCCAGGTCGGGCACCAGCATCAATGCCAGCAGCGCCCCCCAGCCCAGCACGGCCGAAGCCAGCGTATCCACCCAATAGATCCAGGGCCGATAGGCACCCAGGTCACGCGCAATCGTCGAAGCCAGGCGGATCATCGCCGCATCCTCGCCGCGCGCATTCCGCGGCGCCGGCGCCGGCGCGGCAGCAGGAGCATCCGGAACAAAGGCAAAGGCGGCGGCGGTCGACATATCTCATCATATCACATGGGATTGCGACCGCTTGAGGGCAAGACCGCGCATCGTCACAGCAATTTTGCCATGTGAGCCTCCGGCGGCTGGGGCCTCGGCCCCAGACCCCTTAAATCGGCTAACGCTTGACCCTGACGCGCCATTGCATGCGAAAGCCCAAAACAGGGGTCCGGGGCCAAGGCCCCGGCCGCCGGAGGCCCTTCCTTCAAATCGTCCGCGAAATCACCTCGCGCATGATCTCGCTCGTCCCGCCATAAATCCGCTGCACCCGCGCATCGCGCCACATCCGCGCAATCGGATACTCGTTCATGTATCCCGCCCCGCCATGCAGCTGCAGCGCCTCATCGACCACGCGCCCCTGCATCTCGGTGTGCCAAAGCTTCGCCGCACTTGCCTCGGCCGCGGTCAGCTTGCCTTCGAGCAGCCGCTTCAGCCCCCAGTCGATATGCGCCCAGCCCACCTGCAGCTCGGTCTTCATCGTCGCCAGCTGGAATTTGGTGTTCTGGAAGTCGAACACCGTCTTCCCGAAGGCCTTGCGTTCCTTCACGAATTTCACCGCCTCATCGAACGCCCGCTGCGCGCCGGCCTGCGCCGAAATCGCGATCCCCAGCCGCTCCTGCGGCAGCTGGCTCATCAGATAGATGAAGCCCTTGTTCTCCTCGCCGAGGCAATTGGTCATCGGCACCCGCACATCCTCGAAGAACAGCTCCGAGGTGTCGGCCGAGTTCTGCCCGATCTTGTCGAGGTTCCGCCCACGCGCAAACCCCTCCGTCCCCGCTTCGACCAGAATGAGCGAAGTCCCCTTCGCCCCCTTGTCAGGGTCGGTCTTGGCCACGACGATGATCAGATCGGCATTCTGCCCATTGGTGATGTAGGTCTTCGAGCCCGAAATCACATAATGGTTGCCGTCACGCTTCGCCGTGGTCCGCACCCCCTGCAGGTCGCTCCCCGCCCCCGGCTCGGTCATGGCAATGGCGGTGATCAGCTCGCCCGAAATCATCTTCGGCAGATACTTCTGCTTCTGCTCCTCCGAGCCATAGGACAGGATATAGTCCGCCACGATGTCCGATTGCAGCGTGATGCCGGCCGAGGAGCCCGCATAGGCCAGCTCCTCGTTCACTACGGCGTTGTAACCGAAATCCAGCCCCAACCCGCCATATGCCTCGGGCACGGTGGGGCACAGCAAGCCATTGTCGCCACACGCCCGCCAGAAATCCCTGGAGACCAGCCCCTCCTCCTCGAAGCGATCGAGATTGGGGATCAGCTCGCGGTCGAACAGCTTGCGCACACTCTCCCGGAACGCATTGTGTTCCGGCCCGTAAACTTGGCGTTCGCCAGTATCCAGCCTTGTCTCGAGCATCGTCCGTCTCCCAATTTTGCGCGCTCACGATACGCGATGCGAAATATCGCGGCACCTCTCTTGCATGGGAGGCCATGGTGGTGCGACGATGCAAACATGAACAAACTCATCCTGCCCCTCGCCGCCCTCCTCCTCGGCTCCAGCGCAATGGCGCAGGCCCCCGATCCGGCCCTTCAGCGCGCCATGGCGGTCCTCAAGAAGCAGCCGGTCATCGATGGCCATAACGATTGGCCGGGTGCCCTTCGCGGCGGCTTCGGCGAAAAATGGTGGGAGGTGGACCTGATGCAGGACAGCCGCCGCTTCCAGCGCCCGCTCCACACCGATATCCCGCGCCTCCATCAGGGCCAGGTCGGCGGCCAGTTCTGGTCGGTCTTTGTCCCCGCCAGCATCACCGGCCCTGCGGCAGTCAAGGCGACCATCGAGCAGATCGACATCGTCCACGGCATCATCAAGCGCTACCCGCAGCATTTCGAACTCGCCAGCACCGCCGCCGACATCCGCCGCATCCAGAAGACCGGCAAGATCGCCTCGCTCCTCGGCGTCGAGGGCGCCAGCCAGATGGACAACAGCCTGCCCGTGCTGCGCATGTATCACGCGCTCGGCGTGCGCTACATGACCCTCACCCACAGCAAGCACAGCGATTGGGCGGACAGCGCCAACGAAGCCCCGCGCGCCCAGCCGCTTACCGACTATGGCAAGGCGGTGGTGGGCGAAATGAACCGCATCGGCATGCTCGTCGATCTGAGCCATGTCTCGCCCGGCACCATGAAGGCGGTCCTCGCCGTGGCCAAAGCCCCCGTCATCTATTCGCACAGCTCCGCCCGGGGTCTTGCCGATCACCCGCGCAACGTCCCCGATGATGTGCTGGCGCTCGTCAAGGCGAACGGCGGCGTGGTGATGGCCAATTTCGTCCCCGGCTTCATCTCGCCTGCCATGATCCAGCACACCGCCGCCCGTTCGGCGGAGTTCACCCGCCAGAACCTCCTCTTCCTCGGCCAGCCCGATAAGGCCGCCGCCGCCATGGCCAAATGGAACAAGGCCAACCCCGCCCCGGTCGTCGACCTCGAGGTCGTCGCCG
>JBBSPR010000004.1:0-39356 GCA_038258615.1 Sphingomonadales bacterium
CGCCTCACTTCTTTCACCCAATAGTTTCCGGGAGAATTTCCATGGATATCAGCAAGCGCAATCTGCTCGGCGGCATGGCCGTTGTGGGCGCCGCCGCCACTGCCGCAAGCGTTGCGGCCCAGCCGGCCGGCGTGCCCAAGGCCACCGGCAAATCGATGCTCGAAAGCCCCAATTACATCGGCACCGCCAGCAAGGGCCATGGCTTCAAGAAAACCTTCGCCCGCACCTTGCCGCAAATCCCCACCGCCGATGCCGATTACAAGCCGCGCCGGATCAACAAGGCGATCGAGCTGTGGGAGGACAATCAGGTTGTCTACTACCATGCCTATGGCCCTACCGGCGCTCCCGACGGCTATGAGGAAGGGCTGCGCATGGTCCATACCTATTGCGACGCCATCAATTACGAGATGGAAAACGCGTGTTTCGATTTCGCCAATCTGCGCAACTTCATGCAGGGGCTGGTCGATGGCGGTCCCACCCCGAGCGGCCATCGCACGCCCATGGTGTTTGTGACCCTGCCGGCCACTGGCTTCGACGGCGCGTCGATGCGCGCCAATGCCTGGCAGATCCAGCAGGCGCTCGCCGCCGGCGCGCACGGCGTGCTGATCTGCGAGATGCATTCCCCCGAGGCGGGCGAGATAGCCATCGCCGCGGCGCGCTACAAATTCTCGCTGCCCGGCGTTCCCGATCTTCCCATCGAAGGGATGCGCGGCTCCGGCAGCCAGGTGTTCGCCGCGCACATCTGGGGGTTGCCTGGCCGCCGCTATGTCGAGCTGGCCGACACCTGGCCGCTCAACCCGAACGGCGAAATCGCGATGGGCTTCAAGGTGGAGAACCGCCATGGAGCGGAGAACGCTGAACAACTGATGGCGGTGCGCGGATTGGCTTTTGCCGAGCCGGGGCCGAGCGACAACAGCTGGTCGATCATGGGCTATGACGCGGTGCGCGAGATGCCCGCAGCCGAACGCGAGGCACTACCCTCGAAAGAACGGCTCGAACTGACGCTCGAGCGCATTCGCATGGCTGCCAAGAAGCACAATGTACAGTGGCTCGGCACGGCGCGCGGCATGACCCACAATCAGAGCTTCGACGCCGGCATGCGGATGCTGCCCGGCGAGAACGAGAAGGTGGTGATGGACGCGCGCGCCTATTCGAAGCGCCGGATGCCGGCCTGACTGGCATTCAGAGCCCCTTCAGTGCCAGCAGATGCGCCCGCCCGCCCAGCCGGGCGGGCAGAGTGGCAAACGGCGCCTCGACGACCGCCGTCCGGTGTGGTTGGCGTAGAGCAGCCGGCTGTTTCCGTCTCCTGAGCAGGGGGTGAGCGATAACGGCGCGGCAACGCCCTATGGCCCGATCTGCACCGTCCCGTTACATTCCAACACCTCCTCCGCCGCCGGGATCGTGTTGCGCACCCACGCGTGCGACAGCCGTCACGTGTTCAGGACTGGACCGAAGCGCCGGCAGCACCGGCAGACTGGAACCCCGGACCACTGCCGCGCGTCGGGCTCGCGGCGGCGCAGCACGAACGGCGTGCTGAAACCCGCTGCCCGCAAGCCAGTCGGAAAATCGATTCTTTTGCGGCCACAGGAACGCCGCGCAACCGCGTTCGTTTCTGCTGCACACATTGTGCAGAACGCGCGTCGAAAAGGACCCACCCATGGCAAGAACCCCCGACGCTGTTTCCAAACGGGAGCAGGCGAGCCTCCACACCGGCGATGGCGGCGAGCGCCACCAGGTTGCCGCTCCCGGCCAGCCGTCGCTCACTACCAACTTCGGGATGCCGATCTCGGATGATCACAACAGCCTGCGCGCCGGCCCGCGCGGCGCGCTCCTGCTTGAAGACATGGTACTGCGCGAGAAAATCTTTCACTTCGATCATGAGCGCATTCCCGAGCGCGTGGTCCACGCCCGGGGCCTTGCCGCCCATGGCTTCTTCGAACTCACCGATTCGCTTTCCGATCTCACCACCGCGCTGGTGCTGGGCGAAGTCGGCGAGAAGACGCCGGTTTTCGTCCGCTTCTCGACCGTCGCCGGCAATCGCGGCTCGGCCGACCTGGCACGCGACGTGCGCGGCTTTGCGGTCAAGTTCTACACCAAACAGGGCAATTGGGATCTCGTCGGCAACAACATCCCGGTGTTTTTCATCCAGGATCCGATGAAGTTCCCCGATCTGGCGCACGCCGTGAAGGAGGAGCCTGACCGTGGCTTCCCCCAGGCCGCATCAGCCCATGACACCTTCTGGGACTGGATCGCCATGACGCCCGAGGCGATGCACATGGTTATGTGGCAGATGTCCGACCGCACCATCCCGCGCTCGATACGGATGATGCAGGGTTTCGGCGTCCACAGCTTCCGGCTCGTCAATGCCGAGGGCAAGTCGACCTTCGTCAAGTTCCACTGGACCCCCAAGCTCGGCATGCAGTCGGTGATCTGGGACGAGGCCCTGAAGATCAACGGAGCCGATCCCGATTTCCATCGCCGCGATCTCTACAACGCCATCGATGGCGGCGATTATCCCGAATGGGAGCTCGGCGTGCAGCTGTTCTCTGAAGAAGAGGCGGAAGGCTTCGATTTCGACCATCTCGATTCGACCAAGCTCATCCCCGAGGAGGTGGTGCCGCTCCGCGTCATCGGTCGGCTGGTGCTCGACCGCAATCCTGCCAACGTCCATGCCGAAACGGAGCAGGTGGCGTTCTGCACCCAGAACCTCGTACCCGGCGTCGATTTCTCCGACGATCCGCTTCTGCACGGACGCAACTTCTCCTATCTGGACACGCAGTTGAGCCGCCTCGGCTCGGTCAACTTCAACCAGATCCCGATCAACGCGCCCAAATGCCCGTTCGCCAACATGCAGCGAGACGGTCATATGCAGACCTTCGTGCAGCCGCAGCGCGTCACCTACACCCCGAGCCTGCTCGACGCGACTGGCCCGCGCGAGAGCCGTGACAAGGGTTTCACCAGCTTTCCCACCCCGATGCACGGTGAGAAGCAGCGCGAGCGCTCGCCGACTTTCGCGGATCATTACAGCCAGGCGCGCCAGTTTTTCATCAGCCAGACCGTGCCCGAGCAGGACCATATCGTGGCCGCGCTCATCTTCGAGCTTTCGAAAGTGGAAGCCGATATCGTTCGGCACGCGATGCTCGGCCACCTCGTCACCATCGACGAGGAACTCGGCGAGCGGGTCGCGGCAGGGCTCGGTCATGAAATCGATATCGAGCCCGCGGTGCCGACAGTGCCCGTGCGGAGCGATCTCGAACCGGCACCCAGCCTCTCCATCCTCGCCCGCCCGCTGCCGCCGCTCGAAGGCCGTACACTGGCAGCATTGGTCACCGAAGGCGCCAGTTCGGCGCTGGTGGGCTCGCTGTTCGATGCAGCGGCCGGTGTCGATGCCCAGCTCAAGATCGTCTGCCCGACGATCGGCGGTGTCACGCTGGACGATGGCACAAGGCTCAAGGCCGATCACCAGCTGGCCGGCGGCCCCTCGGTGCTGTTCGATGCGGTCGCGGTGATCGCGACCGAGGAAGGGGCCGCGATCCTCTCCGTCGAAGCTGCCGCGGTCGCCTGGGTCCATGATGCCTTCGCGCATCTCAAGGTGATCGGCTACAATGCCGATGCCGCAGCCTTGCTCGATGTGGCCGGAGTCGATGAAGATGCCGGCGTCGTCATGCTCGAAAGCGATGGCCAACCCTTCGTCGAGGCCGCCGGCAACGGCCGTGTCTGGGAGCGCGAACAAAACGTGCGCACGGTATTCTGACGCCGGGTGCCCTCGGCGGCCGCGCCAGAACGCGGCCCGGCCGCCGAAGAGTCTAAAGTCTGTAGAAAAGGTTGATGTTGAGCACATGGTTGGTGGCGTCCGGCCCCGGACGCACGAGGCGCTGGTTGAGGTAACCAGCCTCCAGCGTGATGCGTGGTGAGATGGCGTGGCCGATGCCGCCGAAGTTGCGCATCTGCTCCAGTCCCGCTCGCTGCCCCCACGGCGTTGCATTAAGCCCCACGAACGCTTCGGACACCCCGATCAGCGACCAGTTGTCCGCCAGCCAATACTGGCCCCGCAGGAACTGCCGCAGCCGCCAGCCATCCTCGTCCGCCCCTTCCAAAAACCGCTGCTCGAGCCGTGAACGCGAGACCAGCATGGCCTTGCCCGGCGTGCCTGCCAGCCGCACTTGCGCCTGCTGCCATGTCCGGTGCTCGCGCCGCGCCGGCTGCCCCTCGGGGTTGTTCTCGATAAAGGCATAGCCGAACAGCAAGGTGGCGGCAGGGCTGAGCTGGACACCCAGCGCCGGGCGAAGGATCGTCTGGCCAAGCCGACCACCACCATCGGTGAAGCGCGGCTGCACTTCGATCCAGGTGATGAGCTTGCCCTTCACCGGCCCCTGCACAATGCCGGCGAGCCAGACCTGCTCGTCGGCCTGCGCGGGTGCTGCGAGGAGCAAGGTAGCCAAGCAGCCCAGCCATCGCCGGCTGCGGGGAGTATCACGTCGCGTCATGAGCCCGCCCTAGGCATGCAATATGTCGAGAAAAGGACGTGGATCGGCGGTGGCAACCGTCAGGCCTGCCCCGCCACCCAGTCGGCGATCTTCTTCTCCAGCACCGCCATCGGCAGCGCCCCGGTCATCAGCACCTGCTCATGAAAGGCGCGGATATCGAACTTGCGGCCGAGCTTGGCCTCGGCATCAGCGCGCAGCCGGCTGATCGTCAGCTGGCCGATCTTGTAGGCAAGCGCCTGGCCCGGCATGGCGATGTAGCGTTCCACCTCGATCGTCGCATCGGTGCGGCCCATTGCGGAATTGGCCATCATGTATTCGATCGCCTGGTCGCGGCCCCAGTTTTTGCTGTGGAGCCCGGTGTCAACCACCAGCCGCATGGCACGCAGCATCTCGTCGTCATACCGGCCCTGCAGCTGCATCGGGTCCTTGAACATGCCCAGTTCCGGCCCGAGGCTTTCGGCATAGAGCGCCCAGCCTTCCACAAAGGCGGTGTTGCCGCCGAAGCGCTGGAACGCGGGCAGCGCTTCGTTCTCCTGCGCGAGGCTTATCTGGAAGTGGTGCCCCGGAACGGCTTCATGAAGGTAGAGCGTCTCGATGCCCTGGGTGGTGCGCGATGGGAGGTCATAGGTGTTGTAATAGAAGATGCCTGGCCGTGAGCCATCGGGCGTGCCCGACTGGTAGGAGCCGGCGGCGTCGTTCTTCTCACGGAACTCGGGAACCGGCCGGATTTCCAGCGGCGCCTTGGGGAGCGTGCTGAACAGTCGGCCCACGGTCGCATCGACGCGCTTGCCCACGGCCTCGTAGCGCTGGCGCAGGTCGTCCTTGCTCTTCGGCTTGAAGCGCGGGTCGGTGCGGATAAAGGTGAAAAAGGCCCCAAGCTCGCCCTTCACGCCCATGCGCTTCTGCACGGCGCTCATGCCCTGGCGGATGCGCGCCACTTCCTTGAGGCCGAGATCATGGATCTCGTCGGCGCTCAGGTCGGTCGTGGTATTGGTGCGGATCAGATATTCGTAGAGCGCCGCTCCGCCCGGCATGCCGGAAAGGCCGACGCTGTCACGCGCCACCGGCAGATACTCGGCCTTCAGGAAGTCGCGCAGCCGTGCCAGCGCAGGGTTCACCTGCCCGCCGATCGCCTTGGTATAGGCAGCGCTCAACCGCGCCTTGTCGGCATCCGAAAAGCCGTCGGGGAACTTGCCCACCGGCTTCATCATCACCGAGGCCGGGGTGCCGCCTTCCAGCAGCGTGTCGAGCTGGCCTATCACATTGTTCACGACGAGCTTGGGCTGCACCACGCCGGCGGCCATGCCCTGACGGAAGCGCGCAGTCGCCACATCGAGCTGGAATGCAAAGCTTTCCAGTCGTTTCAGTCCGTCCTCATAGTTCTTTACCGTCTTGTAGGGGGCCGCACTTTCGCCCGTTGAAATGTCGGGAATGAAGGTGTGGATGCCGCGCATATGGTCGATCGGCCGACCCTGCGACGCGGCGATGAGCTCGGGCGCGAAACCCTTCAGGCTCGTCTCGGTCTGCCAGCGGAACACGTCATAGCTCACCTGGTCCTGTGGCGAGAGCTTGCTCCGGTCGATCGCATCGAGCGCGGCAAGGTCGGCTTCGGCGGCGGCCTCTTCAGCATCAAGCGCTGCATCGGAGAAAAAATCGCCGAGCTGATCGGCATAGCGCTCGTCGCCGCGGAAGAGTGCGGAGAGCGGGCTGCGCTTCAACGCCGCCTCGTCGGAGCCGGCGAACAGCTTGCGCAGCTTCGCCGCCTCATCAGCCGGAGCCACCACAGCTTGCGCCAGGACCGGCGCCGCCATCGGCACCATCAAGCAAAGGCCCGCCGCGGCCAGCAACACACTGCGCATCATCGATTCCCGTCTACTGTGTCAGTCAACCAAGGCAGCTTTACTCAAGCACCTCTCCGCGCGCCATCACCCATTTCACCTTGGCCAGCTCCCCGGCATCCGCGAGCGGGTCGCCATCGACCGCGATCAGGTCGGCGGCCTTGCCGGGCTCGATGGTGCCGGTCTCGCCGTCCACGCCGAGCAGCTCGGCCGCGCCCGACGTGGCGGAGACGAGGACAGCGCGTGGGGTCATGCCGCCATATTTCACCATCTCCGCGCCTTCCTCGCCGTTGCGGCCATGCTCATAGACGCCGCTGTCGGTGCCGAAGGCGATCTTCACCCCGGCCTTCACCGCAGCCGCCAGCGCCTTGCCGCGCACCGCCAGCGTCTCGCGGATCTTCTGCTCGACCACAGGCGTGTAAATGCCCTTGCCCAGCCGTTCCTCGATGCCGACGAGTGCCATCAGCGTCGGCACATACCAGCTGCCCTTCGCTGCCATCACCTTCACCGCCGCCTCATCGGCAAAGGTGCCATGGTCGATGCTTGCCACCCCGGCGCGTGCCGCCGCCTCCACGCCGCGCGCGCCATGCGCATGCGCCATCACCTTCAGACCGAGCGAGCCGGCGGTATCGACGATCGACTTCATCTCCTCATCGGTGAAATGCTGGCCCAGCCCGCGCCCCTGCTGGCTGAGCACACCACCGGTGGCAGTGATCTTGATCACGTCCGACCCAAGCTGCGAGGCCTTGCGCACCTTGGCGGCGCATTCGACAGCACCTGTGCAAGTGGCGCCGCCCGAAAGCGCATCGTTCACTTCGGGCCGGAAGCCCGACACATCGGCATGTCCGCCGATGATCGACATGGACTTTCCGGCCGCCACGATGCGCGGCCCCGGAAACATCCCCTCGCGGATCACATCGCGCAGCGCATAGCCGGTCCCGCCCGGTGCCCCGGCATCGCGTACCGTAGTGAAGCCCGCCTTCAACGTCACCCGCGCATTGTACAGCCCCAGCGCCATCGCCTTTTCATCGCTGTCGATCGTCCGGGTCCAGAACGGCCGGTCGGGCTTGCTTGTCAGATGCACATGCGCATCGATCAGCCCCGGCAGCACCGTTCGGTTCGACTGGTCGATCACCCGCACCCCGGCCGGAATCGGCCGGTCGATCGGCTGCACCGTCACGATCCGGCCATTCTCGACGATCACCGTCGAAGGACCCAGTGCCGGCTTGGCGGCGTCCACGATCAGCCGCCCGGCCTTGATCGCCACTGTCTCGGCCTGCGCCGTCCCCGCCAGCAGCGCCGCCGCCAACATCATCCGCCCCAACATGATACAATATTCCCAAGTCGCTGTGATTGCAGGCGACTCTAGCGACATTGCCGGCATATGGAAGACCGCCGCCGCCTCGCATTTTCGAGCGGCTTGCCAACCGCAGCGCGCTGGCCGAATGTCGACGGTGGGGAGAAACCAGGTTGCGTTTGCCGATTGGCCGGTTGTTTGCGTTCAGTGCGCCATGTCTGCCGCTCGCCGCGGTCGGCTTGCCCGTCGTCGTCCACCTGCCGCCCTATTATGCGGGGTCGCTGGGGCTGGACATCGGCATCGTCGGCCTCATCTTCTTCATCGTCCGCATCATCGATGTGCCGCTCGATCCGATCCTGGGCGTTCTCATCGATCGCTCGAAGAGCCGCTTCGGCCGCTTCCGGCCCTGGATGGCGGGCGGCGCCACAATCCTGTTCGCCGGCGTGCTGGCGGTGTTTTTCGCGCAGCCGGGCATTTCCGGGCCCATGGCATTTGCCGGGCTGATGCTGATGTATATCGGCTATTCGGTGGTCCTCGTCTCCCACATGGCCTGGGGGGCGGTGCTGTCCGACGATTATCACGAGCGATCGCGCATCTTTGGCTGGTGGATGGCATTCAACATGGTCGGCATGCTCGCCATCCTTGCGGTGCCGCCCACCAGTGCGGCACTGTTCGACGCCGATCGCGCCACCGGCATCCAGACGATGGGCGTCATCATCGCCGCAGCGCTGATCCCCACGATCCTCCTCAACATCATCGCCGTGCCCGAGCGGCTGTCACGGTCGGACTCCGGCCATGCGCATGGCTGGCGCGAGATGGTCGCCGCGTTCCAGATGCCGCTGCTGCGCCGGCTGCTCATCGTCGATCTGCTCGCCAACCTCGCCCCCGGCATCGCCGGCGCGCTGTTGCTGTTCTTCTTCGAGGCGGCGCGCGGCTATACGGCAGCCCAGGCGAGCATCCTTCTCATCCCCTATTTCGTCGCCGGGCTGGTCGCGGCCCCCTTCTGGATGGCACTGGCGCGGCGCACCTCCAAGCACCGCGCGATCCTGTGGGCAATCGGCGTCTACATGATCTGCCAATCGGGCACCCTGCTCATCCCGCGGGACAATCTCGCTTTGGCCTCGCTCGGCATGGCGCTCGCCGGCATCCCCTATGTGGCCCCCGCGTTCCTGCTCCGCGCCATGCTGGCGGACTATTCGGACGCCGAGACCCTTCGCACCGGCAAGGAGCAGACCGGCCTTTTCTATGCGCTGCTCACCGCCGTGCAGAAGCTCGGCTATGCCATTCCGGTCGGCCTCACCTATCCGCTGCTGGGGCTGATCGGCTTCGACCCGACGCTCGGCATCGGCAACAGCCAGGGTGCCATCGATGCGCTCACATTCCTGTTCATCGTGCCACCGGTGGTCATCGCCGGTATCGGCGGCCTGATCATCCGCGGCTGGCCCATCACCGCCGAAACCCAGGCCCGCAACGCCGAAGCGCTTGCCACGCGCGTGGGGGGAACCATAACCCAGGCCTCGCGTTGAGCCTTTCGTAATCGCATCGCGAAAGGTCGCATTTCATGAAGTCGCTCAAGGTCGCCGCTCTGGCGCTCACTACCAGCCTTGCCCTCGCCGGCTGCACCACCAATGAGTATGGCGAGCGCCGCCCTTCGCGCGCCGTGACAGGTGCCGGTATCGGCGCCGCCGGCGGTGCCGGTATCGCCGCCATCACGGGTGGCGACGTGCTCACAGGTGCCGCCATTGGCGGCGCTGCTGGCGCGGTGCTTGGCATCGTGACCGAAGACCGCAATCGCTACGAAGATCGTTCAGGCTATCGCTACTATTACGACGATCGCGGCCGCGAGTATCGCTACGACAACAACCGTCGCCGCGTCTTCACGCGCCGCTGACGAGCCACGCCCTTGGTTCGCCCTTTGCGCAATTGACGCGCGACGGGTCATTGCCCATCACTCCCCTTCCCGGTTTTCAGACTGTCGGGAAGGGGATTGATACCATGAAGTTCTACGATTCCGTCGGTCCGAACCCGCGCGCGGTGCGCATCGCCATGGCCGAGAAGGGCCTGAGCATTCCGACCGAAACCATCGACATCATGGCTGGCGCCAATCGCACGCCGGCCCATTTTTCCCGCAATCCGGTCGGCAGCACGCCTGCACTCGAACTGGAAAACGGCGCCTGCATTGCCGAAATCACTGCGATCATCGAATATCTCGAGGAGCTGCACCCGGCCCCGGCGCTGGTCGGCACCACGCCCGAGGAACGCGCCGAAACCCGAATGTGGGTCCGCCGGATCGACCTTTACATCCTAGAGCCGATGGCCAACGGCTTTCGTGCCAGCGAAGGCCGCCGCATGTTCGCGCCGCGCATCACGCTCGTATCCGAAGCCGCCGCCGGCGAATTGAAGGCCCTGGCACAGGAAAAGCTGCTTTGGCTCGATGGGCTGATGGCCGGCCGGCAATGGGTGTGCGGGGACCGGTTCACCATGGCCGACATCCTGCTGCTCGCCTTTGTCGAGTTCGGCACACAGGTCGGCCAGCCGATGCCCGACGCCGCCACCTGGCTGCCCGAATGGCACGCCCGCGCTGCCGCCAGGCCCAGCGCTGCAGCCTGACGCTATGGGCTAAATCTCGATCAAATGGTCGGGCAACTCGTTGCTGTCCTCCGCCAATGGCGGGAAATGCGCGGCGAGCACCCCGCCGGCGAGACCTATGGCCGCTTCCATCCCCTCGGCAGGCTTGCCGGCCTTCATGCCGATGGTGAGCGCATCGATCGTATCCGCCCAATGGTCCGCAGGCACCTTGGCGAACACGGCAGCATCGGCAATCACTTCCGCGATATGATCGGAGGCGTCGACGTAGAGCAGCACGCCGGTGCGGCCAGCGGTTGCGTCGAGCCCGCGTGCCCGGAACTGTGCCAGCGCCGTGCGATGCACCCGGTCCCGCCGCAAGCCCGCCGGCGTGAGCATGCGCCCGAGAGCGGTGAACCAGCCGAGCCCCAGTACCGTACCAAAGGTCACCGCCTGGATCACGATAAGCGCTTCCAGGCTGCGTCGCTCATGGTCGCGGGCGGTCAGCGTATCCCAATCGGGCAGCAGATCGGCCGGTGACCAGCCGAACACCACCGCGGTAAACGGCAAGGCCAGCGCCAGCAGCGCCGCCAGGCTGAGTGCGGTTGCCAGATAGCGCTGCGGCTGCGTCGAGACGATGACGACGATCTCGCCCGAAGTCGCCCGCTCGGCCGCCTTGATGGCGCTGCTGATGCGCTGGTGATCGTCGGCAGAAAACAGCATCACCAGCTCCCCGAGGAACCGCCGCCGCCAAAGCCGCCACCGCCCCCACCGAATCCGCCGCCGCCGCCGAAGCCGCCACCGCCGCCCCAGCCACCACCGCCGCCACCGCCGCCGCCGCCCCAGCCGCCGCCGATCCCGGGGCCCCAGATGAGGGCGCTGCCGCGCCGCCGGCCTCGGCCGCCGCGCGCGGCGGCAAAGAAGATCCAGATGACGATGATCAGAATCCACATGATCACCGCAAACGCATTCGGCGCATCGGCTTCCTCGGCGCGCGCCTTGGCCGCGAGTGCGGCTGCCTGTGCCTCCTCGGGCGGCAGCTGCAGCAGCCGCACCAGCTCGGCGGTGCCGGCTTCCACGCCACCCGCCATATCCCCCGCCTTGAAGCGCGGCACGATCTGCCGGCGGATCACCTGCGAGGTCATCGCGTCGGTCAGCACACCCTCCAGCCCATAGCCCACTTCGATCCGCACCTTGCGCTCGTTCGGCGCCACCAGCAGGATCGCGCCATTGTCGCTTTCTGCCTGGCCGATGCCCCAGGCACGGCCAAGCTGATAGCCATAGTCCTCGATCTCATAGCCCTGCAGGTCGGGCACCGTCGCCACCACCAGCTGCTGGTCGGTCGCCGCCTCCAGCGCGGCCAGTTCGCCGTCCAGCCGCGCCTTCAGCTCGGCGGGCAGGATCCCGGCCGCATCGGTCACCCGGCCTTCCAACTTCGGAAACGCCGGCTGTGCACGCACTTCGCCGGCGATGCCGAAAACCAGCCCCAGCAGGCTGGCGACCGCCACCAGGATCAGCGCAATGCGGCTCAGCCGGCCTTCCGCAGCATAGTTGCGGTCGCGCGTATCATCCTCGCGCCGCCGCCCGGGCCGCAGTCCGGCCATCAGAAAGCGACAGCCGGCGCCGTCTCGGCATTGGCGGCCGTCGCCTTGAACGGTGCGATCGGCTCGGCGCCATAGATCACCTTGGCGGCGATGATCGCCGGGAAGGTACGAATCTCGGTGTTATATGCCTGCACCGCCTGGTTATAGTCGCGCCGCGCCACGGTGATGCGGTTTTCGGTGCCCTCGAGCTGCGATTGCAGCTGCAGGAAGTTTTCGTTGGAGCGCAGTTCGGGATATTTCTCCACCGTCACCAGCAGCCGCCCGAGCGCCGAACCAACCTGGCCCTGCGCCTGTTCGAACGCGGCGATCTGTGCCGGATCGGTGAGCTGGCTCGGATCGACCCGCACCTGCGTGGCGCTGGCGCGAGCACGGGTGACAGCTTCCAGCACTTCGCGCTCCTGCGTGGCAAAGCCTTTCACCGTCGCCACCAGATTGGGGATCAGGTCGGCGCGGCGCTGATACTGGTTTTCCACATCACCCCACTTCGCCTTCACATTCTCTTCCTCGGTCGGGATGGTGTTGATGCCGCAGCCGGACAGCGTCACTGTCATCGCGGTGAGCATCCCGAGCTGGGCAATTCGGCGAAAAACGGCGGCCATCAAACGTCCCCTCAAAACAATCATCGGTTGACCACAACCGGTCGGACACAAGATAGTGCGCGCTCGGCAATTTCAACAGGGGGGGGGCGCATGCTTCAGGAGTTCAAGGCCTTCGTCGCGCGCGGCAATGTGCTCGATCTTGCAGTGGCGGTGATCATCGGCGCGGCGTTCGGCACCATCGTCACGTCCTTTACCGAAGAGTTGATCATGCCGGTGCTCGGCTTGCTGACCGGCGGCGTCAATTTCTCAAGCCAGTTCATCATGCTCGGCCCGGTGCCGGCCGAATATGGAGGCTCGCTCACCGATTACGATGCCCTCAAGGCCGCTGGCGTGCCGCTGTTCGGCTATGGCGCTTTCATCACCAAGGTCATCAACTTCGTCGTCATCGCGTTTGTCATCTTCATGCTGGTGCGCACCGCCAACCGGCTGACGAAGCCGCCGGAAGCGCCGCCAGCGCCACCGCCGGGGCCGAGTGCGGAAGAAGTGCTGCTTGCCGAAATCCGTGACGAGTTGCGCAGGCGGACCCTGTAGGTGCGTCGTGCGCTTCTCGGCCTTACAGGGGCAGTGTTGCTGGCGGCGTGCAGCACAAGCGAGGCGGCGCGGCTGGTGAAGGGCGAGCCGCCACCGCTCGGCGGCAGCCTCGAAGGAGGTCCGTGGCACGTCGAGGATCTCAATGGCGGCGGCATGATCGACAATGCCCGCGTCCAGATCAGCTTCGATCCTGGTGATCAAGGCACCAGCCGCGTCACCGGCCGGTCGGGCTGCAACCGCTTCACCGGCGGCTGGCAGCAGGACGGTGCGGCGGTGAAGTTCGGTCCGATCGCCACCACCCGGATGGGCTGCGCGCCGGCGCTGATGGAGCTGGAGGGCAAGTTCCTGACAACACTTCAGGCTGTCACCACCGTGTCGTTCGATGCCAGCGGTGCGGCGCTGCTCAAGGCCACCGATGGCCGTGCAATCAAGCTCCGGCGGGCGAAGGCTTAGGCTGCGAGGCGCTCGACCGAAAGATCGGCAAGCGTGGTGGTGTCGAGGATCGCAGCGGTCTGGTCGCGAACCGTCAGCATCACCTTGCGGATGACACAGGTGGTTTCCTCGAAACAATCGGCGCAGCGCTGATAGGCGCTCACCGACACGCAGGGGACCAGCGCGATCGGCCCCTCGATCAGCCGGATGATCTCGCCGAAGCTGATCTCGCCAGCCGGGCGCGCCAGCCGATAGCCACCCATCTTGCCACGATAGCTGTTCACCAACCCGCCATGCTTCAATTCCAGCAGGATGATTTCGAGAAACTTTCGCGGCAGCCTCTGGTCGGCAGCGATCACAGAGATGGGCACGGGCGCAGAATCGTTCGATTGCGCAATGAAAATCAGAGCGCGCAAGGCATAACGGGAGCGCTGGGTCAACATGTTCAACTCTATGCACAAGCTAGGGATAGGAGCAAGCGCAGCGGGCCGAAAACATCTCCCGAAACTTGGCAAAAATTCCCAAGGTTTATGGATCGAAATGCTAGACCCGTATTACTGGAGCACCGCACAATAGGCACAACCCTATGGAATAACTTGATGTCTTGCGCGCCACCCGAACTGGCACGCTGCATGCAAAGCTGTTGGCATGACGGCGCCGGATGGTCCGGTTGCCGCCACAACAGGAGAGCCAACATGTTCGCATTCGCCCAATCGACCGCCACCCGCGCCATTCTGGGCCTGGTCGGCACCACCATCGGCGCCGCCCTGTGCCTCGGCGCTGCCGCCGGCCCCGCCAGTGCGCAGACGGGCCAGTCGTTCGATGCACCGCGCAGCGCCAAGGTCGCGATCGGCGATCTCAACCTCGGCAACGCTGACGATCACAAGCGGCTCGATACCCGCCTGCGTGCTGCTGCCCGCAGCGTTTGCGCCACCGGTGGGGACACAGTCGCCGCTCGCACCCAGGAAAGCCAGTGCATCCGCGCAACCCTCAAGGCCGCCGAGCCGGCCCGCATGGCTGCCATCCTCGTCCCCACCGGCTGAGGTCGCATGATGCCACGAAGGGCAGGGCGTCCCGCGTCGCGGGAGCCCTGCCAGTTCGTCAGTGGTTCATGCCGTCGAAGAAGTCCTTGTTCGTCACCGAATCCTTCATCTTGTCGATCAGGAACTCGATGGCATCCACCGTGCCCATCTGCATCAGGATGCGGCGCAGCACCCACATCTTGGTGAGGGTGTTCTTGTCCACCAGCAGTTCTTCCTTGCGGGTGCCCGACTTGCCGATGTCGATGGCCGGGAACACGCGCTTGTCGGCGATCTTGCGGTCGAGCACGATTTCGGCGTTGCCGGTGCCCTTGAACTCCTCGAAAATCACTTCGTCCATGCGGCTGCCGGTATCGATCAGTGCAGTCGAGATGATCGTCAGCGAACCGCCTTCCTCGATGTTGCGCGCCGCACCGAAGAAGCGCTTCGGCCGCTGCAGCGCATTGGCATCGACACCGCCGGTCAGCACCTTGCCCGAGCTCGGCACCACCGTGTTGTAGGCACGCCCCAGGCGGGTGATGTTGTCGAGCAGGATGATGACATCGCGCTTATGCTCGACCAGCCGCTTGGCCTTTTCGATCACCATCT
Source organism: Sphingomonadales bacterium (assembly GCA_038258615.1). GTDB lineage: Bacteria > Pseudomonadota > Alphaproteobacteria > Sphingomonadales > Sphingomonadaceae > Sandarakinorhabdus. The sequence goes on from JBBSPR010000004.1 coordinate 14,982, forward strand.
CGGCAATCTGCACGTGCCGCGTCGCCGGCTCGTCGAAGGTCGAGGAAATCACCTCGCCCTTCACCGTCCGCTGCATGTCGGTCACTTCCTCGGGCCGCTCGTCGATCAGCAGCACGATCAGATAGCATTCGGGGTGATTGGCGCTGATGGCCCGGGCGATATTCTGCATCATCATCGTCTTGCCGACGCGCGGGGGGGCGACGATCAGGCAACGCTGCCCCTTGCCGAGCGGCGAGACGACATCGATGATCCGGCCGGTCTTGTCCTTGATCGTCGGATCGTAATTCTCGAGGTTGAGCTTCTCTTCCGGATAGAGCGGCGTGAGATTGTCGAAGTTCACGCGGTGGCGCACCGCCTCGGGCTGGTCGAAATTGACCGAGACCACGCGGTTGAGCGCGAAATAGCGTTCGCCATTGGCCGGGGACTTGATCTCGCCCTCGACCGTGTCGCCGGTGCGCAGCCCGAAGCGGCGGACGATCTGCGGGTTCACATAGATGTCGTCGGGGCCGGCTAGATAGTTGCTCTCCGCCGAGCGCAAAAAGCCGAACCCATCGGGCATCACCTCGATCGTGCCCGAGCCAGTGATCTCGTTGCCGGCTTCCGCCGTGGTCTTGAGGATGGCGAAGATGATGTCCTGCTTGCGCAGCGTCGAGGCGTTCTCGACCTCGAGCTCCTCGGCCATGGCCACCAGCTCGGCGGGGGTCTTTTTCTTCAGGTCATGGAGATGCATGAAAGGGGGTCTTTGCAAAAGACAGCGGCGGCATGAAGCGGGCGCTGTATGGGCTGATATGGAGGATCAAAGCCGGCCACACGCCAGGACGGGTGCGGACGCTGCGGAATTAGGGGGTCACACCTTCGCGGTCAAGGCCATGGCCGGGCGGCTCAGCGCTTTTTGACGAACTCCGCGCGCAGCACCAGCCCCTTGATGCCATCGAAGCGGCAATCGATCTCCTGCGGATCGCCGGTGAGGCGGATCGACTTGATCAGCGTGCCGCGCCGCAGCGTCTGCCCGGCGCCTTTCACATCGAGATCCTTGATCAGCGTCACCTGGTCCCCATCGGCCAGCAGGTTGCCGACCGAATCGCGCACCTCGATACGTCCGGCAGCAGCCTGCTTCGCCACCAGTTCGGCCGCGGGCATCCACTCACCGCTGTCCTCATCATAGACATAATCATCGTCGCTCATGCCGGTCATCCTTCGGGGCCTGCCATGCGCCCCGCCCCTTGCAGTGGCAAGCGGCACCAGTCACTCTGCGGAAAATCCACCAGCAAAAGGCCTTGCCCCATGCCCGTCGAAGCGCTTGGCGACTATGACGACAACAACATCTTCGCCCGCATCCTGCGCGGCGAGATCCCCTGCACCAAGGTCCATGAGGACGAATGGTCGCTCGCCTTCCACGACATCAACCCCCAAGCGCCCACCCATGTGCTGGTCATCCCCAAGGGTCGCTGGCGCAGCTGGGCCGACTTCTCGGCCCAGGCCGGGGATGCCGAGATCGCCGGCTACGTCCGCGCCGTGGGGCGCGTGGCCAAGGCTCTCGGGCTGGAAGTGCCGGGCTACCGGCTGCTCGCCAATGCCGGCCTTGATGCGCACCAGGAGGTGCCACACCTGCATGTCCACATCTTCGGCGGCAAGCCGCTCGGCGCGATGCTCAGCCGTTAAACGACATAGCCACAAGCAGCGCGCATGAATCGCACCGTCTCGCGCTCGATGCGCAGATGCTCGGCGGGATCGTCAGTGCAGAACATCCGGTCGATCGCCTCGCCGACGAAATGATGGGTGAAGGACGCCGCAATATCGATCTCGATGCCGGTAATGCCGCGCTTGGCGAAGGCCGCCTGCATGTGCCGCTGCACCCACTCCACCACAGTGTCCTTGGCGGCATGGTAGAAGGGCTCGACATCGGCGTTCTTCATCATCTTCACGCGCGGGCTCGCATCGCACGGGTCCCCGCCCATATTCTCCCACATGGTGTTGGTGCGCACAAACTCGAACACGCGCGGCACGATGATGCCGGGCTCCAGGTCCTCAAGCGCGTCATTGCCTTCCATATAGCCGATCATCAGCTCGCCATGGCGGCGCCCCAGCTCAGCGAGCAGCTTCGCCTTGGAGCCGAAATGATAGAAGATCGAGCCTTCAGAAACATCGGCCTCACGCGCGATGTCGGCCGTGCCGGTCGCAGCGAACCCCTTGGTGGAAAACAGCATATAGGCCGCCGCCAGCACCCGCGCCTTGGTCTCCGCCGGATCATAACGCCGGGCGCGTGAATCGAGCCGCGGCTCGGCGCGGGTTGCAGGCAGACGAGGTTCGATTGCGCGTGTGGCCACTATGCTTCTTTCCTATCCCCCCGGACACGGCTGCTATAGGCTTGCATCTGAGTAAAAGTCAAAAAACTTCAAAGTCGGGGCCAGTGATGGAGTTGAACGCCGCATATCGCGACGGCTGGTACTGGTCGCACGATAGCCTGCGCCTCCATTACCGCGATTGGCCGGGCCCGGCGGATCGTCCTGCCCTTCTGTGCATTCCCGGCCTCACCCGTAACGCCGCCGATTTCGATGCGCTGGCGGCACGCTTGGCTGGCGCCTGGCGGCTGGTCGCCGTCGATCTGCGCGGACGCGGTGAATCTGCCTGGCCGAAGGATTCGCTCACCTATGTGCCGCTCACCTATCTGCTTGATCTGCGCAAGTTGATCGAAGCCGCGGGCATCCAGCGCTTCGTGGTGATCGGCAACTCCGTCGGCGGGCTGCTGGCGATGCAACTCGCCACCGGCCACCGCGCCGCCATGGCGGGCGTGGCGCTCAACGACATCGGCCCGGCGCTCGAAGCCGATGGCATGGCACGGCTGCGCGCCAATGTCGGCCGCGCCGCCAGCTGGCCGACCTGGGTGCATGCCGCACGCGACTTGCAGAGCCGCTCTTCGCAATTCCATCCCGATTGGGGCCTCGCCGAATGGCTGGCGCATGCCCATCGCCTCTGCCGGCTTTCGGCCTCCGGGCGCATCGTGTTCGACTATGATCCTCGCATCGCCGAGCCCTTCCGGCTGCCGGGCCGCGATGCCGGCGTCGACCTCTGGGCCGCGTTCGAAAAACTTGCCGGCCTGCCGGTGCTAAGCCTGCGCGCCGCCCTCTCCGATGTTCTGTCGGCGGCGGGGCAAGCCGAAATGGCGCGTCGCCTGCCCGATTTGATGGTGGCCGAAGTCCCGTGCGTCGGCCATGCTCCCACCCTTGCCGAGCCTGTCGCCGCAGCCGCGATCGACCGATTCCTGGCTCATGTGGAGAGTGCGCGATGACCGATAGCCCGAGCCAGCGCCACGTCTGGCGCCTCAGCCGCCGCCCGGTCGGGGACATCGCCGATGGCGATCTCGCCTTCGCCACCGAGCCGCTGCCGGGCCTCGGCGAAGGGGAGTTCCTGCTCCGCGTCATCTACCTTTCGCTTGATCCCACCAACCGCATCTGGATGAGCGAACAGGAGCAGTACATGCCCCCCGTTGGCCTCGGCGCCGCCATGCGCGGCGGTGTGTGCGGGGAGGTGATCGCCAGCCGCAAGTCCGGCGTCGAGCCCGGCCAGCTCATGGCGGGCCTCGGCGAATGGGCCAGCCACATCGTGTCCGATGGCACCGCCATGGCGCCGCTGCCGATGCTGCCCGGCATCTCGCTCGCCGCCGCCTATGGCACGCTTTCGCTCGTCGGCCCCACCGCCTATTTCGGGCTGCTGGACATCGGCCGGCCCAAGGCCGGCGAAACGCTGGTGGTGAGTGCTGCCGCCGGGGGCGTCGGCCAGATCGTCGGCCAGATCGGCAAGCTCAAGGGCTGCCGCGTCATCGGCATCGCCGGCGGCAGGGCCAAGTGCGATTATGTCGTGGGTGAGCTCGGCTTCGATGCCTGCATCGACTACAAGTCCGAGGATGTCGGCGCGGCGCTCGATCGGCTCGCCCCCGATGGCATCGACATCAACTTCGAGCAGGTCGGCGGCGAGATCATGGTCGCCGTGCTCAAGCGCATGAAGCTGTTCGGCCGGGTGCCGTTGTGCGGGATGATCTCCAGCTACAATGCCATCGAAGCGCAGGAGCCGCCCGGCTTCTGGACGATGATCCTGATGCGCCGCCTCACCATCCGCGGCTTCATCGTCACCGATTTCATGAGCCGTTTCATGGAAAGCGGCCAGGCGCTCGCCGGCTGGATGCTCGCCGGCCAAGTCAAGACCCGGCAAGACATCCGCCCAGGGCTCGAAAACGCGGCGGAAACGGTCAAGGCGCTCTACTCGGGCGGCAATTTCGGCAAGCTGCTCATCGAAGTGTCAGCGCCCCCGGCCTGAGCCCATGCCCGGGCCGAACGGCAGCACCGTCTCCAGCGCCGGGTCCGGCCGCCCGCGCGCACGCGCCACAAAGGCATCGGCCACGATGCACGCCTGCTGCTCCACGCCATATCCGCAAAAAGGCTTCTCCGGCACCAGCGCATAGCGGTAGGGCGCCCAGGGCGGCCGGTTCAGCAGCAGGTTGATGCCGTGCTGGTGCTGCCAGACATGCGTCATCTCATGCACGAAATGCGCCTGCATCCCCAGGCTGTCGGACGCATAGCAGGGGGACCAGCTGTTGCCGTTGGGGTGGCACCACACATGGCCATCGGGTGCCATGGTGATCCACCATGGCTGCAGCATCCACCATTTCTGCCGCCGCACCGTCACCGGATCGGCGTCGAGTGCAGTGCCGAACACCCCCGCCAGCAGCTGACGCTCGGGTGTCGTCAGCGTCCGGATCGGCGCGCCGTCAATGCCCTGCATGCGGGTTGGGCTGGCCGCTCGCGGCACTGCGCACCTCGGCGAGCGCGCTGATCCGCGCTCCCGACTGGAACCGCAGGGTGATCGGTACGGTCTTGCCGGGGTTTTCGAGGCCGAACAGCATCAGATGATAGCCGCCGGGCTTGAACTCGACCGTCTCGCCGGCCTTGATCGGCAGGCTGCGGATGGCGGACATCTTCATCACGCCGCCATCCATCGTCATCTGGTGCATCTCCACCCGCGCAACCTTCGTGTCGGTGCCGGTGGCGTCGGCGCCTACCAGCACATCGGGCTTGTTGCCGTTGGTGAAGCTGAAATAGCCTGCCGCCGGCCGGCCGGGCGCCGGATTGGTCCGCACCCAGGCGCCCTTGATGCCATCGGCAGCCGGTGCGGCCACGGCGGGCACTGCGGATGCCAAGGCGAGGGCGATGATGCTGAATGTGCGCAAGATAATATCTCCCAACATGTCCGGGTCGCAATAGGCGCTTCGAAAACCGCTGTCACCGCCTCCTTGCAGCGCGAAATGCCGCTTCCTATATCCGCCTCACTTGAACAGCAGATGACGGACGATGACTGTCGCCGCCGCATGGGGCGCCAGCGCACGGGCCGGAAACAAGAGGGACAGACATGGCCAAGGTTATCGGAATCGATCTGGGTACCACCAACAGCTGCGTGGCGGTGATGGAGGGCAGCCAGCCCAAGGTTGTCGAGAATGCAGAAGGCGCTCGCACCACGCCGAGCCAGGTGGCGTTCACCAAGGATGGTGAGCGTCTCGTCGGCCAGCCTGCCAAGCGCCAGGCGGTCACCAACCCCGAGAACACGATTTTTGCCGTCAAGCGCCTCATCGGCCGCTCGTTCAACGATCCGATGACGAAGAAGGACGCCGATCTGGTGCCCTACAAGATCGTGCGCGGCGGCAATGGCGATGCCTGGGTCGGTGCCGGCGGCCAGGAATACAGCCCCAGCCAGGTCAGCGCCTTCATCCTGCAGAAAATGAAGGAAACCGCCGAGGCCTATCTGGGCGAGACCGTGACGCAGGCCGTGATCACCGTGCCCGCCTATTTCAACGACGCCCAGCGCCAGGCCACCAAGGATGCCGGCAAGATCGCCGGCCTTGAAGTGCTGCGCATCATCAACGAGCCGACTGCGGCGGCGCTCGCCTATGGCCTCGACAAGAAGACCGAAGCCAAGACCGTGGCCGTCTACGATCTCGGCGGCGGCACCTTCGACGTGTCGGTGCTCGAACTGGGTGACGGCGTGTTCGAAGTGAAGTCCACCAGCGGGGATACCTTCCTCGGCGGTGAGGATTTCGATGCCAAGATGGTCGAGTTCCTCGCGGCAGACTTCAAGAAGGCCGAAGGCATCGACCTGACCAAGGACAAGCTGGCACTGCAGCGTCTCAAGGAAGCTGCGGAAAAGGCCAAGATCGAGCTCAGCTCCTCGGCCTCGACCGAAGTCAACCTGCCCTTCATCACCGCCGACGCCACCGGGCCGAAGCATCTCGTAAAGGCCATCACCCGCACCGATCTCGAAAAGCTGGTGATCGACCTCATCGAGCGCACCCGCAAGCCGTGCCTCGATGCCATCAAGGAAGCCGGCATCAAGGCCAGCGAGATCGACGAAGTTATCCTCGTCGGCGGCATGACGCGCATGCCGCGCGTGCGCCAGTTCGTGAAGGAGCTGTTCGGCAAGGAGCCCAACACCAGCGTCAACCCCGATGAAGTTGTCGCCATGGGTGCCGCTATCCAGGCCGGCGTGCTGCAGGGTGACGTGAAGGACGTGCTTCTGCTCGACGTGACGCCGCTGTCGCTCGGCATCGAGACGCTGGGTGGCGTGTTCACCCGGATGATCGACCGCAACACCACCATCCCCACCAAAAAGGCGCAGACCTATTCGACTGCCGACGACAACCAGTCGGCCGTGACGATCCGCGTCTTCCAGGGCGAGCGGGAAATGGCGGCCGACAACAAGCTGCTGGGCCAGTTCGATCTCGTCGGCATCCCGCCCGCCCCGCGCGGTGTGCCGCAGATCGAAGTGATCTTCGACATCGATGCCAATGGCCTTGTCGCAGTGAGCGCCAAGGACAAGGGCACCGGCAAGGAGCAGCAGATCCGCATCCAGCCATCGGGTGGTCTGAGCTCTGCCGATATCGACCAGATGGTCAAGGACGCCGAACGCTTCGCCGAGGAAGACAAGAAGCGCCGCGCCGTGGCCGAAGCCCGCAACCAGGCGGACAGCCTCGTCCACACCACCGAGCGCCAGCTCACCGAACATGGTGACAAGCTCGAGGCTGCGGTGAAGACCGAGATCGAAGCCGCGATCGTCGACCTGAAGGGCGTGCTCGATTCGGGCGATGCCGATGCGATCACATCCAAGACGAGCACGCTGTCGATGGCGGCGATGAAGCTCGGCGAGGCGATCTACAAGGCCGAAGCCACTGCTCCCGAAGCGACGCCCGAAGCGCCGAAGGACGACAATGTCGTCGACGCCGAATTCTCCGACGTCGAAGACGACAAGAAGTAAGCCCCATGCGCCGGGTCGTGACGATGCTCACGGCCCGGCAGGGTTCTGGGGATTGCACCGGCCATGAGCACCGACATCGACTATTACGAGCTGCTCGAAGTGCAGCGTGGCGCCGATGATGCCACGCTGAAGAGCAGCTATCGCCGGCTGGCCATGCGCTGGCACCCCGACAAGAACCCCGGCGACACTGCGGCCGAACAGCGTTTCAAGGCGATCAGCGAAGCCTATGATTGCCTGAAGGACGCTCAAAAGCGCGCCGCCTATGATCGCTACGGCCATGCCGCCTACACCCAGCAGGCAAGCGGCGGTGGGGCTGGACCCCAGGATTTTGGCGGCTTCTCCGATATTTTCGAAAACATCTTCGGCGAGTTCATGGGCGGTGGCGGCGGTCGCCAGCGCCGCAGCGGCCCGGCGCGCGGGCAGGATCTGCGCTACGATCTCGAACTGACGCTCGAAGAAGCGTTCAGCGGCAAGGCCGCCAGCCTGGAGGTGGAGACCGCAGTCAATTGCGAGCCTTGCGGTGGCACCGGCGCCAAGCCCGGCACCGCGGCGCGCACCTGCACCACCTGCCAGGGGCAAGGCCGGGTGGGAATGCGGCAGGGCCTGTTCATGGTCGAACGCGCCTGCCCCGCTTGCCACGGCTCCGGCCAGGTCATCGCCGATCCGTGCGATACCTGCAGCGGTGCCGGCCGTGTCGACAAGCGCCGCACGCTCTCGGTCAACGTGCCGCGCGGGGTCGATGACGGCACGCGCATCCGTGTGGCCGGCGAGGGCGAGGCCGGCGGTCGCGGTGGCCCGCCCGGCGACCTCTACATCTTCGTGCACATGAGGCCGCACAGCTTCTTCAAGCGCGATGGCACCACGCTGTTCACCACTGCCCCCATCTCCATCACCACCGCAGCCCTTGGCGGCGAGATCGAAGTGCCGGGCATGGACCGTGATGCTGCGGTGATAAAGATCCCGCATGGCACCCAGACCGGCAAGCAGTTCCGCGTGCGCGGGCGCGGCATGCCGGCACTGAACGGCGGCCAGGCCGGCGGCGGCTTCGGGGATCTGGTTGTGCAGATCGAGGTGGAAACCCCGGTCAAGCTCACCAAGCGCCAGCGCGAGCTTCTGGAGGAGTTCCAGCAGCTCGAAGCCGAGGAGGGCGGCAAGAACACGCCGCGCCAATCGGGCTTCTTCGACAAGCTGCGCGATGCCTGGAACGAGCTGACCGATTAGGGTGGTCTTCCCCCGCTGCCGGGCAACCGCTAGGGCGGGCGTGTGAAAATCTGCATCGTCTCGTCCTGCGGCGGTCATCTGACCGAAGTGCGGGCGCTCATGCCCGCCTATGCCGCACATGAGCATTTCTACGTGCTCAACGATAAGGCGTTGCTGCCGCCGGACATGGTCGGCCGCACGGATTTCATCGTCCACTCGGAGCGGGACTGGCGCTTCTTCGTCAACCTGTGGGAGGCCTTCCGCATCCTTCGCCGCGAGCGGCCCGATGTCATCCTGTCCACCGGGGCCGGCCCCGCAGTCCCCTTCGCCATCGTTGGCCGCGCGCTGTTCGGCTGTCGCATCCTGTTCGTCGAATCGATCACCCGCATCACCGCCCCCAGCATGACCGGCAAGCTGATGCACCGGCTGGCGCACGACTTCTTCTACCAATGGGAGAGCCTTGCCCGATTCTTCCCGCGCGGCCGGCTTGGCGGGCCGCTGCTGTGAGCGGCACCTTTGTTTCGGTGGGCAACTGCACCCAGCCCTTTCCAAGGCTGCTCGACGCCATCGCAGCGCTAGGGCCCTCTCTGCCCCGGCCGCTGGTCGTGCAGCATGGCTCGGGCGTTTTCACGCTCACCGACGCCACCGCCATTCCGTTTCTCCCCATGGCAGATTTCGAAGCGCGCGTTGCCGAAGCGGAACTGCTCATCCTCCACGCCGGCGCCGGGTCGGTAATCCATGCCATCCGCGCCGGGCGGATGCCGGTGGTGATGCCGCGCCGCGCCGCCCTTGGCGAGCATGTCGACGATCACCAGCTTGAATTCGCCCGCACGCTCGATGCCGCCGGGCGGGTGGTAATGGCCGAAGCGCCCGCCGATCTCCCCGCCGCCATCGCCCGTGCACTCGCCCATCGCCAAGATGCTGGCAGCACAGATCCTGCCACCAGCCCCATGCTTGGGTTGGTGGAAGCCACGCTGGCGCGCTATGCCGCTGCAAAATCCGGTCAGCCCGCTGCCCGGCGCACTTCGGAGTAACCCATGAGTATCATCATCGGCGTCAACGCCTATCACGGCGATTCGGCCGCCTGCGTCGTCCGGGACGGCAAGCTGGTCGCCGCCGCCGAGGAGGAACGCTTCCGCCGCGTCAAGCACTGGGCCGGCTTCCCGTCGGAATCGATCCGCTATTGTCTCGCCGAAGCCGGGCTCTCCCTCGCCGATGTCGATCACATCGCCCTCAATCAGGACAGCTCGGCCAATCTGGCGCGCAAGATCACCTATGCCGCGCTCAAGCGCCCGAGCCTGTCCCTCATCTCCGACCGCATCCGCAACAAGCGCGAACGCCTCGGTGTCGCCGAGCAGCTCGATGCCACCATCGGCAAGAGTTTCAAGGGCCGCGTCCACCAGGTCGAGCATCATCTGGCGCACCTGTCCTCCGCCTTCCACGTCTCGCCCTTCGAGGAAGCCGCGGTGGTCAGCGTCGATGGCTTCGGCGATTTCGCAAGTGCCGCCTGGGGCCATGGCCGCGGGTCCGAGATCAGCATCGACGACAAGGTGTATTTTCCGCACTCGCTCGGCATTTTCTACGAAGCCCTCACCAAGTGGCTCGGCTTCCCCCACTATGGCGATGAATACAAGGTGATGGGCCTCGCCCCCTATGGCGCGCCCGATCACCTCGATGCGATGCGCAAGATCGTGCTGCTGCAGGATGATGGCAGCTTCAAGCTTGACCTCGCCTTCTTTCGCCACGCCACCGAAAAGGTGAGCTACGAGTGGGAAAACGGCGCCCCGGTGTCCGCCAGCAATCTCTTCACCCCCGCGTTGGAAGGCCTGCTCGGCCCCGCCCGCCAGCCCGGCACCGAACTCACCCAGCGCCACAAGGATATCGCCCGCTCGGTGCAGGCGATGTACGAGGAGGCGTTCTTCCACCTGCTCGCCGCAGTCCATGCCAAGCACGGTGGGACGCGCATCTGCATCGCCGGCGGCTGCGGCATGAACTCGGTCGCCAACGGCAAGATCTACAGCCGCTCGCCCTTCCGCGAGGCCTATATCCAGTCCGCCGCAGGCGATGCCGGTGGCGCCATCGGCGCCGCCTTCGCCGTCTGGCACGAAGCCGGCGGCAGCCGTGACTTCGTGATGGACCACGCCTATTGGGGCCCCCACGCCACGCCGGACGAGCTCCAGGCTCTCGTGGAAGACCAGCGCGCCACGATCGAAGCCGCCGGCTGCACCATCACCCGTGTTGCCGACGAAGCAGCGCTCTGCACCCGCACCGCCACCGCCATCGCCGATGGCAAGGTCATCGGCTGGTTCCAGGGCCGCATGGAATGGGGCCCGCGCGCGCTCGGCAACCGCTCGATCCTCGGTGATCCGCGCCGCGCCGACATGAAGGACATCCTCAACCTCAAGATCAAGCGCCGCGAGAGCTTCCGCCCCTTCGCCCCCAGCGTCCTCGCCGAGGCAGTGCCCGACTGGTTCACCGAAACCGACGACGTGCCCTTCATGATGCAGGTCTATCCCATCCGTCCCGAGCGCCAGGCCAGCATCCCGGCGGTCTGCCACGTCGATGGCTCGGGCCGGCTGCAGACGGTGCGCGCCGAAACCAACCCCCGCTACCACCGCCTCATCAGCGCCTTCGAGGCGCAGACCGGCGTGCCGATGCTCCTCAACACCAGCTTCAACGAGAATGAGCCCGTCGTCTGCCGCCCCCAGGAGGCGCTCGATTGCTTCCTGCGCACCCGCATGGACGTGCTGGTGCTCGGTGACTGGTTCATCGAGCGGCACGACAGGCCTTTGTGAAAATCACCATTATCACCGCCGTCTACAACCGCGAGGGCAGCATCGGCGCGGCGCTGGCCAGCCTGCACGCGCAGACGCACGCCGATATCGAGCATCTCATCATCGACGGCGGCTCCACCGATGGCACCCTCGCCATCCTCCGTGCCGCAGCGACGCGCCCCGGCACGACCCTTGTTTCCGAACCCGATCACGGCATCTACGACGCGCTCAACAAGGGGCTCGCCCGCGCCACCGGGGACGTCATCGGCATCCTCCATTCCGACGACGAATTCGCCGATCCACAGGTCCTCGCCGATGTCGCCGCCGCCTTCGCCGCCAGCCCCACCGATGCCGTCTATGGCGATCTCGATTATGTCGCCGCCGATGGCAGCGGCCGCATCATCCGCCACTGGCGCTCGGGCCCTTATTCCCGCTCCCGCCTCGCCCGCGGCTGGATGCCGCCGCACCCGGCCCTTTTCGTGCGCAAATCGGTCATCGACCGCTTCGGCGGCTATGACATCCGGCTGCGCATCGCCGCCGATTATGACGCCATCCTGCGCTGGTTCACCCGCGGCCATATCACCCCCGCCTATGTCCCGCGCGTGCTGGTGCGCATGCGCGTCGGCGGCGAATCGAACCGCAGCCTCGAGCGGATCGTCCGCAAATCTCGCGAAGACCTGGAAGCGCTGCGACAGAACAAGGTCGGTGGCCTCAGCGCGCTCGCATGGAAAAACCTCAGCAAACTGCCGCAGTTCCTACGCCGGTAGCGGGCCATTTTCCTTGAGCAATGTGCCCGCGAGGTGGAGTGACCCGCACACCAGCACCCGCGCCGGCTGGCCCAGCCGCGCAAACGCCTGCCCCAGCGAATCCGCTGCCACAGCATCCAGCCCCGCCGTCGCCGCGCGCGCCGCAAGGTCGAGCGGCGCCAGCCCGGCATGACCCTCCACCGGCAACGCGATCAGCTTTGTGCCAGCGGGAAAGCACTTCAAAAAACCGTCATGGTCCTTCGAGGCAAGCATCCCCACCACCAGCAACAGCGGAAGCGGCGGCTTGTGCGTGACGATGAAGCTCGAAAGTGCGCGCCCGGCAGACGGGTTGTGCGCGCCATCGACCCACAGTTCGGACCCCGGCGGCAGCAGGTCGAACAACGGGCCCTCATGGATATGCTGCAGCCGTGCCGGCCATTCCGCCCAGCCCATCGCCGCGCGCAGCGCCGCCTCGGGCACCGCCAGCCGACTCTGCGCGCGCAGCAGGGCAATGGCGAGCCCGGCATTGTCGACCTGGTGCTGCCCCGGCAGCCGCGGCAATGGCAGCGCCAGCCGCCCGGTCGCGTCGCGATAATGCAGCTGCCCCTCATAGCCCGCCGCGTCCCAGTCATCGCCGCGCATCAGCAGTTTTGCCCCCGCAACCCCCGCCACTTCGGCTATCCGCGCTGCCACGGTGCGCGGGTAGCGCGCCGTCACCAGCGGCACGCCGCGCTTGGCGATCCCGGCCTTCTCTCCGGCAATGGCAAGGATGGTGTTGCCCAGGAACTGCTGATGGTCGAGCCCGAGTGCGGCAATCCCCGTCACCAGCGGTGCGGCGATCACATTCGTCGCATCCATCCGCCCCCCAAGCCCCACTTCGATCACACAGGCATCTGCCGGCACCCGCGAAAAGGCGATGAAGGCGAGTGCGGTCGTCAGCTCGAAAAAGGTGATCGGCTGGCCGGCATTGCGTGCCAGCACTTCGCGCAGCAGCTCGGCCAGCGCCTCATCGTCGATCAGCTGCCCGGCCAGCCGGATGCGCTCGTTGAAGCGCACAAGATGGGGCGAGGTGTAGCAATGCACCCGCAGGCCGGCGGCCTCCAGCCCGGCGCGCAGGAACGCCACCGTCGAGCCCTTGCCGTTGGTGCCCGCCACATGGAACACCGGCGGCATCCGCGCCTCGGGGCTGCCGAAGCGCTCGAGCAGCCGTTGCAGCCGGCCGAGCGTCAGGTCGATCTCGCGCGGGTGGAGCGAATAGGCGGCCGCCAGCAGCGCATCGAGCACCGCATTGTCCGACCGGGCGCGCGGCATCATCGCGCCACCGCCTCCAGATTTGTCGCCCCCCGCAGCCGCCATCAGCCCGGCAGCGCTTCGCGTCGCCGTGCCGTGAGCATGCCGATCAGCCGCGCCAGCGTGTCCTTCAGATCGCGGCGGTGCACCACCATGTCGAGCATCCCGTGCGCCAGCAGATATTCGGCGCGCTGGAAGCCCTCGGGCAGCTTCTCGCGGATCGTCTGCTCGATCACCCGCTGCCCGGCAAAGCCGATCAACGCATTGGGCTCGGCAATCTGCACATCACCGAGCATCGCATAGCTCGCGGTCACGCCGCCGGTGGTCGGGTCGGTCAGCACCACGATATAGGGCAGCCCCGCCTCGTGCAGCTCGGCAATGCCCACGGTCGTGCGCGGCATCTGCATCAGGCTCAAGATGCCCTCCTGCATCCGCGCACCGCCGGCAGCGGTGAACACCACGAACGGCGCCTTGGCCGCGATCGCCGCCTTCACCCCGGCAAGAAATGCCTCGCCGACGCCCAGTCCCATCGAGCCGCCCATGAAGGCAAAATTCTGCACCGCCACCACGGCGCGGTGGCCGCCGATCGCGCCGCTCGCCAGCGTCATCGCCTCGGTCTCGCCGGTGGCGGTCCGCGCCGCCTTCAGCCGGTCCTGGTAGCGCTTCTGGTCGCGGAACTTCAGCGGGTCCTCGGGCACCTTGGGGCTGGCGATCGGCGTCCATTCGCCGTCGAACAGCTGCGCAAAGCGCACCTGCGGGCCGATCCGCTCATGATGGTCGCAGCGCGGGCAAACGCTGTCATTCTCTTCCCACTCCTTGGTGTAGAGCATGGCGCCGCAGTTCTTGCACTTGGTCCACAGATTGTCGGGCGTGTCCCGCCGGCCGATGAAATCGGTCATGCGTTGGCGAGTGCGGGTCAACCAGCTCATGCGGCGGCCTCCTGATGGCGTGCGGTGCGGATGGCGCCGGAAAGTGCGGCCACCTGCGCACCCACGCGGGCGGGAATATCATTGGCGCGCTCGGCGGCCGCAGCCCCGATGGCATCGACCAGCGCCGAGCCCACCACCACCGCATCGGCGTGCACGGCGATGGCCGCAGCCTGCTCGGGCGTGCGCACCCCGAAGCCGACCGCGATCGGCAGCTCGGTGCTCGCCTTCAGCCGCGCCACGGCGGCGGCAATGTCGGTTGCGGTCGCGGCATTGGCGCCGGTCACGCCAGCCACGGCCACATAATAGAGAAAGCCCGAAGCGCCTTCGAGCACGCGCGGCAGTCGGGCGATATCGGTCGTCGGCGTGGCGAGTCGCACCAGATGCAGCCCATGTGCTGCCAGATGCGGCACCAGCTCATCGGCCTCCTCTGGTGGCAGATCGACAACGATCGTGCCATCCAGCCCGGCGGTAGCGGCATCCTCGGCAAAGCGCTCGGGGCCATAGGCAAGGATCGGGTTGAAATAGCCCATCAGGATCAGCGGTGTATCGGCATCGGTCATGCGGAACGCCCGCACCATCGCCAGCACATCGCGCAGCCGCGTGCCGCCGGCAAGGCTGCGCAGATTGCCCGCCTGAATCGCCGCACCATCGGCCATCGGGTCGGTGAACGGCATGCCGATCTCGATGATGTCCGCCCCGGCCGCCGGCAGGGCGGCAAGGATCGCCGCCGAGGTTTCGAGGTCGGGGTCGCCGGCGGTCACGAAGGTGACCAGCGCCGCGCGATCTGCCGCCCGGCACGCCGCGAACCGCGTCGACAGCCGGTCGACGCTCCCGAGGCTGAATGTGGTGGTCACAGCGTCACCCCCAGCGCTTCCGCCACGGTAAAGATGTCCTTGTCCCCACGCCCGCACAGATTGGCGACAATCAGCTGGTCGGCGCCCATCGTCGGCGCCATCCGCGCAATCGCCGCCAGCGCATGGCTTGGTTCCAGCGCCGGTATAATCCCCTCGATCGCGCACAGCAGCTTGAACGCTTCGAGCGCCTCGTCATCGGTCGCCGCCTGATATTCCACCCGGCCGATGGCATGCAGCCAGGCATGTTCGGGGCCGATGCCCGGATAATCCAACCCCGCCGAAATGCTGTGCGCCTCGGTAATCTGGCCGTCCTCGTCCTGCAGCAGCATCGTCTTGTTGCCGTGAAGCACCCCCGGGCGCCCCCCGGCGAGCGAAGCGGCATGTGCGCCCGACTCGAGGCCATGGCCCGAGGCCTCGACGCCGACCATCCGCACATCCGCATCGTCGAGGAACGGGTGGAACAGCCCGATGGCGTTCGAGCCACCCCCGATCGCCGCCACCAGCAGGTCCGGGAGCCGGCCCTCGCGGTTGAGAATCTGTTCGCGTGCCTCGGTGCCGATCACGCTCTGGAAATCGCGCACCATCGCCGGATAGGGGTGCGGGCCGGCCGCGGTGCCGATGATGTAGAAGGTATCGTGCACATTGGTCACCCAGTCCCGAAGGGCGTCGTTCATCGCATCCTTGAGCGTCTTCGAGCCGCTCTCCACGGCGCGCACTTCTGCCCCCAGCAGCTTCATCCGGAACACATTGGGCGCCTGTCGGGCAATGTCGCGCGAGCCCATGTAGATCGTGCACGGCAGCCCGAAGCGTGCTGCAACGGTGGCGGTCGCCACGCCATGCTGGCCCGCACCCGTCTCGGCGATGATCCGTGTCTTCCCCATTCGCTTGGCGAGCAGGATCTGGCCAATGCAATTGTTGATCTTGTGCGCGCCGGTGTGGTTGAGTTCATCGCGCTTGAGGTAGATCTTCGCTCCACTCCCAGGCTGCCCCTGGCCAGCCGCAACTTTCGCAAGATGCTGGGTGAGCCGCTCGGCGAAATAAAGCGGGCTCGGCCGGCCGACATAATGAGTCATCAGATCGTTGAACTCGGCATTGAACGCCGGATCGGCCTTGGCCGCCTCATAGGCGGCTTCCAGCTCGAGGATGAGCGGCATCAGCGTCTCGGCCACATAGCGGCCGCCAAAAGCACCGAAATGGCCATTCACATCGGGACCGGCGCGAAGCGAGGTAGCAATGTTCATGCCATCACCGCCGCTGCAAAGGCCTTGATCTTGTCGACTGATTTCACGCCAGACCCGCTTTCAACACCCGAAGATACATCAACAAACCCCGGTTGCACCGCCGCAATCGCTTGCGCCACATTGCCGGGGCCCAGGCCACCGCCCAGCCCCCAGGGGCGACCCAGGCTGGCGCCCTGCAACAGTCGCCAGTCGAATGCCAGCCCGTTGCCGCCCGGCAGGGTCGCCTCCCCCGAGGCGGTTTCCCTAGGGGCTTTCGCATCGAGGAGCAACCATTCCGCCGGCCCGGCGGTTGCCACCGCAGCCCGAATATCGGCCTGGGTCGCCACACCGGCAGCCTTCCAGACCGGCCGCCCGGTCCGCGCCGCTACTGCGGCAATCCGCTCGGGTGTCTCGGCGCCGTGCAACTGCAGCGTGTCGATCCCGGCAGCCAGCACCGCATCGATCAGCACATCATCGGCATCCACCAGCACTGCCACCCGCCGCCGCCCTTCCGGCACCCGCGCCAGCAATCCGGCGGCCCGCTCGGGCGAGAGGTTGCGCGGCGAACGCGGGAAGAACACGAACCCAAGCGCAAACGCCCCCACGCTCACCGCCGCATCGACGGTCTCGGGCGTCGACAGCCCGCAGATCTTGAACCGCGTCACAAGCTGGCCGCAATCGCCGCCGCTGCCGCCGCCGGATCGGCCGCATCGGTGATCGGCCGCCCGATCACGAGCATCGTCGCCCCCGCTGCCAGCGCTTCGGCCGGCGTCATCACGCGCTTCTGGTCGCCGAGCGCCGCCCCCGCCGGGCGAATCCCCGGCACCACGAATTCGCCCGCCGGCCAGCCAGCACTGAGCGCGCCGACCTCATGCGGCGAGCACACCACCCCGTCGAGCCCGGCGTCGCGGGTCATCGCCGCCAGCCGCGCCACTTGTGCCGCCGGTCCGTCATGCACGCCCACTCCGGCAAGGTCATCGGCATCGAGGCTGGTGAGCACCGTCACCGCAATCAGCTTCGTCCCCGGTGCGCACGCCGCGCGCGCCGCCCGCATCATCGCCAGCCCGCCCCCGGCATGAACATTGACCATGTACAGCCCCAGCCCGGCCAGCGAATGCAGCGCGCCGGCGACTGTGTTGGGAATGTCGTGCAGTTTCAGGTCAAGAAAGATCGGCAGCCCGAAATCCGCCATCCGCCGCACGCCCTCTGGGCCCTGCGCGGTGAAAAACTGGAGCCCCAGCTTCAACCCGCCGACATGCGGCGCCACCGCGCGCGCCACCGCTTGCGCAGCACCCAGGTCGGACGTGTCGAGGCCGACGAAAACCGGATTGGCCGCCATTCAGGCGCCCGCCGGCGGCACGATCGTCGGCTGCGCCTGCCCCGGAAGCGCCGTGCTGCTCACCGGCCGCGGTGGCACCGCGGTTGCCGGCGCGTCGCCGCGCACCTCGCGCAACTGGCGCTCGGCACGCTCGAGCTTGTGGCGCAGCACCGTGCGCGCCGCGATGTGCGAAAGCCAGGTCGGCAGCCAGCCGGCCAGGAAGGCGCCCAGGATCACCAGCGGCAGCGGCACCTGCACGGAGCGACCATCGGGCAGCAGGAACGGCACCAGCGTCCAGTTGGCAACCGACAGCAGCAGGAACACGAAGCCCACCAGCACCACCAGCAGGATACGCATCACGCTCATATCTCGGCACCCACCGCCGGAATGCCCACATCGGCCAATGCGGCAATCAGCGCCGCCGCCACGGCATCAAGCTGGTCCTGGCTCGTCGAGCGCAGCACGAAGTTCGCACCCGTCCGCCCCTCCCGCCAGAACGGGTAGCTGCCGATCTGCACGCCGGGATGCGTCTTTTCCACCGCTGCCAGCGTGTCGGCCGCCGCACTCTCCTGCGTCCACGCCCCGACCGTCCGGCTGAGCACCCGTCTGCCCCCCTCGAGCTGCCCATCGAGTGCCGCCAGCATCCCCTGGGTGATGATCGGCACCCCCGCCATGATGAAGATATTGCCGATGCGGATCCCCGGCGCCTTGGTCTTCGGATTATGGATCAGCGACGCCCCCTCGGGCGTGCGCGCCATCCGCAACCGCGCATCATTCAGCTTGTCACCATAATAGCCGGCCAGAATCGCCTGTGCATCGGGATGCACGATCACCGGCACGCCCAAGGCAGCAGCAATCGCGTCGACCGTGATGTCGTCATGTGTCGGCCCGATGCCACCGGTGGTGAACAGATAGTCATGCGCCGCCGAAAGCGCCTTCACCGCATCACCGATCGCCACCATGTCATCGGCCACCACTCGCACTTCGCGCAGCCGAATCCCCTGCACCCCCAACCACTTGGCCAGATAGGCAAGGTTGGCATCCTGCGTGCGGCCGGACAGGATCTCGTCGCCGATGATCAGCAGCGCCGCCGTCCACACACGGTCGGCATCGTCGGCAGCAAGGGGGGCAGCGGCAATATCCATCGCACTTTCTGTAGCGGAGGCGCCTCGCCCCCGCAAAGCACCAATCGCCGCTCCCGATTGCCCTCACCCGCCAAGACGCTTATCTCTAGCGTCATGGACCAGACCACCACCCTCCTCGAAACCAGCGAAGGCCATATCCGGCTGCACGGCCCGGCCTCTTTCGAAGGCATGCGCCGCGCCGGCAAGCTCGCCGCCCAGGTGCTCGACATGCTCACCCCGCATGTCGTGCCCGGCGTGGTGACGCTCGATCTCGACCGCATGGCCTGGGAGTTTGTCCGCGCCGCCGGTGCAGCCTCGGCCACCGTCTTTTACCGTGGTTTTTCGCATAGCCTCTGCATCAGCCCCAACCATGTCGTCTGCCACGGCATTCCGTCCGACTCCAAGAAGTTGAAGGACGGTGACATCGTCAACATCGACGTGACGGTCGTTGTCGACGGCTGGTACGGCGACACCAGCCGCATGTATCTCGTCGGCGATGTGCCGCTCAAGGCCCGCCGCCTCGTCGAGATCACCCATGAATGCCTCGAGCGCGCCATCGCGGTCGCCAGGCCCGGCGCCACCCTCGGCGATATCGGCCATGCCGTGCAGTCGCATGCGGAAGCCCAGCGCTTCTCGGTGGTCCGCGATTTCTGCGGCCATGGGTTGGGGCAGGTGTTCCACGATGCCCCCAACATCGTCCACTACGGCAAGCCGGGGCGCGGGCTGGAGCTGAAGCCCGGCATGTTCTTCACCATCGAGCCGATGATCAACGCCGGCCGCGCCGATGTGAAGATCCTCGACGATGGCTGGACCGCCGTCACCCGCGATCGCTCGCTTTCGGCGCAATGGGAGCATTCGATCGGCATCACCGAAACCGGCTGCGAAGTGTTCACCCGCTCCCTGCTCGCCCCCTCCCTTCCGGACTGAGATGACCGAAGCCGCGGGCCATCGCGAGCGCCTGCGCCAGCGGCTGCTCGAAGGCGGCAGCGATGGCTTCCACGATTATGAACTGCTCGAATATCTGCTCGCCCTCGCCCTGCCGCGCCGCGACACGAAGCCGCTCGCCAAGGCGCTGATCGAGGAGTTCGGCAGCCTCGCCAGCCTGCTCGCCGCCACCCCCGCCGAGCTGCTCCGCGTGCCCGGGCTGGGGGAGGGTGCGGCCGCAGCCCTCAAGTTCGTCGAGGCGGTGATGCTGCGCAGCCAGCGCCGTGCGCTTGAAAAGCGCCCCGTCCTGTCGAGCTGGGCTGCCCTCACCGATTATCTCCACGCCGGCATGGCCCACCGCGCCACCGAGCAATTCCGGGTGATCTATCTGGATACCAAAAACCAGATCATGCGCGACGAGGTGCTCGGCGAAGGCACCGTCAACGCCGCACCCGTCTATCCCCGCGAAGTCGTCAAGCGCGCGCTGGAAATCCAGGCCGCAGCGGTCATTCTTGTCCACAACCATCCCAGCGGCGACCCCACGGCATCCCGCGACGATATCGCCATGACCCGCGCGATCATCGAAGCCGGCCGCCATCTCGGCCTCGCGGTCCATGATCATGTCATCATCGGCCGCACCGGCCATACGTCGATGCGCGCGCAAGGCTTGTTGTAACGCCGACTCAGGGCAACGGCGTCACCAGCGGAAAATTCGGGGCAGGCGCTTCGAACAGCCCGAGCAACCGCTGCAGAACCGCCGGGTCGCCGCCAATCTGCATCCGGCCGTCGGCCATCAGCGCCGCCGGGGTAAGCTGGCCCGCGACAAGCCCGATAAGCCCGAGACGCGGCACGGTGAGGGTCGCATCGGCAGGCAGGTCGGCATTCACCTCATGGAGCATCACGCCGTTGCCGATGCTGATGAGATGACGCTCGCCCAAATCGGGGGCGACGATCGCGACGGTGAAAGCGGGACCAAGTGCCCGCTCGGGCAGCACGCGCACGCTCATGGCATCGAGGACATCGGCCACACGCAGATTGGCGCCGAGACGATTGGTACCGGGCACACGCACCGGCTTGATGCCGCCACGCAACTCCTGCGCACCGGACAGGTAGAAATTGCGCCACACCGCCGATTCGGCCTGCATCGCCAGCTGGTCGAAACTCGCAGCCAGGCCCTCGCGCGCCGCGGCATCGCCGCCGGCACGGACGAGCTGGCTGAAGAGCGTCGCGGCCCAGCGGTCCTCTCCGGCCGCCGCGGCCCCGCGCGCCAGATCGAGCGTTCGCGCAGGCCCGCCTAGCGCTTCGACCCATTTCCGTGCCTGCGCATCGCGCGGCAGCGGATCGAGCGTCGCCGGATCGCCATCGAAGGCCCCCAGATATCGCTGATACACCGCGCGGGCGTTGAACTTGAGGCTGCCATAATGGCCGCGATTGAACCAGCGCTTCGCCAGCGGCGGCGGCAGCGCGATCCTCTCCGCAATTTCGCCCGCATCAAGGCCCTTGTTGAGCAACCGTACGCTCTCGTTGTGCACAAAGGCATAGGCCTGGGCGTGTTCGAGCAGATAGCGGTCGATCTCGGCCGACCCCCAGCGGGGCCAGAAGTGTGAGGTGAACATCACGTCGCTCTTCGCGGCATAGGCGCGCCTGCTCTTCAGCAGTTGCTCGGCCCAGCCCTTGGCATCGCGCACCAGCGCCCCGCGCGGGGTGAGCAGATTGTGCATGGCGCCATTGGCGTTCTCGGCCATGCACAGCGCCCGCAGCGCGGGCAGGTAGAAGTTCATCTCCGCCGGCGCTTCGGTATCGGGCGTGAGCTGGAACTCGAAAGCAACGCCATCGATCGTCTGCGCCAGCGTTTCGGGCGTTATTTCCCGGCTGGGCGGCAGCAGCCCAATGGTGCCGCCGGCGCGCACCGCGCCCAACCCCGACGACACCTGCCCTTCGGGACCGCGCGGCAGCAGCTGGCCGAACATGTAATCGGCCCGGCGGATCATGGCGCCGCCAGCGATGACGTTCTCTGCCACGGCATGGTCCATGAAGCCCTGCGGCGCATAGATCGGCACGCTGCCAGGCTTGGCGACGCCGCCCGCACCCCCGAAATGATCGGCGTGGCTATGGGTATAGATGATGGCGCTGACCGGCCGTGCGCCCAATTTTTCATTCGCGAGCGCCAGCCCGGCCGCCGCCATTTCCTCGGTGGTAAGCGGATCGACGATGATCCAGCCGGTCTTGCCGGCGATCAATGTCATCACCGAAAGGTCGAAGCCGCGGATCTGCCAGATCCCGTCCATCACCTTGAAAAGCCCATGCTTCGCCACCAGCGCCGCATTGCGCCACAGGCTGGGATTGACGGTGGCGGGTGCGGGACCACCGAACTGCGCATCCTCACGAAAATCGCGGAGCACGGCGCCGTTCGCGTCCTTCACCACCGGGTCGGCTCGGCTTGCGATGAAGCCGCGCGCGGCAAAGTCGAAGTCCTGTGTGTCGGTGAAATCCAGAGTAGCGGCCAGCTTCGCATTGGCTGTGGTGGTGGCAGCGTTGGGCGGTGCGGCCAGCACTGGCGTGGCGATGAACAGGGCAAGGATGACGGCGCGCATGAACGGAACTCTACGCCTTCATGGAACCAATACGCTTGCCAAATGTGCGAGGCTCAGCGGATGCGCAGGATCAGGCTCTGGCTGGCGGTGGCGAGCAGCGTGCCGTCCTCGGCAAACAGATGCGCCTGCCCATGGGCAAAGCCGCGCGCGGTCGCATGGATGCGGATGTCGGCGAGCACCCACTCCGTCTGCACCAGCCGGGCAAAGCGGATCGTGTTGTCAAGGCTGTTGCCGCCGGCCGCAGTGCCAAGCGCATTGCCGACGCCCGAGGGCAGGAAGTCCGCCATCACCGCCAGCATGGTCCGGTCGACAATGCCCGAATGCGGCTTGATCCACAGCCGCGCAATCCCATCCTCGCTGGGCTCGGCATCGACTCGGGCCTTGCCGAAGCGCCCCTTGGCTACGCGCTTGTCGAAGGCAGCGTTCACATCGTCCGCACGGCGGGTCCAGTCATAGTCGAACGCCGGGCAGGCGTCGGGTGCCGGCACTTGCGGCATCGTTGCCCATTGCGCTTCGGGCTGGTCCGGCCGCGCACCCAGCGCTGCATTGACGGTGATGATCTCGGCATCGCCGGCGCGCGCCACCACCCTGGCCTGGCTGGTGTATTTGCCTGTCACCGGCACGGTGACTTCAAGCTCGAGCGCCGTGCCGGGCCGGGCATAGCTCAGATATTGCGCGGCCGCCCACACCGTCGACCGACCAGTCACAGCCTCGATCGCGGTCAACCCGGCGGCCATGCCGGCCCCGCCGAACAGGAACTGGCTGTCCGGATGCCCCACGCACAGCGACGGCTCGACAGCGAGGCGGAAGCGGTTCGCTCCCAGGGGTTCGAGCGGGATCACTGGTGGATGAACGCCCTGACGCGTGCCAGAAGCTCGGGGGACGCCCAGGGGTCGATCGGGGCCGGCGGCGGGCTGCCATCGGCCAGCAGGCGGTCGATCGCGGCATGGAGGGCGGGCACATCGTCGGCCACATGCAGCCCTTCGCGGGCACGGAACTTGGCGATGGTGGCGAGCTGGTGATCGGTGGTGTGTTCGCCCAGCGGTTGCAGGCGGGGAATCATCAGCAATGGCTTGCCGGCCTGGATGGCACTGATGATCGACCCCATGCCGGCATGCGCCACGAACAATCGGGCTTCGGCGATGCGGCGCTGGTAGAGTCCGGGCGGCATCATGCGGACGAAGCGGGCATGGCGCGGCTCGTAGCTGCCGCTGCCGATCTGCACTTCCACCGGCACATCCGGGTGCGCCGCCGCCCAGTCGTCGATCGCCTGCACCAGCCGGTCGAACGGGAACATCGAGCCGACGCTGGCAAAAAGGGCGGGGGTGAAGTCGCTCACAGCACGGCACCCCAATGCTGCGGGCGCGGCTCGGCGGCCAGCTCGGGCCATTGCGTCACGCACATGTGCGCCAGCTTGCGGGCACGCAGCCCGGAGGAAGACATGCGCTCCGAATTGGCGATGCTGTCGACCCAGAGTGTGCGCGCGCCGATCAGCCGGCCGAGCAGGATGGCGATGAGGGCCGGCGCCGAGCCGGTGGTGACGATGACATGCGGGCGCACGCTGAGCACGGCGCGGGCGATCTGCAGGGCGGCGATGGGAAAGCTGCCGGGGTTCTTGCGCGACGCATCGCGGAAGCTGAAGAAGCGGGCACCGGGCACTTCCGCGGCGCTGTCCGGATGCACCGTCGCGTAGCTCACCGAACAGCCATCGAACGCCGGGCGCAGCCGCAGCAGCTGCACCCAATGACCGCCGCCCGATGCAATGGCGAGTAGCCGAATCACTTGCTTGCCCAAGCCGTCTCTCCCACCTGCCTGCCGGCGTCCCCGTCTGTTCATCGTCCGCCTTTCAGGTGCGGGGCTTGTGTGTCAACCCGCTTGTTGCAACTGCGAACATCGCCTAATGCACCGTCATTGTTTGCCACTAGGTCGCATCCGTTCCGGCCCCAACCACTTGAGGAGGCTCTCCTGATACGCGTCGGCATCGTTGGACTCGGCAAGATGGGGCTATCCCACCTCGCCATCGTCAACGCCCATCCGGGCGTGGAGCTTGCGGGCATGTGCGACAGCACCGGCTATGTGCTGGATGTGCTGGGCAAGTACACC
>JBBSPR010000005.1:0-38778 GCA_038258615.1 Sphingomonadales bacterium
CCCGAAATGCTCGAGCTCGTAAACCGCCGCCGGCGCCTCGCGGCATAGATATTCGATCGCGTCCTGGTCACCGAGCCAGTCGGAGCCCTTCACCGTGTCATACATGTGCCAGGTCCAATGGTCCGGCCCCATGTTGCCGAGCGACGCCGCGATGCCGCCCTGCGCCGCCACCGTATGACTCCGCGTCGGAAACACCTTGGTGATGCACGCCGTCTTCAGCCCGGCCTCGGCAATGCCCATCGCCGCGCGCAACCCCGAGCCACCGGCACCCACCACAACGGCATCATAAACATGATCGATGATCTGATAGGCTTCAGCCATTTACGCCGCTCCGAGTGCGATCTTGAGGACGGCGAAAACGCCTGCGGCCGCCCCAGCCAAGACATAGAAGTTCAATGCCAGCATGCCGATGACCCGCGACGCACCGTGCGTATAATCTTCGAGCATCACCTGCACACCCAGTCGGAAATGCCAGAACACAGACACGATGAGGAGCAGCATCGGCACCGCAGCGACAGGCTGCCGCAGCCACATCACCACGCTCGCATGGTCGAGCGACGGCAGCCGCACCAGCGAGAAGATCAGCCACAGCATCAGCACCAGATTGCCCACCGCGGTCACCCGCTGCAGCCACCAATGGTGCACACCGTCCTTGGCGGAGCCCAGCCCCCGCACCCGGCCCAGTTCGGTTCCGGCACCCATCGTCAAAATCCCTTGGTGGTAAGGATGATCGTCCAGGTCACCGCCGTCAGCAGCACCGAGGCGATAAAGGTCGTGAATGCCGAAGCGCGATTGGCCGCCAGGTCGAAATTGCCGCCGGTGTCCATCACCAGATGCCGGATGCCCGAGGCCATGTGCTGGAAAAACACCCAGGTGAAGCCGATGCCGACCAGAATTCCGAACCAGCCCGTCGCCACCGACAGGAACACGCCATAGGCCTCGGGCCCCGTCGCCGCCGCAATCAGCCACCACAGGAACAGCACCGCCGCCCCCAGCGCCATGGCGTTGCCGGTGATCCGATGCGTCATCGAAACAACGGCATGCACCCGCCATTTCCAGATGGTCAGATGCGGCGACAATGGTCGCGGAGAGGTCGGACGGCCGGCCATGGATCTACCTGTTCGATTTCGTACCTGAGTGGCGTTTTAAGCCTTTGCGCCCCACGCGCAACCGTTCATCGCGGGCGTGGCCGCACCACCCGCTGCGCCCCAAAACGGGCGCCCTCATCAGCCTGCAGGCGTAACCGCCGGTGCCGCCACACCGAACAGAAAGCGCTTCGCTGTCAGCCGCCGTCCCCGCATTGCAGCAGCACCGTCCGCGCCAGCCCGGCATAGCGATGCCGCAACGCCTCGCGGTAGGTGGCATCGGCCATCATGCCCAGAAAATGCTGCCGGCTCGGGTAGCGCACGATCAGCACCTTGTCCCAATCGGTCTCCGGCGTCCCCGCCATTCCGATGAACACCTGCCCGACCGGCCCGTCATACAGCACTTCGGCCCGGCTCACCGCGGCCACCGTTTCCACGAACGCCGTCTGGTAGCGGGCATAGGCGTCCACCCCGCGCATCGCCGGCTCGTCGCTGTCCGGCCCATAATCCGCCACCTCGCGAAACTTCAGCAGATTGAGCACCACCACCGGACCTTGCGCGCCATCGTCGCGCAGCGCCCGTACCTGGTCCGCGGTCGGGTCTATGGACTTGTCGATCATCGGCGTCTCCAGTCGGCAATCCGCACCGCATAGGCCGTCGCCGCGCCATAGGCCAGCATGCCCAGGCCCACCAGCATGAACACCGCCGATAGCCCCATCCCGCTGCGCAGGATCAGCGCCGCACCAAGCCCCACCACCACCAGCCGCACCGTGCCCGCCAGCACCACGCCCTTCACGCGCCCGGCCGCCAGCGACGAGAAATACAGCGCCAGCCCTGCCCCGTAAAAGGCATAGCCCGGCCCGGCCCCGCGGAAATATCCCGAGGCTGCGGCGCGCACCGCCGGCGCATCGCTGAACAGCAGCGTCCAGGCGTCCGGCACCAGCGCCAGCACCAGCCCCACCACCCCCAACAACGCTGCCGAAACGCCGCCGGCCGTCCAGGCCACGGTCCGCGCCCGCACCACATCGCCGGCGCCGATCGCACCCCCCACCATCGGCACCGATGCAATCCCCACCGCAAAGGCGATCGGCACCATCAGAAACTCCAGCCGCGTGCCGATCCCATAGCCCGCCAGCGCGTCCGACCCATAGGATGCCACCAGCCGGGTCAGGATCAGCACCGTCAATATGGTCTGTAGCGGCGAGATCAGCGCCGGCCCGCCCACCCGCAGGATGTCCGCAAAGCGCGCTCGGCTGAGCGGCGTGCCCAGCAGGTCGAGCCGCAGCTCCGGCGTCCCGCGGCGCAACACCGCAAACAGCAGCAGCGCCCCGGCGGTCGAAGCCACCACCTGCCCCGCCGCCACCCCGGCCATGCCGAGCCGCGGCAGCGGCCCTACCCCCAGCCCCAGCCCGCCGCCCACCACCAATTGCAGCACTGCCGCCAGCAGCAGCACTGCCGAGGGTGCCGCCATCGCGCCGGCGCCGCGCAGCACCGCCGCCAGCAGGTTGAGCAGCCAGACCATCACCGCCCCCACAAACGCCACCGAGGCAAAGGCCACCGCCTCGTCCAGCGCCGCCCCGCGGCCGCCCAGCAGCATCAACAGCGGCCGCGCCAGCGGCAGCACCAGCAACGACGTCAGCCCGCCCGCCACAAGCGCCAGCCATACCGTATGCGCCGCGATCGCTTCCGCCCGCGCCCGCTCGCCGGCCCCCAAGGCCTGGGCAATCGCTGCCGAAACCCCGCTGCCGATGGCGCCGGCCGAAAACATGCCCTGCAGCATGATCAGCGGAAACACGAGCGCCATGCCCGCCAGCGCCGCCACCCCCAGCAGCCCCACATAGGCCGTCTCGGCAATCGTCGCCGCCGATGTCGCCAGCATCGCCCCCATGTTCGGCAGCGCCAGCCGCATCAGCGTCGGCAAAATCGGCGCCGTCAGCAACGGGGATGCCGGCAACGGCGGCGGTGGGGAAGGAGAAATCGGCGCCGCAGCCGCACTGGCCGCCAGGGCAGGCAGGTCCCGCGCCGTCACACCCGGTCCTGTGCCGCCAGCCACGGTCGCAGCAGTGCTATCAGCGCCTCGGGATTGTCGTTCCACAGCGCATGCGCCGCATCGGGCACTTCGCGAAACCCCGCCCCGCCAGGCACCGCCCCCGCAAAGCCGTTCACCGTCGCCGGCCGCGCCTCGTCGTGGGTGCCCGCCAGAAAAAGCGTTCGCGGCCCGTCGAGCCTGCCGAGCAGCGGCCGGCCATCATAATCCTTCAGCGTGCCCGAAGCCGTGAATTCGGCCCGCCCCCACATCGCCTGATAGATCCGCGCATCGCCCGGCGTGCGCACGCTGCGCGCATAACCCGCCAGCGCCTCTGGCACCGGCCGCCGCCGCACATGCCGCGCATAAAAGGCCGCCGTCGCCGCATCGCACGCATCCTTCGGCGCCGCCCCAGGCACATCGCACGCATCGAGCAGCCGCCGCACCTCGGCCGGCATCGCCGCCTTCAGCGCCGCCGCATCGCGCAGCCATACCTCGGTCGAAACCAGCGGCGATTGCAGCACCAGCCCGGCCAGCGCCGCCGGCCGGCCCGCACCACTCTTGCCGGCGCCATATTCCAGCGCCAGCGTGCCCCCCCAGCTCGCCCCATAGACATGCCAGCGCGCCACTCCCAGCGCCAGTCGCACCGCCTCCAGCTCATCCAGAAACCGCGGGATCGTCCAGTTCGCAGGGTCCCCCGGCGCGTCCGACCGCCCGCAATCGAGCTGGTCATAAAGGATCACCGCCCGGTCGGCGGCCAGCGCCGTCGCATTGATCAGCCCGGCATGGCTGCTCCCCGGCCCGCCATGCAGCAGCACGATCGGCAGTCGCCCTCCCGCCAACCTGCCATTCACCCGCACATAAACGCGCCCACCCGGCACCGGCACCATCCGCTCGGCATCCGGCACCAGCGACACATCGTCCATCACCACGCGGTCCTGCGCCGCCGCCCGGCTAGCCATCGCCGCCAGCCCCGCCCCCATCACCATCCGCCGCCCCACCCTCATGCGCCGGCCAATCGGCCCAGCGTCGCATAACGCGGATTGTCCACCCGCAGCCGCGCCAGCGTCGCCACCGTCAGCGCCTCCACCAGCCTCGGCGTCTCGGGCGTCAGCTGCCGCAGCCGCAGCCGCCCGCACAGCTCGGCGCGCATCGTGTCGAGCGGAGCCTCACGCCCCAAAAACCCCGCCAGCGCCGCCGCCTCGGCCGCCCGCGGCGCCTGGGCCAGTTCACGCGCCACGATGCCCAGCGCCCCCGCCGCCACCCGCGCATGAAACGCCGCATGCCCTTCCAGCTTCAGCTCGCGCACAAAGTCCGCCACTGCCTCCACCAGCGCCTGCATCTCGATCTGCTCGGCCATCACACACTCCCGAAACGGATCAGGTGGAGCAGATCCGCCTCCACCTCCGAAACCCGCCGGCCGATCGCCGCGCGCTCCACCGAGCGCACCCGGCCCGACACATGGTCATGCCCCAGCTGCAAACAGGCAAGCCCCCATCGCAGCGTCCCCCACACTTCCCACATATGAGCCCGGGCGCGGTCGATCGCCGCACCGCCCGCCTCGGCATAGGCGCGGTACAAATCCTCGCGCTCGCCAAAGCCCCCCACCGGCTTCTGCCACACCCCGAAGCGCCAGGCATTCACACACAGCCAGCCCAGGTCCTCCGCCCCGCTCCCCAGATGCGCCAGCTCCCAATCGAGCACCGCCACCAGCCCTTGGCGCCCCACCAGCAAATTGCCCGACCGAAAATCGCCGTGCACGATGGCACTTTCCGGCGCATCCCCGCACCGTTCGGCAATCCAGGCAAAAGCCAGGTCGAACACCGGCAGGTCCACCCGGAACCGCCGGTAATTCTCGAACATCGCCATCAACTGCGCATTCGTCGATCCCCCCCGCAGCCCCTCGGCTTCCGCCGCCGGCACCGCATGCAGCCGCGCGAGCACCGCCGCACACTGGCCGGTCAACGCCGTCCGCGCGCCCGCAAACCCCTCGTCCTTCAGCCAGCGCGGCGCCAGCGCCTCCCCCTCCAGCCGGTCCATCACAAAGCCATCGCCCAGCCCGTCGCGCTCGCCGAACACCGCCACCACACTCGCCACCGGCACCCCATGCCGCCCGGCGAGCGCCTGCACCCCCGCCTGCGCTGCTCGCGCCAGGGTCCCCGGCTCGGGCTCGGCCGCCGCCCGCTGCACGATCAGCGGCCAGCGCTCACGGCCCCGCTGCGCATCCACACTCCACGTCTCCGACGAAGCCCCCCCTGTCAGCGCCACCATCCGCTCGATCCGCACAGGCACCCGCGCCGCGCGCGCCAGCACCATTTGCAACCGGTCACGGTCGTGCGGCGTCACGGCTCACCACTTCGCCATCGCGCTCGCCGAAATCGATTCCCGGCCCGTTCCCGGCATAAGCCTTCAACAACCGCTTCGCGACCGAAGTGATGTGCACCTCGTCGGGCCCATCATAAATCCGCGCCTCCCGCGCATGGCGGTAGATGATGTGCAGCGGCGTATCCGGCGTCAGCCCCTTCGCCCCGAACACCTGGATCGCCCGGTCGGCCACATTGTGCACCATCTGCGCCCCCACCACCTTGATCATGCCGATCTCGATCCGCGCCTCGTCCCCGGCATCGATCTTGCGCGCCGCATCGAGCGTCAGCAGTCGGCACGCCTGGATCTCGGCCGCACTGTCGAACACATGCTTCTGCATCAGTTGCTTGTCCGCCAGCTTCCCCCCAAAGGCCGTGCGCTCGTGCAGCCGCCGGCACATCAGGTCGAACGCCCGCTGCGCCTGCCCCAGCCAGCGCATGCAATGGAAAATCCGCCCCGGTCCCAGCCGCTGCTGCGCAATCCGGAACCCCGCCCCGCGCGGCCCCAGCAGATTGCCCGCCGGCACCCGCACATTCTCATAGGCCACCTCATAATGGCCCGACAGCCCATGCTTCAGCCCCAGCACCGGCGTGTCGCGGATGATCCGATAGCCGGGCGTCTTCGTCGGCACCACGATCATGCTGAAGGCACGGTGCGGCGCCACGTCGTCGCCCTCGGTGCGGCACATCACGGTGGTATATGCCGCCCCCGCTGCCCCCGTCGTGAACCATTTGCGCCCCTCGATCACCCATTCATCCCCCTCCAGCCGCGCCCGTGTCATCAGCTGCGTCGGGTCGGAGGAGGCAATGTCGGGCTCGGTCATCGCAAAGCTCGGGAAGATGTCGCCGGCCACCAGCGGCGCCAGATACGCCTCGCGCCATTCGGGAGCCGCATAAAGGTCGAGCATGATCGAATCCTGCAGCGAGTGCGTCCCCAGCGCCACCTGCGCATGTTGCGACCGGCCGATCACTTCATTGACATAGACATAGTCCAGAAACGGCATCCCCTGCCCGCCGATATGCTTCGGGTGCCCCAGCGCCCACAGCCCCTGCCGCTTGGCCTCGGCCATCAGCCCGCGCAGCACCGCCATCGCCTCGTCCGGCCGACCATTGTCAAGCACATCCTCCGCCGGATAAACATGCTGCTCCACAAAGGACTTGACCCTCGCCCTGATCGCCACCCATTCGCTCATCGGCCGTCTCCCACGCCGAAATCCTAGGCTGCAATCACCGCCCGGCACACCCTCCAAACTCAGGGGTGGCATTCGCCACTGTTGCAAATCCGCCGCACAATATCGCCAATGGCCGGGCAGATTGTAACATTTTCACAACCCCTCTTCCCGCCACCTTCCCCAAGCGTCATAAGGCCGCGTCGAATGCGAACAAACGCATCCAAATTGCTTCATCTCCTCGGGGAAGGTTCCTTCAAAATGCGCTCCATCGGTTTCCGGCTCGCCATTCTCGCGGGCGTCAGCCTGCTCGCCACCGCCGCTTCGGCCCAGGAGGTCGCCCAGGCCGATGTCGATGAGGACGAAGGCCTGATCATCGTCACCGCCTCCAAGCGCGCCGCCACCCTGCAGGATACGCCGATCTCGGTGTCCGTCACCACCGGCGCCCAGATCGAGCAAGCCCAGGTCCGCGATCTTCTCGATCTGCAGACGCTCGTCCCCAGCCTTCGCGTCAGCCAGCTGCAAAGCTCGGCCAACACCAACTTCATTATCCGCGGCTTCGGCAACGGCGCCAACAACCCCGGCATCGAGCCTTCGGTCGGCGTCTTCATCGATGGCGTCTATCGTTCGCGCTCGGCCGCCCAGATCGGCGATCTTCCCAACATCGAGCGTGTCGAAGTGCTGCGCGGCCCGCAGTCGACGCTGTTCGGCAAGAACGCTTCGGCCGGCATCATCTCGATCGTCACCCGCGAGCCGCAGTTCGATTTCGGCGGCGGCGCCGAATTCTCCTACGGCAACTACAATGCGATCATCGCCCGCGCCGACATCACCGGCCCGATCAGCGAGAACATCGCCTTCAGCCTCGCCGGCAACCTCAACAAGCGTGATGGCTATGCCACCGATCTCGCTTCCGGCTCCGAGTTCAACGAGCGTGATCGCTGGGGTGTGCGCGGGTCGCTGCTGTTCCAGGCAACCGACGATTTCAAGATCCGCTTCATCGGTGATTACGACAAGATCGACGAAAATTGCTGCGCGGTCATCAACATCGTCGATGGCCCGACCGGCGGTGCGGTTCGCGCGCTGGGTGGCCGCATCGATTCCGCCAATCCGCTGGCACTGACCAGCACCACCAACTTCGATTCCGAGAACGAGATCGAGAACTACGGCTTCTCCGGCCAGGCCGATCTCGCCGTCGGTGCATTCGATCTCACCCTCATCGGCGCCTATCGCGGCGTGCGCAGCTTCACCAACCAGGATTCGGATTTCACCAGCGCCGACATCATTGGCCGCAACAGCGCCGAAACCGACATCGACACCTACACCGCCGAAGCCCGGATCGCCTCCAACTTCGACGGCTTCTTCAACTTCCTGCTCGGTGCCTATTATTTCCGCGAGAACATCGACTTCGCACCGACGCTGACCACCGGCAGCGATTTCCGCACCTATGCCAGCCTGCTTGCCGGCAACATTCCCGCCGGTGGACCCCTGCCCGCAGGGCCGGCCTACACCCTGCTCGAGCGGATCGGCGTGGCGCCGGTCGGCAGCCTCGGCGCGGCGGGCCAAGGTGTCTTCGAACGCTATGATTATCGCAACCGCGCCATCTCGGCATTCGGCCAGGCCGATTTCTCGATCACCGACCAGCTGACCCTCACCGCCGGCTTCAACTACACCCGCGATCGCAAGACCGTCGTCACCGACGTTGTCAGCACCGATGTCTTCTCCTCGATCGATCTGGTCGCGGTCGGCACGCTGCTCGGCATCCCGCCGTCGCTCGCCGCCAACCCGGCGGTCAACCCGCTGCTCGGCCTGCAGGCGTTGCAGTTCCTGCCGCAGTTCCTCAACTTCCCCAACGCAGTGGAAGATGGCAAGACCCGCGACAATGATCTGTCCTACACCCTGCGGCTCGCCTACAAGTTCAACGACAACATCAGCGGCTACGCAACCTACGCAACCGGCTTCAAGGCCTCGTCGTTCAACCTGTCGCGGGACAGCCGGCCGACACGGGCAAACTTCATCCCGGGCTCGCCTGTCACCAACCCGCCGTCGTCGCCGGTTCGCGATGCCGGCCTCGCCGTGCCCAACCTCACCAGCGGCACCCGCTTTGCCGGCCCCGAGGACGCGGAAGTCTATGAGCTCGGCCTCAAGGGCCAGTTCGATGGCTTCGGCTTCAACCTCGCCGTCTTCCAGCAGGCGCTGAAGGGCTTCCAGGGCAACATCTTCACCGGCACCGGCTTCGTCCTCGCCAACGCCGAAAAGCAGTCGACTTTCGGCCTCGAGCTCGACACCAGCTTCACCCCGATCCGCGCCCTCAACATCACGGCGTCGCTCACCTATCTCAACCCGAAGTTCGACAGCTTCACCGGCGGTTCGGCGCTCAATCCCAATTTCGGCACGACACCGACCGATCTGTCCGGTCTGCGCCCCGCCGGCATTCCGGAATTCGCGCTGTCGGTCGGCGGCACCTACACCGCCGATCTGTCGGACACCTCGCGGCTCATCTTCCACGCCGATTACCAGCATGAAAGCAACGTGGCGATCGCGCAGGGCTCCAACATCAGCCGCGAAGTCGAATCGCTCAACGCCTCCGTCACCCTGGCACTCGGCAACGGCTTCGAAGTCAGCGCCTGGGGCCGCAACCTGACCGATGCCGCCTATATCACCACCATCTTCCCATCGGTCGCACAGGCCGGCAGCCTTTCGGGCTACCGCAACCAGCCGCGCACCTATGGCGGCCTGGTCCGGTATCGCTTCTAAGCGCAGCGCGGCTGGATTTGGCAGAGCCAAATCCTGAGCAGCGCAAGCTCGGCGAGCCGGGCGGCGGGCACCTCGCCCGCCGGGCCGGTCTCACGTCAGCCCCGGCTTTGCCGGGGCTGTTTCTTGCTAGCCTTAACCATGCCCCCGCTCGAAGCCATCGCCGCCGCCTTCGGCCTCGCCAATAGCCTGTTGCTGGCGCGCCGCTCGGTCTGGAACTTTCCGTTCGGGCTGGTGATGGTCAGCCTTTACGCGGTGGTCTTCCTCGAAGCACGGCTGTTCAGCGCGGTGCTGCTGCAAGGCTTTTTCATCGCCACCCAGGCCTGGGGCTGGCACCGCTGGCGGCAGGTCGCCGACATGGACGACAAGGTACCCGTCGCCAGCCTGTCCATTCGCGCGCGCCTCGCCGCCGCCCTTTTCACCCTCGCCCTGGCACTGGCGCTCGGGCTACTGACCAGCCGCTTCACCGATGCCGCAGCGCCCTTCCTCGATGCCGCCAACACCAGCCTCTCGGTCATGGCCCAGCTGCTCACCATGGCCCGCCGCGTCGAAGGCTGGCCGGTCTGGGTTCTCGTCAACGCCGTTTCGGTCGGTCTCTACGCCAGCCAGGGCCTGTGGATCACCACCGGTCTCTACTGCGTGTTCCTCGTGCTCGCCCTGTGGATCTGGCAGCTCTGGCGCCGCGCTGCATGAGCATCCCGCGCGTCTGCCTCACCGGCGTGGAAAGCACCGGCAAATCCACGCTGGCGCCAAGGCTCGCAGCACATTTCGATGGCGTGGTCATGCCCGAATTCGGCCGCACCCATGCCGAGCTGTTCGGCACCGATTTCACGCCGGACGTGCTGCTCGCCATCGCCCATGGCCACCGCGCCAGCCTCGCCGCGATCGAGGCGACGACGCCGAAGCTCATCATCGAGGATACCGACATCATCACCACCGCCGCCTGGGCACGGATGCTCCACGGCGGCAGCACGCTGCTCGCCAGACTTCCCGCCACTGCCGGCCTGTACCTGCTCTTCGCCCCCGATGTGCCCTTCATCGCCGATGGCACCCGCCAGTTCGGCGGCACCGACCGCCAGCGCTTCCAGTCGATGATCGAAGCCGAATTCCGGGAACGCCGGATCACGCCAATGCCCATCGCAGGCGATTTCGCGATGCGCGAAGCGCAAGCCATCACCGCAATCGAAAACTGGCTGTTGCATCGGCCGCAGCCTGCCGCTTAAGCCGGGACATGGCGAACATCCTCCTCACCGGCGCATCGCGCGGCATCGGCGCAGCAGCGCGCTCCCTCCTCACAGCACGCGGCCACACGGTCATCGCGCAATCCACCACCGGCGCCGATGGCACCATCGCCTCGGATTTCGCCGAGGCAGGCGCCGCCACCACCCTCTGGAACGCAGCGCTCGACGCCGCCGGCGGCCACATCGACGTCCTCGTCAACAACGCCGGCGTCTTCGAAGCCGTCGACATCGACGACGAACACGCCTTCGCCCACACCTGGGCGCGCAGCCTCGCCATCAACCTGCAGTCCGCCGCCGATCTCTGCCGGCACGCCATTCGCCACTTCCGCACGCAAGGCGGCGGCCGCATCGTCAACGTGGCCAGCCGCGCCGGCCACCGCGGGGACAGCCCCAACCACTGGCACTATGCAGCCGCCAAGGGCGGCATGCTGGCGATGACGAAAACCATTGCCCGCGGCTATGCGCGCGAAAACGTCCTCGCCTTCGCCATCACCCCGGGCTTCACCATGACCGGGATGGCCGACGAATATCTGGCCTCACGCGGCGGCGACAAGCTGCTCGCCGACATCCCGCTGGGCCGCGTCGCCAGCGTCGAGGAAGTCGCCGAAACCATCCGCTGGCTCGCCACCGACGCGCCGCCCTCGCTCACCGGCGCCACCCTCGACATCAACGGCGCGAGCTACGTCCGGTGAGTGACCAGAATCACGCAGGCTGGGTAATGCGCATGGCCTGCACCCGCGCCGAAGCCGAGGCGCTCCCCAACGCCGACGAAGCCTTCATCGACCTTCCCGATCCCCCCACCATCATGGTCGACGAGCCCGATCCCCACGCCCCCGATGCCTGGGTGATGCTCGCCTACTTCGACGCCAAACCCGACCAGGCCCTCGTAAAGCGCATCCGGAAGCTCGCCCCCTCCGCCACGACTCACAGCCTCGAGCCTCTCCCCGAGGAAGACTGGGTGACCATGAGCCAGACCGGCCTCGAACCCGTCCGCGCCGGCCGCTTCGTTGCCCTCACCGCCGATCACCTCCACACCCGCCAGCCGGGCGACATCGCGCTGCGCATCGAAGCCGGCCTCGCCTTCGGCACCGGCCAGCACATGACCACCCACGGTTGCCTCGCCGCGCTCTCCGCACTCCGCCGCAATCACGATTTCGCCAATATCGCCGATCTCGGCACCGGCACCGGCATCCTCGCCATGGCCGCCGCGCGCGCCTGGCCGCGCGCCCGCACCATCGCCACCGATATCGATCCGGTGGCAGTCCGCGTCGCGCGGGAAAACTTGAAACTGAACCGCCTGCAGCACGGGGAGGTCGCGGGCCAGATCAGCCTCATCACCGCCGTCGGCATGGCGCATCAGGCGCTGCGCGCCCGCGCCCCTTTCGATCTCATCATCGCCAACATCCTGGCGGGCCCGCTCATCAAGATGGCTGCATCCATCTCGGCAGGGCTGGCACCCGGCGGCATACTTGTCCTCGCCGGCCTTCTCGATGTGCAAAGGCGCGCCGTGCAGCGCGCCTATCTGAACCAGGGCCTCATGCCCTTTTCGCCGCTAAAGGGCGCGCGCCAGCATCATCGGGCCGAATGGCCAACGCTGGTGCTGACGCGTCCCCGCAGCTGAACGATCACGCGTAGAAAGCGTGGAACAGCCGCGCATCGGCTGCGATCGGACGAAGCTGCACGCGTGACTTCTTCGGTACACGCACTTCATTGCGGGCAACAGCAACCATCGGCTGCGATGCGACCGGCTCGGGCGAAAGCCCTTCAAAAACGACCTTCATGATCGACACTCCATATCCCGACAGGTGAATTCCCACCGGGAGAGCGGAGATAGTGATTTCCGGCGCCATCACCAGCCGTGCTGCAAGTGCGTCAGCTATGCGTTTTAAGCATATCGCAACAAAAGCGTCATCCTGCCGCAGCCGCCACCATCGCCGCCCAGCCGGCCTCGTCGATCACTTGCACCCCCAGCGCTTCCGCCTTCGCCCGCTTCGATCCGGCATCCGCCCCCGCCACCACCAGGTCGGTCCGCGCCGACACACTCCCCGCCACCCGCGCCCCCAGCGCCTCCGCCTGCACCCGCGCCTCGTCCCGGCTCAACCCAGCCAGGCTCCCGGTGAACACCACGGTCTTCCCCGTCAGCGCCGTCTGCAGCGCGGCCGCCAACGGCTCGGGCCGCACCTCCCGCAACAAGTCCTCGAACGTCTCCAGATTGTGCGGCTCGCCGAAGAAGTCGATGAGCGCCCGCGCCACCACCGGGCCGATGCCGTTGATCTCGGTCAGCAGCACCAGCGCCTCGGCATCCGTCCCCGCCGCAATCGCCGCGTCCCGCAAGCCCTCCTCACTGCCGAACGCCCGCGCCAGGTCCCGCCCCGTCACCTCCCCCACATGCCGAATGCCGAGCGCAAAGATGAACCGGTCGAGCCCCACCGACCGCCGCGCCTCGATCGCCGCCAGCATCTTGTCCACCGACACCGGCTTGAAGCCCTTCCACGCCACAATCGCCTCGCGCTGCTGCTTCAACCGAAAAATGTCCCCCGGCCGCGCAATCAGCCCGGCCGCCGCAAACAGCTCGATCCGCTCGACCCCCAGTCCCTCGATGTCGAACGCCCCGCGCGAAACGAAATGCCGCAGCCGCTCGCTCACCTGCGCCCGGCACGTCAGCCCGCCGGTGCAGCGCCGCACCACCTCGCCTTCCTCGCGCACCGCATGGCTGCCGCACACCGGGCACGCATCGGGGAACACGAACGGCGCCCCGCCACCATCCACCACTACGCCGAGCACCTGCGGAATCACATCCCCCGCCCGCTGAACGCGCACCCGGTCTCCCGGCTTCACCCCCAGCCGGCCGATCTCGTCCTCATTGTGCAGCGTGGCATTGGTCACCACCACGCCCCCCACCGTCACCGGCGCCAGCCGCGCCACCGGCGTCAGCGCCCCCGTCCGCCCAACCTGGATCTCGATCGCGGTCAGCACTGTCTCCGCCTGCTCGGCGGCAAACTTGTGCGCCACAGCCCAGCGCGGGCTCCGCGCCACCTGCCCCAGCCGCGCCTGCCAGTCGAGCCGCTCCAGCTTGTACACCGCCCCGTCGATGTCATGCGCCAGCTCGGCCCGCCGCCGCTCAAGTGCTGCCGCAAAGGCCGTCGCAGCCTCGATCGTCGCCCCGGCTATCCGGTCGGCCCCGATGTCGAAGCCCCATCCCGCAAAGGCCGCCATCACGCCACTCTGCGTGTCCGCCGGCAGCGCGCTCATCTCCCCCCAGCCATGCGCGATGAACGCCAGCGGCCGGCTGGCGGTGATCCGCGCATCGAGCTGCCGCAACGATCCGGCGGCCGCATTGCGCGGGTTGGCAAAGATCTTGCCGCCGCTCTCCACCGCCCGCGCGTTCAGCGCTGCAAAATCCGCATGAGTCATGTAAACCTCGCCGCGCACCTCAACCACATCAGGCGCCCCTTCGGGCAACACGTGCATCAGCCCCCGCACATGCGCGATATTGGCCGTCACATCCTCGCCCACGGCCCCGTCACCGCGCGTCGCCGCATGCACCAGCCGCCCCCGCTCGAAGCGCAGCGAGCAGGAGAGGCCATCGATCTTCGCCTCCGCCGCCAGCAGCACCGGCTCGTCCGCCGCCAGCCCCAGAAACCGCCGCAC
Organism: Sphingomonadales bacterium; assembly: GCA_038258615.1. Classification (GTDB taxonomy): domain Bacteria; phylum Pseudomonadota; class Alphaproteobacteria; order Sphingomonadales; family Sphingomonadaceae; genus Sandarakinorhabdus. The sequence goes on from JBBSPR010000005.1 coordinate 14,287, forward strand.
CCTCGCCACGAATTCCGCTGCCTCGGCATCGGAAAACACATTGTCGAGGCTCAGCATCGGCCGCGCATGGACCACCTTGCCGAAGCCGCTCGCCACCGCCGCCCCCACCCGCTGGCTCGGACTGTCGGCGCGCACGGCTTGCGGAAACGCCGCCTCCAGCGCCCGGTTGCGGTACACCAGCGCATCATAGTCGGCGTCGGCGATCTCCGGCGCATCCTCGCCATGATAGGCGCGGTCATGCCGGGCGATCTCGGTCGCCAGCCATGCCAGCTCGGCCGCTGCCGCTGCTGCCGTCATCATCGAAGGATCGGCCGTCCCCGGCCCGCGCACACCCGCCATGCCTGCCTCCTAGCACCGGCCCGCGCGGCATGGGAGAGGGGCATTGACTTGGGCGCCCCGTCCCGCCCAACTCGCCCCATGAACCCGCTCTACACCGCCATGCCGACCACCATCTTCGAAACCATGTCGGCCCGCGCCCGCGCCACCTGCGCCATCAACCTCGGCCAGGGTTTTCCGGACTCGGGCTGGCCGCAAGACGTGCTCGATGCCGCCGCGTCCGAGATCCTCACCGGGTACAACCAATACCCCCCGATGCCCGGCATCCCCGCCCTGCGCCAGGCCGTCGCCGCGCACTACCAATCACATCAGAACATCGACCTCGATTGGGAGCGCGAAATCACCATCACCTCGGGCGCCACCGAGGCCCTCGCCGCCGCCATCTTCGCCCTGGTCACTCCGGGTGACGAGGTGGTGCTGTTCCAGCCGCTCTACGATGCCTATCTGCCGCTCGTCCGCCGCGCCGGCGGCGTGCCGCGGCTGGTAACACTCCGCCCCCCGCATTGGCAGTTCACCGCCGAAGATCTCGCCGCCGCCTTCACCGATCGCACCCGGCTGGTCATCCTCAACAACCCGCTCAACCCCAGCGCCTCGACCTTCGACCGCGCCGCCCTCGATCTTCTCGCCGGCTTTGCGACACGCTCAGGCGCTGTGGTCCTCTCCGACGAAGTCTGGGAGCATGTCCGCTTCGATGGCGCCGAGCATGTTTCAGTGCTCTCGGTGCCGGCCTTGCGAAATCGCGCCGTCAAGATCGGCTCGGGCGGCAAGATCTTCGCGCTCACCGGCTGGAAGGTCGGCTGGATGTGCGCCGCCCCGGCCCTCAGCGCCGTGCTCGCCAAGTCCCACCAATTCCTCACTTTCACCACCCCGCCGGCTCTGCAACTCGGCATCGCCCATGGCCTCGCCAAGCCGCCCGCGTGGTTCGGCACCATGCGCGCCGGCTTCCAGCGCTCGCGGGACCGGCTGGTGGCAGGCCTCACCGCCGCCGGCTATGCAATGCTGCCCAGTGCAGGCACCTATTTCGTCTCGATCGACCTCGCCGCCTCGGGGATCACGATCAGCGATGCCGAAGCCGCCGAGCGGCTGCTGGCGGCGGGCGTCGCCACCATCCCGGTCTCGGCCTTTTATGCGGAGCAGCCGGTCACCAGCACGCTGCGTCTCTGCTTCGCCAAGCGCGACGAAATTCTCGATGAAGCCATCAGCCGGTTGTCACGCGCCCGAAAGACCATGTGAGCGTGTTGGCGGTCCGCCGCCGCAGCGCTGCACCGACAAGGCCGAACCCGACGATCATCAGCGCCCAGCTTTGTGGTTCCGGAACCGGAGTCGAAATGTCGTCGCACGCCATGCCACCGCCGGCCCGGCACAGCTCATTGACACGCAATGCGATGCCGCCGTCCGAATGGAAGGCCGGCGCGGTCTGCGTGCCCCAGAACAGATAGCCGCCGCTCGAAATGGCGAAGGTATAGCCCCAGCCGAACACCGTTCCGGCATTGCCGGCCACCTCTTCCACTTCAGCGCCAATGATGATCTCGTTGGCGAAGAACTGGCCCCCGGTCCCTGTCCAGAAGGTGCCCGCACCACGGGAACCGAGATCGTTGATCTCGGAAACAGTCGCCGATGCAGACGCCTGTCCAAGCCCACCCGGCGCAAACGTCACGCCGAAGCCCACATTGAGCGGTGTGCCACTGCCATCGGTGCGTGCAGCGTTGATAAAGGCCCGGCCGCCGCCGATGATGTAATTCTCCAGCGCGCCGCGGTGGCTCGTCATGAAGGTGGTGAACTCTGACGATGCGACGTCGCTGCCCTCGATATAGATGAAGTCATAGCCACCGCTGAACACGGCGGCGTCAAACCCCTGGAACCGATCATAGTTGGTGCCCCAATTGGTCACCATTGCCGCTTCCGGGGAGCCCGGATGGCTGGCATCGAGCCCATAGGGGTTCTGCGTTCCGGTCATGAAGGCCGAGCCGGCGGCGGCAGCAGGCGCGGTCAACAACAGACAGGCAGCGGCGGTGCAGAAAACTGTCAGGTGCATGCGACCCTCCCCCAAGGCATCAGCGACAGGCCCGCCGCTAAACGGATCCTACACCAATCTCGTTCAGGAATGAACGCCTATCGTTTCACGGTCGCAAGCGCCCGCCTCAGAAGCGGAAGCCCACTGTCGCATTCCAGGTCCGCGGGTCCCCGAAATACACCGTCTGGATGTTCCCCACCGAGCTGAACTCCTGCCCGTCGGTGCGGTAGAGCGTGTTCGACAGGTTCTTCACCCCGCCACGCAGATACCAGCCGCCCGCCGCATCGAACTGCACATAGGCATTGGCCACCCAATAGCCCGGCTCGCGCAGGTTGTTGCGGTTGTCCACGCTCAGGAAGTGCGCATCGACAAAGCGCCCGTCGCCGCCGAAGGTCAGGCTGCCCGCACTGCCGAACGGGATGGTATAGTCGCTGCCCAGCGTCAGCGTCAGCGGCGGCGCAAACGCCGGCTCGCAGGTGATGGCATTGCCCGTGGGGTTGCACGAGAAGGTCTGCGGCGGCACGCGCCGGCCATCGTTGAACTCGCGGTACTGCGCGTTGAGATAGCCGACCGAGGCCCGCACGTTCCAGTTGTTCGTCGGCCGCACCGCCGCCTCGCCCTCAAGCCCCCAGATGCGCAGCTTGCCGGCGTTGATGACCGGGAACACCCCCGTCGCCCCCACCGTACCGCCGCCCACACGCGCCTGGAAATCGGTATAGTCCGAATAAAATGCGTTGCCTGAAAGCCTCACGCGGCCATCAAGAAAACTGCCCTTGGCGCCGGCCTCGTAAGTCCACACCTTCTCCGGCTCGAAGCGCGTCACCAGCGTCGGCGCACCGTTCAACACCAGCGTCAGATCGGCCACCGAATTGGCGCGGCCGTTGAACCCGCCCGATTTGAAGCCACGCGCCGCCGACGCATAGAGCAGCGTGTCTTCCGTCGGCTTGTAGCCAAGCGTCACCGTCGGCGTCCACGCGTCGAAGTCGGCCGTATCCTCGAGGTTGAGCGGGGCCGGCAGATTGTCGGGGAAGCGGAAGGCAATGCCGTTGAGCGCGCCCAATGTGGAGATCGTCGTGGTGAAGCGGTTGTACTGCCGCTTCTCATATGTGTAGCGCAGCCCGCCAGTCACGCTCAGCTTGTCGGTCAGTTCATAGGTCGCCTGGCCGAAGGCGGCATAGCTGCGGGTCTTCTGCCTGTCGTCGATGAGCCGCGTGAAGGTCAACGGACCGCCGAAGAACGCAAACAGGTCATCGGCATAGGCCTCCTGATGCGAGCGCACCGTCTCGTCGAGATAATAAAGGCCGAACACGCCGCTGAAGCGCTCGGTGTCCCACTTCAGCTGCACTTCCTGGCTGAACTGCTCCTGCCGCACGCCCACGAACACATCGCCGATCTCGGCCTGGCTGGCATCGATATCGATGAAGAAGTCGGGGCTCAGCTTGCGATAGGCGGTGATCGAGGTCAGCGTCAGCGCGTCGGACAGCTCGAGATTGGCCGTCAGGCTGGTGCCCCAATGGTCGAGCCGCTGGCCCTCGTCACCACGAAAACTTGTGGAAGCCTGATAATTGTACTCGCCGTAAGGATTGGCAGGCACCAATGTGCGCGCGCCCAGCGCGAAATCGGTCTGGATGATCGGCGCCGTCGGATAGCCCAAGGTCACCGCATTGCGCTGGCGGGTGTAATCGCCCGAAAGCAGTAGTTCGAGCCGCTCGGTCGGCTGCGCGCGCAGGATCGCACGGCCGGTGAGCGAATCCCGGTCATTGTACTTGCGGCCGGTGCGCGGGTCGGTCACGATCCCGTCGCGCTTGTCCCATTGTGCCGCCACCGAAAGTGCGAGCTTGTCCGCCACCAGCGGCGCCGAGATATAGCCGTTCAGCAGCACCTGGTTGTAGCTGCCATACAGCGCCGAAGCCTGCCCCTTGAGGACACCCAGATCGGGCTTGCGGCTGATGATGCTCACCGCACCACCGATGGTGTTCTTGCCATAAAGCGTGCCCTGCGGCCCGCGCAGCACCTCGATGCGCTCGACATCGCCAAGGCTGAGCAGCGCACCCTGGATGCGGCTGAGATACACGCCATCGACATAGACACCCACGGCCGGATCGAACGTCTGCAGCGCATCGGGCTGGCCGATGCCGCGGATGAAGATGTTGGCGCTGGTCGCCGAGCCGCGGCCCTGCACGATGTTGAGGTTGGGCGCGGTGCCCTGGATGCCGGCGAGGTCGATCGCCTGCAGCCGCTCCAGATCGGCCTGGCTGTAGGCCGAAACCGCCACCGGCACATCGATCAGCCGCTCGTCACGGCGGCGCGCCGAAACGATGATCTCGTCCTCTTCAACTACCATGGTGTCGGCAGCCTGCGCGAACACCGGCGTGGCAGGCACCAGCGCCGCCAGGGCAACGCCGGCAACGAGCGCGGAACGAAGGTTGAAAATGTCGGCCATGGCGCGGACTCCCCAGTTGAATATGTGCGGCTGATGCCACTTAAGGGTTGCCATACTGAAACCTGAACCACTATTCAACTAGCGTTGGAGGACGCGATGCGCAGCAGCACGAAACTGTCACCGAAAGGACACGAACCGGCGGCGGCGGCCGCCGACAAGACGCCGCGCACCGAGCGTGGCCGCCGCACCCACCGCGCCCTGCTCGATGCAGCAGCCGAGGAGTTCGGCGAGCGCGGTTTCTACGAGGCCGGCATCGCCCGTATCGCCCAGCGGGCGGGTGCGGCCATCGGCAGCTTCTACACCTATTTCGATTCCAAGGAGGCGATCTTCCGCGCACTCGTCGCCGACATGTCGGCGCAGGTCCGCGAAACGGTGGCACCCGTCATCCTCGCCGCCCCCGACCGGCTGTCGGGCGAGCGCGCCGGCATCGCCGCGTTCCTGCGCTTCGCCCGCGAGCACAAGGCGCTCTACCGCATCATCGACGAAAGCGCCTTCGTGGCCGAAGACGCCTACCGCAAACACTATGTCGATATCGCCGAAGGCTATGCCGCCTCGCTCACCCGCGCTTTCGGCACCGGCGAAATCAGCGAGGGGGACATGCAGGTCCGCGCCTGGGCAATCATGGGCATGAACGTCTTCCTCGGCCTGCGCTTCGGTGTGTGGGACGATGTGACCGACCCCGATACCGTCGCGGCGTCGGCAGCCGCGATGATCAGCGACGGCCTGCGCGCCCCCTGATACCGGCATCGACCCGGTCGACCAGCCAGCCGGCCAGAATGGCCACCGCAAAGGCAAACAGCGCCAGCATGCCAAGCCCGACAGGCGTCGGCGCGTCGCCCGGCAGCGCGTTCACCCCTGCAAGCCCCAAAAGCACCCCGAACCACCCCAAAACCACCCCGTTTCGCCCCCCGGAAGCCCCTCGCTGCCCTGTCCAGACCGCCACCGCGACCCCCAGCAATCCCAATTCGACGATCATTTCGAGCACCGGCAGGTCCCACAGCCCGAAACCGACCTTGGGTCCGGTGAAGCCCAGCGGCAGGTCGGGCCGGTGCACCAGCAGGTCCGCCAACCAGTGCGAGAACACCACAGCGCCGATCCAAACCCCCGCCCGGCCCCATAGCCATACCGCCAGCGCCCCCGCCAGCACCGCCCAGATCACCGCCGCCGGCAAGCTGTGGGTATAGGGCATGAAGCTCAAGACCAGCGGACTCCCGGCCAGGCTCTCATCGATCTCGATCCGCTCCACCCCGGCAATCACCAGACCCGCCCAAGCAATATCAACAAGTTGTGCTGCCCCCACGCACGCCCAGAACGGCAGCTTCGGCGCCGCCACCTTCGCTGCCACCGACGCCGCAAAATGCCCGACGAACATCAGCGCGCCTTTGCCGCAAACGGCCAGTCGATCACCCGCCCGGCCCAGAGCGCCCACCACACGAACACCGGCTGGAACGCCAGCCGCGGCCCATGATAGCCCCAGCCCAGCGTGCTGCCGCCCACCTCGACCATGTCCATCGCATGCTTGATATTGGCCGGGTAAACCACCACCGCATAAGCCGCCATCAGTACCCCACCCCACCAGTTGGCCCGCCCCAAAAACCCGATTGTTCGAGGCCAGAGCAGCAGTGCGGCCCCCACCAACTCCCAAACGCCTGTCAGTTGAACCACTTGCAGCGGATACGGTACCCATTCGGGCATGATCGGCAGAAAGCCCTCGGGGCTTCGCAGATGCACGATCCCGACCCCGGCATAGACCAGCCCGAGCAGCAGCCGGGCCAAGGTGCGGATCACGCCAGATCCTGGTTGAGCGCTACCTGCAGTTCCTTGGGCAACGGAAAGCGCTGCTGCGGCAGATACTGCAGCATCACCACCACCCCCACACCGCGCACCGGATCGACCTGGAACAGCGTCCCCGCAGCCCCGCCCCAGCCATAGGTGCCCGCCGGCGAGCCCTCGGGCGCCAGCCTCAGTGTATCGAACAACGTCAGCCGCCCGGAAGCGCCGAAGCCATTGATTTTATCATAGAAAACGCCCGCTGGCATCAGGTTGCTCATCGCATGTCGCACGGTGGTATCGCGCAACACCACCCCCCGCTCGAACCCGCCGCCATTGAGCAGCATCTGCGCAAAGCGCGCATAATCACTGGCGGATGCTGCAAGTCCGGCGCCGCCGGCCAGCATCGCCGGAGGGCGCAGCCAGTCCGAATCTGCAGGCCCATCCACCGGCATCGGTGTCGCCAGCGGCTTCCCGTCTAGCCCGATCCACGCATAGTTTGTCGATAGCCGCTTCGCATCGGCGGCACGCACCTGAAAGCCGGTCGAATCCATCCCCAACGGCTTAAGCAGCATCCGCCGCATCAGCACGTCGAGCGGCGCACCCGCCACCCGTTCCATGAGCCCGCCAAGCAGGTCGTTTGCCACGGAGTAATGCCAGGCCGTGCCCGGCTCGCTGCGCAGCGGCAGGGTCGCCAGGCGTTTCACGAAGGTCTGCAGATCGGGAATCGGCCCATCGCCCGGCGCCAGGAAGCGGTTGGACGATCCCGGCTGCAACCCCAGCCGCTTGTACTCCCTCTCCAGCGGACCATTGCCGTTGATCGAATAGGCCAGCCCCGAAGTGTGGGTGAGCAAGTGGCGCAGCAGGATCGGCCGCTCGGCGGGCTTCGCATCAAGGCTTTTCGCCGGGTCGGTCTGCACCCGCATCGCCGCGAACTCGGGCATGAGCTCGCCAATCGGCTGGTCGAGCCGCAGCCTGCCCTCGGCCACCATGGCCATGGCCATCATCCCGGTAAGCGGCTTGGTCATCGAATAGACCCGCCACAGCGTGTCTTCCGTCACCGGCCGCCCGCCCGAAAATGCATCCTCGCCCTCGATGATCCAGTCCGGTCGGAAACGGCCCGGCCGCACGATCGCCACCGCCGCCCCCGGCACCTTCTTCTCGGCAATGTAGCGGCTGATGAGCGCCCGCAGTGCCGGCCACCTGTCGCCGCCGCTGGTGCGCGCCACGGCGGGCGCCGCCACCAGCGCCCCAGCACCCGCGAGCAGCGCCCTTCGCCCGACGATCCACTCCGTCATCCCGTTCACTCCCCCAGAAGCCGGGCGGCTTGTGCGCGCGCCTCGTCTGTCACATCGGCACCTGACAGCATCCGCGCGATTTCCTCAAGCCGGCCGGCACCATCGAGCATCACCACGTCGGTGCGCATGACACCCGCCTCCACCGCCTTGCTGATCATCAGCTGCTGGCGCCCGCGCGCCGCCACCTGCGGGCTGTGGGTGACGACGAGCACCTGAGTGCGCTCCGCCAGCCGCGCCAGCCGCTCGCCAATGGCGCTCGCCACCGCACCGCCCACGCCGCGGTCGATCTCGTCGAAAATGAGGGTGTCTGCCGATCCCTCCGCCGCCAGCGCCACTTTCAGCGCCAGCACGAACCGCGAAAGCTCGCCGCCACTGGCGATCTTGATAAGCGGCGCAAAATCGGCCCCGGGGTTCGTGGAAATCTCGAATGCCACCCGCTCGCTGCCATCCTGGCCCCAACCCGGTGGACCGAGTGCGCTGACCACGGTGCGGAAGCGCGCATTTCCCAGCTTGAGCGGCGCCAGTTCCGCCGCAACCGCTGCATCGAGCCGCTCGGCCGCCGCCCGCCGTGCCGCACCGAGCGCCCCGGCTGCATCCGCATAACCCTTGGCCGCGGCCGTCACTGCCACTTCAAGCCCTGCAAGCCCGTCCTCGCCGGCCACCAGCGCAGCCGACCGCGCCGTCAGCGTGTCGAGCAGCGTCGGCAGGGCATCGGCTTCGACCCGATGCTTGCGCGCCGTGGCCCTGATCTCGAACAGCCGCGTCTCGGTTGCCTCAAGCCGCGCCGGATCGGCCTCCAGCGCGTCCACCGCCGCAGCCAGCTTCACTTCGGCCTCACCAGCCTCCACCAGCGCCCGGTCGAGCGCTTCCAGCGCCTCACTCAACAGCACATGCTCGCCGCCCATCCGGTCAAGCCGCCGCCCGGCTTGCGCCAGCTTGTCGGACCCCTCGCTCATCAGCGAAGCTGCCGCCGACAGATCATCGGCAAGCCGTGCCCCCTTCTGCATGCTGGCGCGCACATCGGCGAGGCTGGCTTCTTCTCCCGGCTCTGCACCAACTACGGTCAGTTCGCCGATGGCATGGTCCAGCCATTCGCGGTCCTTGCGATCCGCTTCGAGCGCCGCGAGCGCCGCGTCACGCGCTGCCAGGGCATCGCGCCAGCCGGCCCAGGCTGCCCTTACGCCCGCCACGGCTTCACCCAGCCCGCCAAAGCCATCGAGCATCGCCCGGTGGCCACTCGCGGCCTGCAGTCCGCGCTCGTCATTCTGGCCGTGCACTTCCACGAGCAGGCCGGCGGCCTCACGCAGCAGCGTCACGCCCACCGGCTGGTCGTTGATCCATGCACGGCCACCGCCATCGGCCTTGATCACACGCTTGAGCATGATCGGCCCTTCAGCCTCGATCTCGTGCTCCGCAAGCAGCGCCCGTACCGGGTGCCGCTCGGGCACTTCGAATGCTGCCGTCACCCGCGCCGAATCGGCGCCGGCGCGCACCAGCCCGGCATCGCCGCGCCCACCCATGGCCAGCCCCAGCGCATCGAGCAGGATCGATTTCCCCGCACCCGTCTCGCCGGTCAGCACGGCGAGCCCGGCGCCCGGCTCAAGCCGCAGCGCCTCGATGAGAACCACATTCCTGATGTCGAGCAAAGTCAGCACGCCCGGCCTCTAATCACCCTTTCCCCTTGCGCGCGACCAAAAAATCCCTATACCGCCGCACTTCGCTCTCCGGCCTGCCCGGTGACGGCTGATGCTGTCGCCACGTCGTTCCGGCAAGCTCTTGTTCGACCCGTCATACAGGTGCCTCATGGCCGTTCCCAAGCGCAAAACATCGCCTTCCCGTCGCAACATGCGGCGAAGCCACCACGCGCTCACGCCCGTGGGTCATCAGGAATGCCCCAATTGTGGCGAGCTGAAGCTCCCGCACAACCTCTGCGGCGCCTGTGGCTTCTACAACGGCCGCGAAGTCACCGAAGTTCAGGCCTGAGGCGCGGTCGGGGCCTGCCCGCCGCATGAGCACTCCAACAACGGCCAAGCCCAATCAGGCGCCCGTCATTGCCCTGGACGTGATGGGTGGCGACGCTGGGCTTCCCGACATTCTGGCGGCCGCCGACATGGCTGCCGAGCGCTATCCCAAGCTGCGCTTCCGCCTGCATGGCCCACAGGATCGCATCGCAGTTGAGCTTGGCAAGCTGCCACGGCTTGCTGCGGTCGCCGATGTCATACACACCGCTGAAGTCGTGCTCGGCACCGACAAGCCAAGCCAGGCGCTGCGGCGATCGCGCACCTCGTCGATGGGGATGGCCATCCAGTCGGTCAAGGACGGCGCTGCCCATGCCGCAGTCTCGGCCGGCAACACCGGCGCGCTCATGGCCCTCTCGCTGTTTGCCCTGCGCACCATGAAGGGCATTGATCGCCCAGCACTCGCTGCACTGCTGCCCACGCTCAAAAACGACTCGGTGGTGCTCGATCTGGGCGCCAACACCGAGTGCGATACCGAGAATCTCGTGCAATTCTCGATCATGGGTGCTGCCTTTGCGCGCACGGTCCTCGGCCTCGACAGGCCACGCGTGGCGCTGCTCAATATCGGCGAGGAAGAGCTGAAAGGCACCGAGGAGATCAAGGAAGCGGCAGCACTGCTGCGCAGCGTCGATCTGCCGATGGTGTTCGAGGGCTTCGTCGAGGGCGACAAGATCGGCCAGGGTAATGTCGATGTCATCGTCACAGACGGCTTCTCCGGCAACATCGCGCTCAAGACCGCCGAGGGCACCGGCAAGCTCGTCACCGGGCTGCTCGCCGAGGCCTTTCGCTCGTCATGGCTTACCCAGCTCGGCTATTTCCTCTCGCGCGGCGCGTTGCGAGCGCTGAAGGCGCATCTCGATCCCAATGCCCATAATGGTGCCGTTCTCCTCGGCCTCAACGGTCTGGTCGTGAAGAGCCATGGCTCCGCCAACATTCGCGGTCTTGCCAATGCGATCGGCGTTGCGCACGATCTCATCGTCGACAATGTCGGCGAGCGCATCACGCAGGATCTGGCCAATTTTTCGGCGCGCCGGCCGCGCACCCCACCCCAGCCAACGGCCGCCGACGCATGATCCGGTCAAGCGTCAGCGGCACCGGCAGCTATCTTCCGGCACGAATCCTGACCAACGCCGCGTTGGCGGCACAGGTGGACACTTCCGATGAGTGGATCGTGGAGCGTACCGGCATCCGCCAGCGCCATGTCGCGGCAGCAGACGAATTCACCTCCGATCTCGGCACTGCTGCCGCCCGGCGCGCCCTCGAAAGCGCCGGCCTGCAGCCGCTCGACATCGATCTCATCATCGTCGCAACCGCCACGCCAGATCAGACATTTCCGGCTACTGCAACGATCGTGCAGACCAAACTCGGCATCGATGACTGCGTCGCCTTCGACGTCGCGGCCGTGTGTTCGGGCTTCCTCTACGCCCTCACCGTCGCCGATGCGATGTTGCGCACGGGTGCGCACAAGCATGCGCTGGTGATCGGCGCGGAGACTTTCTCGCGCATTCTGGACTGGGAGGATCGCGCCACCTGCGTACTGTTCGGCGACGGTGCCGGCGCGATCGTGCTCTCCGCCATCGACGGCGCAGGCACTTCCGCAGACCGCGGCATCCTTGCCACGCGCCTGCATGCCGATGGCCGCCACAACCAACTGCTCTATGTGGATGGCGGCGCAGGCAGCACGGGGACGGTCGGCAAGCTGAGGATGAAGGGCAAGGAGGTGTTTCGCCATGCCGTCACCAATCTTGCGGCCGTCATGCACGAGACACTTGCGGCGGCCGGCCTGGCAGCCGCCGATGTCGACTGGGTCGTGCCGCACCAGGCCAATCTGCGAATCCTCGAGGCCACGGCACGCAAGCTCGATCTGGCGCCCGAGCAGGTCATCGTCACCGTGCAGGATCATGCCAACACATCGGCTGCCTCAGTACCGCTGGCGCTCGACACCGCGGTCCGTGATGGCCGCATCCAGCCCGGCCAGTTGCTGCTGCTCGAAGCCATGGGCGGCGGATTCACCTGGGGTGCCGCTGCAGTACGCTGGTAAATTCGAATCCGAACGGTTATCATTCACGCTTGTACTGGGGGAAACATGACGATGGCCGAGATCAGTTCCATCACACCAGGCAGCGTGACACGCGCAGAGCTTTCTGATGCGGTACATCGCGAGATAGGGCTTTCGCGGGCCGAGTCGGCACAGCTCGTTGAAAATGTGCTCGATTCGATCTCCGATGCGCTGCTTGCTGGAGACAATGTGAAAATATCCTCTTTCGGCAGCTTCGTGCTCCGTTCGAAGGGCCTGCGGATCGGCCGCAACCCCAAGACAGGCGTTGAAGTGCCGATCGAGCCACGCACCGTTCTCACCTTCCGGCCCAGCCAACTGCTTCGCCAGGCGATCAACAGCTGAGCTGATGACCAGGGCAACAAGTTCCGGCAAGGCAGCAACCGCTTTTCGCACCATCGGGGAAGCAGCGGAGGCCCTAGGCGTTCCGCAGCACGTCCTGCGCTTTTGGGAGACTCGCTTTCCTGCCCTGCAGCCACTCAAGCGAGGTGGTGGCCGTCGCTACTACCGGCCCGAGGACATGGCGCTGCTCGAAGCCATCCGCTCGCTGCTTCACGATCAGGGCATGACCATTCGCGGCGCGCAGCAACTTCTCGACGGGCTGAAGCCGGGAGCGCCCGCCCCCGATGTTGCAGCGTCGGTAGAAGCTGCAGCCGGCCGCTCCTTGCAGGTGCATGCGGCACAGCCGGACAGCGCCGAGCTGTCCCCCGCCGTGCGCACAGCTCTGCTCACGATTCGCACACGGCTCGCCTCCGCACTGGCAGCCTGACCGGGTGCGCAGCATTGCCGTGTTCAGCGTCAAGGGTGGTGTCGGCAAGTCAGCCATAGCGGTAAACCTTGCCCATGCCAGCGCGACACTCTCGGGCCGCCGAACGCTTCTCTGGGATCTGGACGCGCAGGGCGCAGCCACCTTTACCATGCGTCTCGGCGCTGCAGGTTCGGCACGCAAGGCTTTTGCCGACGGCCAACTCGGCCCGCTTATCCAGCCGACCGAGTTCGAGGGGCTCGATGTCCTTGCAGCTGATCGCTCGCTGCGCCATCTCGAAGCGCAGTTGCTTGAAGAAAAGGCGAAACGGCTCAGGAAGCTGCTGAAGTCGCTCGAGAAGGATTATGACCGGGTCATCCTCGATTGCCCGCCCGGCCTTACCGAGCTCGCCGACCAGCTGTTTCGTGCCGTCGATCTGCTGGTGGTGCCTTTGATCCCGTCACCGCTGTCGGAGCGCGCGTTCGTCCAACTGACGGATCACCTCGGTCGCCACCACAAAAATCGTCCAGCGGTGCTTCCGGTGTTTTCGATGGTCGATCGCCGCAAGACGCTGCACCGCCAGCGCCTTGCCGAACACCCCGAGCGCGTCGCCATCCCCTATGCGGCCGCCGTGGAGGCGATGGCGAGCACCCGGCTGCCGTTGCTCGCTGCCAAGGTGGGCACACCTGCCGCGCGCGGCATCACGAGCTTGTGGACGCAGATCGAGAGGCTGTTCAGCACGCCGAAGACCTGACGGCGCGCAGAGCCGGTACTGCTATTCGGCAGCCACGCGGCCAGGGTGAGGTTCGAGCGCAGGCGGCGTTTCGCGCGGCAACTCGCGAACATCGGCCGCACCGCGGCGCGCGCGCCAGCGGGTCATCATGCCCTCGATGCCCAGATACACCACCGGCGTGATGAACAGCGTCAGGACCTGGCTCACGATCAGGCCGCCGAGCACTGCCACGCCCAGCGGCTGGCGAAGCTCGGCACCCGCGCCGATCCCGAGCGCAAGCGGCAGAGCACCGGCCATCGCGGCAAACGTGGTCATCATGATCGGCCGGAAGCGCTTGTTGGCGGCTTCGCGGATCGCATGCGCCGGGGTCCAGCCGTGGCTGCGTTGCCCTTCGAGCGCAAAGTCGATCATCATGATGGCGTTTTTCTTCACGATGCCGATCAGCAGAACCACGCCGATGATGCCGATCACATCGAGCGGCATGTCGAGCAGCCACAAGAAGAACACCGCACCGATGCCCGCCGCCGGCAAGCCCGACAAAATCGTGATGGGATGCACGAAGCTCTCGTAGAGCACGCCGAGCACGATGTAGATGACGATGACGGCGGCGAGGAACAGGATCGGCATCGAGTCGGTCGAGCTCTCGAACTGCTGCGCATTGCCGCCGAACGAACCCGAAATCGTCGCCGGCACACCCAAATCGGCCAGTGCCCCGTCGATCAACGGCTTGGCTTGGGACAATGCGACACCCTTTGCAAGGTTGAAGCTCAGCGTGACCGCCGGCAACTGGCTCTGGTGCGCCACCACAAGCGGTGCACCCCTGATCTGCACCCTGATGAGCGCCGACAATGGCACCAGCACGGCCGCCTGGCCGTCGAGCGACTGGCCCCGCACCATAAGCCGACCGAGACCATCGGGCGTCAACTGTTCGGAGTCGGCAATCTCCATGATCACCTGATAGCTGTCGACATCGGTGTAGACGGTGGAGATCTGCTGGTTGCCATAAGCGGAGGCGAGGGTCTGCCTGATCGCCGCCACCGACACACCCAGCCGGTTCGCGGCATCACGATCGATGTCCACCATTACCTCACGGCCACCAGTCTGGTAGTCCGACGAAACGTCAACGAACTCAGGCCTCGCGCGCAATGCCTGCTCCATTCGTGGCGCGAAGCTGTACAGCTCTTCCTTGTCCACGGCCGAGAGCGTGTACTGATAGTTGGACGAGGATCCGCGACCGCCGAGCTGCAGGTTCTGCGGGATGTTGGGAAAGGCTCCGAAGCCCGGCTCGCTGTTGAGCGCCTTGCGCAGCCGGGCCTGAACCTCTTCAGCCGAATCGCGTTCGCTGCGTGGCACGAGCGGCGCGAACATTCGACCACGATAGCTGTTGTCGCCGCCAACGATCGAGTTTACCCGCGCGACGGCTGGATCTTCGGCCAAGATTGCTGCAACCCTGTCCTGCTTGGCCAGCATCTGGTCATATGCCGTGTCCGGGGCTGCCTCGGTGCCGATGAAGATGCTCCCGGTATCTTCGGTCGGGAAGAAGCCCTTCGGCACAACCGTGAAACCCCAGATCGCCACGCCGATCGACGCCACGGTGAACAGCCCGACGAGCTTGCGATGGCGAAGCGTGCTGTCGAACGCCCGCATATAGCCATTGGTCAGCCGCTGGAATCCGTTGGTCGAAGCACGAGCGATCCGGCTGTTCGGCTCCTGATGCCCCGGTTTCAGCACGCGGGCGGCCACCATCGGGATCAGCGTGAGGGAAAGCAGCGCCGACACCGCGATCGCAATCGTCATCGTCACGGCAAACTCGAAAAACAGCCGGCCGATCACGCCGCCCATGAAGAGCAGCGGGATGAACACCGCGACCAGCGAAACCGAAATCGAAATGACTGTGAAAGTGATCTGGTTGGCACCGGTCACCGCCGCCTCGCGCGGTGCCTCGCCGTCCTCGATATGACGAACGATGTTTTCCAGCACCACGATCGCATCATCGACGACAAACCCTGTGGCGAGCGTGAGGGCAAGCAGCGACAGGTTGTCGAGGTTGAAGCCGAACATGTACATGCCCGCAAAGGTACCGATGGCCGCCACCGGCAACACGATCGCCGGGATCGCCGTCGCGCGCGCATCGCCGAGCACGAGGTAGATCACCAGAATGACGAGCAACGCCGTGCCGATCAGCGTGTACTGCGCATCGGCAACCGAATGGCGCACTGATTCCGAGCGATCGAGAATATTCGTGATCTCTACCGTCGGCGGCATCGCGTCCTTGATCATCGGCAGCACGCGGTTCACTTCGTCGACGAGCTTGACGACATTGCCGCCTGGCTGACGCGTGACTGCCACCGTGAGCGAGGCCTGCCCGTTGAACTTGGCGCCGCCGCGACGCTGCTCAAAACTGCTGATCACGGAAGCAACATCACCGACCCGCACCGGCAAGCCGCCCCGCGTTGCAACGATGATCTGCGCGAACTCCAGCGGCTTCTCGATATTCCCGGTGGCGTTGAGGATATAGTTGCGCTCGCCGCCGTTGATCACGCCAACCGCAATGTTGCTGTTCGCCGCCGCCACAGCCTGGCGCACGTCCTCGGCGGTCAAATTGCGTGCGGCAAGCGCTTCGGGGTTGAACTGGATACGGATCGCAAAGCGCCGGCTGCCATAGGTCTGCACATTGCCGGCTCCCGGCAGCGTCGACAGGCGCGGGATTGCCAGCGTATCGACCAGCGTCTGCAACTCGTTCAACGGCCGCGAGGGGTCGCGGAACGAGAACAGCAGCACCGGCTGATCGGCCGGGTTGATCTTCTGGAACGTCGGCGGTGACGGCATCTCGGGCGGCAGCTGGCGGGTGACCGCCGATAGCGCCGACTGCACATCGAGTGCTGCACTGTCGATGTCGCGATCAAGCGCGAACTGCACAGTGATGTTGGTGCCACCGGTCGAGGAGGTCGAGGTGATCTGATCGATGCCGGCAATCGTCGACAGGCGCCGCTCGATCGGCGTGGCCACGGCGGTCGCCATGGTCGCAGGGTTGGCGCCGGGCAGGCTGGCGCGAATTTCGATCGTCGGCAGATCGACTTCGGGCAGCGCCGAAACCGGGAGCTGCCGGTATCCGAAGAAGCCGGCAAACATGATCGCCAATGTGAGCAGCACTGTTGCCACAGGCCGCTCGACGAAGAAGCGCGCCCACCCCATCAGCCGGGTACCACCTGTCGTTGCGCCGCGGCGGTTCGCGGCTGATCGGCGAGACCCGGAGGTCCTCCTCGCGTCCGCACCTTGTCCCCGGCCTTCAGCCGCGCCAGCGCATCGGTCACCACGCGTTCACCCGGCTTCAAGCCACTGGCAACATAGGCGGTGCCATCGGCGCGCCCCTTGATGGCGACATCGCGCATCGAAACCGTGCCGTCAGCCGCAATCAGCCAGACGAAAGGTTTGTCCGCACCCGTCTGCACCGCCGATTCCGGCAGGGCGATCTGTGCACTCGGCGCGCCCATCGGCATCGCGACGTTGACGATTGCCCCTGGCCAAAGTGCTGCGTCCGGATTGCGGAACTCGGCCTTGGCAATCACCGAGCCGTTGCCAGGATCGACATTGTTGTCAAGAAACGCCAGCCTGCCGCTCGCCAGCGGCGGCTGCCGAGCATCGCCACCCTGCACCCGCGCATCCACCGCCACCGCGCCTGCCATCATCGCCGCCCGCACCTGCGCGATGTCTTGCGGCGGCACCAGGAAGCGTACCGAGATCGGCGAGAGCTGGTTGATGGTGACCAGCGGCAACGCATCGGCCGGCCGCACATTCGCGCCCAGCCGGAAGTTGAGCTCGCCCGTGCGCCCACTGACAGGCGCCCGGATATTGAGGAACGTCAGCGCCGCCTCGGCATTGCGCACCGCAGCCTGTGCAGAACTGATGGAAGCCTGCGCGCCCTCCGCCAGCGCGCGCCGCTGATCGAGCACCGAGCCGGTCACAAAGCCCTTGCTTACCAGCGCTTCGGCACGGCTCAGCTCGTTCGCGGCCTGTGCCGCATTGGCGCGAGCGGTGGCAAGCTGGGCACGGGCACTCGCAAGCTGCGCCTGCGCCTGTCGGTCATCCAGGCGGAACAGCAACTGGCCACCGCGCACATTATCGCCCTCGTTGAACAGGATGGCAGTGATCTCGCCCTCGGCACGCGCGCGGATATCAACGGTCTGCAACGGCGCAACCGTGCCAAGCGCAACCAGTCGCGGCGAAAACTGCTGTGATGTCGCCGAGACAGCGCTCACCAGCGAAGGCGGACGCCCACCACCAGGACCGCCCCTGCCATCGGCAGCCTCGTCGCTGCCGCACGAGACAAGCACCGATGCCAGAAGGCCGGCAACAAGGATGGCATGGCGTTTCATCAACTCAGAAAGTCCCTACGATACGCCAAAGCCAATCACTCGCGGCGCCCCCAACTTGCGATCGGCAGCCGCCTGCGTGGCACCGCCTCGATTTCAAGCACTTCTGCCAACTGGCCAATCCGAAAAACCGAGCCGCTGCAACCCGCACCATAGTGAATGGGCCGTTTGCCGCAGCGAATCAGGCGCGCAGACGCCAGCCCGATTTGAGCACTCGATAACAGATCAACCAAAGCACAATATTACAGCCCAGCAACAATCCCGCGCCTGTGACAATGTCGCCATTGGCCTCGCTGATGAAGCCGCTGCGAAAGCCGTCGATCACATGGAAAAATGGGTTGGCCGCGCTCAGCGTGGCGAGCAACGGAGACACCCGATCGATCGTGTAGAAAGTGCCCGAAAGCAGCGTCAGCGGTTGCACCACGAAATTGGTCACCGCAGCGGCATGATCGAACTTGTCGGCCCAGATACCCGTCAGCACCCCGAGCAGCGCCAGCATCATCGCGCCCATGGTACCGAAATAGAGGATAGGGGCGATATTGCGAACCGGCACATGCACACCGGGCGCCAATGTCATCGCCAGCCAGACCGCCAGTCCCACAAGCCAGGCCCGCGTCACCGCGCCGCCGACAAAGGCCACAAGCAGTTCGCCAGCGCTCAACGGTGGCATCATGACGTCCACGATCGTCCCTTGCACCTTCGCCACCAGCAGCGATGACGACGAATTGGCAAAGCTGTTCTGGATCATCCCCATCACGATCAGCCCGGGGCCCAGAAAATCCGCGAATGGAACCCCAAGCACTTCGGCCCGCTGGCCGCCGAGCGCGAAGGAGAAGATCACGAGAAACAGCAGGGTGGTGATCGCCGGCGCCCAGATGGTTTGCAACTGCACCTTGAAAAATCGGCGCACCTCCTTCAGATACAGGGTTTGCAAACCCTGCCAGTTGACTGATGCGATCAGGACGACGCCAGGCTCCGGATGACGCAGCAACGGTGGGTTGTGGGATCCTGGATCTGGGGCGGCCATGCAAAGGACATAGCGTTTCCCGACGGTGTGCGGCAAGGCATCACGTCGGCAGCGACAATTTGAAGGATCTCCATTTTCATGGCCTGGACCGAAGAACGAATTGCCGTGCTCAAGGCCGGCTGGGAGGGCGGCATGACCGCCAGCCAGATCGCCGAGCAGCTTGGCGAAGGGGTGACGCGCAACGCCGTGATCGGCAAGGCACATCGGCTCGGGCTCGAGGCCCGTCCAAGCCCCGTGAAGGCTGGCGATGACGTTGCTCTCGTCCAGACCGCAGCCGCTCCCTCGCCGGCATCCGCCACTGCAGCAGCCGGACCCTCGCCCTCAGCCGTGGCGCCTTCGCCCGCTGCCACGCCGGTTGCCCCCAAGGTCGTCAAGCCGGCCCGCCGATCCGGCAAGCCCGCCCGCGTCACCCTGCTCGATCTGAACGAAAAGATCTGCAAATGGCCCATCGGCCATCCTGGCGATGCCGATTTCCACTTTTGCGGCAAGCCGGTGCAGGCAGGCTTTCCCTATTGTTCCGAACATTGCGCAGTGGCGTACCAGGCGCAGCTTCCCCGGCGCGATCGCGATCGCCGGCCGCCGCCGCAAATGCCGGGCATGCCCAGGCGCTGACGCGGCCCCGGCGCGGCCCCAACGCGGCCACGGCGCGGCCCCAACGCGGCGCTGGCGCACACCAGCTCCCTGCGACTCCCGGCAGCTTGCACCGGCCGCTGCGGCCCCTTACGCTAACGGCAACCAAGGGACCGCCGATGACCATTATCGACCATGACGTGCTGATCGTTGGGGCAGGCCTGTCCGGCATCGGTGCAGCCGTGCACCTGATGCAGGGCGCCCCGGAGCGGAGCTTCGTCATCCTCGAGGGCCGCGAGCGCATCGGTGGCACCTGGGACCTGTTCCGTTACCCCGGCGTTCGCTCCGATTCGGACATGCACACGCTGGGCTATCGCTTCAAGCCGTGGACCGCAGCCAAGGCGATTGCGGATGGCCCGAGCATCCGCAGATATATTGCCGATACCGCCGCCGAACACGGCGTCGAAAAACACATCCGCTTCGGCCACAAGGTCAAGGCTGCCGCATGGGACAGCGCGACCGCCCGCTGGACCGTTACGTCCGAGTTGGCAAATGGCAGCACGACACAGCTTCGCTGCCGCTTCCTGTTCATGTGCTCGGGCTATTACTCCTACACTCAAGGCTATCGTCCGACGTGGGACGGTGAGGCCGATTTCGGCGGGACCATTGTCCACCCGCAATTCTGGCCCGACAGCCTGGATTATGCCGGCAAGCGTGTGGTGGTCATCGGCTCGGGTGCCACCGCCGTGACGCTGGTTCCCGAGATGGCAAAGCAGGCGGCGCACGTGACGATGCTCCAGCGCTCACCGACCTGGGTGGTCAGCCGCCCATCGGAAGACGCCGTCGCCAATCTGCTGCGCAAGCTGCTGCCGGCGAAGATCGCCTATGATGTCGTGCGCTGGAAGAATGTCACCCTCGGCCAGTGGTTCTACCGCCAGACCCGCGCCAATCCCGGCAAGATCCGCGCCCAGCTCCTCAAGCGCCTGCAGACGCTGCTGCCGGCCGGCTATGACATGGCACATTTCACCCCGCACTACGATCCATGGGACCAGCGGCTGTGCCTGGTGCCCGACGCCGATCTTTTCACCGCAATCGGCTCGGGCAAGGCCCAGATCGTCACCGATCATATCGAGCGGTTCACCATGACGGGGATACAGCTCAAGTCAGGCACGCATCTCGATGCCGATATCATCGTCACCGCCACCGGCCTCAAGCTCGAAGCGCTTGGCGGCATGGCGATCACCGTCGATGGTGTGCCGCGCCGCTCGGCCGACAGCCTGGCCTACAAGGGAATGATGTTCAGCCACATCCCCAATCTCGCTGTCAGCTTCGGCTATATCAACGCCAGCTGGACGCTGCGGTCGGATCTGATCGCCGAATATGTCTGTCGGATCTTGAACCACATGAAGGCGACGCGCACCGACATCGCCACACCCGTCCCGGCGCCGGATGTCGTGCCCGAGCGGCTGGCGATGGACCTCAACTCGGGCTATGTGCAGCGCGGCGCCGACGCCCTGCCCCGCTCGGGCAACCGCGCGCCGTGGATGGTTACCGCCAGCTACACGCACGACCGCCAGGAGTTGCGTGATGGTGCCGTGACCGACGAGATGGTGTTCACCACCGCGCAGCCGGCCCTGCTCGCCGAAGCCGCCGAATAGGCGTCAACCCGGCAGGTTGACCCGCTCCACCCAATGCGCATGGGTGCCACTGGAAATCTTGTGCGGCAACGCCAGTCGGCAAACCGGCCCGGCCTCGATGTCCCTGGCATCCACAAGGATGCATTCGGACGTCCCACGGTTCTCGTCGATGATGAAGCTGACGAGATATCCATCATCCTCGGACGTCGCGTTCACTCGCGGCGCGAACGGCGCTTCGCTGGCGTAGCGGCCCTCGGGCAGCATCAGCGACCAGCTCTCGCCGGTCTCCAGGTCATGCTTCACGAATCCGTTGAACAGGAACCAGCCCGGCTTGGTGGTGGTGCTATAGGCATAGCGATAGGGGTGGCCGCTCATCCGCTGGTTGTACGTACCGAATTCGAGGGTCCGGTCATCGAGTGATTGCTCGTGCGTCTCGCCGGTGACGAGGTTGAAGCGCCAGCGGTGCAGCTTCGGCTTGAAGCTGTGCTCATCGACATAGGCCATCATGTGTCCATAGCCATCGGCATTGTCGAGTGGCGCTGGCATCGGATTGTGCTGGAAATAGCCGTCCATGATCACCTCATCGCCCTCCTCCCAGGCGTTGAGGAAGTGCAGCACATAAGTGGGCGCGGCCTCGAACCAGCGGATCTGATCGGGTGTGCCATGGCGCGGTATCAGCGCAAAGCGGCTCGGCAGCGGATGCTGGCGCGCGACGTGAATGTCCTTCTTGAGCAGCTCGGCATCCCAGAACAGCGGAAAGTCGTTCAAGATCGACCAGTTCTTGGTGAACGCCATGTCGTGCGGCAGCCGCGGCCCCGGCAGCGGCACCGGCACATAATGCACCAGTTTGCCGGCCGAATCGACGACGCCATAATGCATGAAGGGCGCGTGCTTGGAATAGTTGAAGAACAGCAGTTCGCCCGTCTCCAGATCCACCTTGGGGTGCGCACTGATGCCGTCGAGCGGCACCCAAGGCGCGATGCCTTCGGCGTCGAGTGTCTCTGCATCGAGCGCATAGGCCTCGCCGCATTGGTAGAAGGTGGTGAGCGCCTGTGAGCGGTGGACGACCACATCTGTCGAGCTGGCATCCTTCAGCCGGCCATGCGCACCGAAGCCGGGGCGGGTGCTGACGCCGGGACCGTCCATCAGGCCGCCCCAGAGGGAACGCTCGGCCTCCTGCTCGGCCTGGAAGCCGCGGGTACGGATGAAGCGGTTGCGATAACTCGCCCGGCCGCCCGAAAAGCTCACCTGGTGGAGCATCCCATCGCCATCGAACGGGTGGTAGCGGCCGAGCGGCTGGTGAACCGGATTCTCGGTGTTGCGAATGTAGATGCCATCGATGTCGGTCGGGATCGCGCCTTCGATGACTGGGAGCTCATCGACCGTCACTTCTTCATGCAGCGGCGTCCAGGCGCCATTCAAATAGGGATGATTGCTCGGCTGCAGCGTCACCGTGACCGGCGTCTCGCGAAGCACTTCTGCAGGGTAATCGGGCGGTGCCATGTGATGAGCCCCTTTCGTTGACGCGAAGGTAAACGAGCCGGTACGATTGTGCAACTTTGACGGTTGACCCGGTCGTCGCACTGCCCGATGTTCGGGACCAACAACAAGCATGACAATGATGTGGGGGAGAACGGTGATGCAACAGCTGGTCGGGCTATGGATGGCGATGATCCTGCTGGTCGCAACGCCGGCATTCGCGCAGGAGAAGAAGATGAGCACCGATCCGAAAATCGCAGTCGTCGAGAAGATGATCGACGCCTGGAACACCCGCAACTGGCAGCTGGTCGGGGACCTGTTTGCAGAAGATGGTGTGCTGCATTCGATGATGATCGAGCCGGTCGTAGGCCGTTCCGCCATCGCCTCGCGGATCAACGGCATGGGGGCCGGCATTTCGGAGATCACGCTCGACATCCAGCGTATCGGACGCGTCGGCGATGCCGTCATCATCGAGCGGGTCGACCGGTTTACCTACAAGGGACACAAGGGCGAAGTTCCGGTGGTCGGCGTCCTCACGGTTGAAGGTGACCATGTGAAGGTTTGGCGCGAATATTATGATCGGTCGCAGCTTGTCGCCGCGATGGGGCTGAAGGAAGACTTTCACAAGTAGCGGGGCGTCAACTCCCGCGCTATGATCGGCGCTGCAATGAGCGATGCCATTCTTATACGCACTTGCTCGATCTGGCGGGCACTCGAAGTGGTGGGGGACACCCCGACGCTGCTCATCCTCGAGGCTTCGTTCCTCGGAGCCCGGCGGTTCGACGACTTCTGGCGCGAGACGGGCCTGCTCAAGGCGCTGCTCTCGGACCGGTTGAAGAAGCTCGTCGAAGCGGGCGTACTGGAGAAGGCCCAATATCATGAGCGGCCGCCGC
This sequence comes from Sphingomonadales bacterium, assembly GCA_038258615.1. Taxonomy (GTDB): domain Bacteria; phylum Pseudomonadota; class Alphaproteobacteria; order Sphingomonadales; family Sphingomonadaceae; genus Sandarakinorhabdus. Next base: position 37,679 of record JBBSPR010000005.1, read on the forward strand.
GCTATCGCTACCGGCTGACCCAGAAGGGCCGCGACGTCTACCCTGTGGCTCTTGCCCTGTTGCAATGGGAGAAGGACTGGGGCGATCATGCCGCCGGCGCGCGCACTATCCGCCTCACTCACAAGACGTGCGGGCAGGATTTTCGCGCGGTTGCCGCCTGTGCAAGCTGCGAGGGCGATGTCGACGCCACCAATGTCGATTGGCGGGAAGGGCCGGGCGTGGGCTGGATGGCGCCGCTCTACAGCCGCCGTCGCCAACTGCGCGAGCAGGTGGGTGATGGCAGCCTGTTATTCCGCGAAGCCGCGCAGCTGATGGGGGACCGCTGGGCAAGCCTCATCCTGCGCTCGATCTTCACTGGCATCCGCAGCTTCGACGGCATTCGCGCCGATACCGCGATGGCGACCAATATCCTCTCCGAGCGGCTGCAATGGCTGGCAACCCGCGGCGTGATCCGTCAGGCGGCGGTGAACGGCCAGCCGGGCCGCAACGAGTATCGGCTCACCCGCAAAGGCGTCGCTTATTATCCGGCGTTGCTGATGCTGCTTGTGTGGGGGGACCGCTATTATGTGTCCCCCGAGGGGCCGCCCCTGCTGCTCACCCACAAGGCTTGTGGCGCGGTGCTCAAGCCCGAAATAGTCTGTTCGCATTGCCATGCACCGCTTGATGCTCGAGACGTCGAATTTTCTCTCGAGCCTGTGCACCCAAGGCTTGCGGAAGCGGTTTAGCACTTTCAAGACCATACTGACCCCGCTAGGCTGTATTGATGGAACGCGGGGACACACGGGTGGCGCTGGTCACCGGCGCCGGGAAGGGGCTGGGCGCAGCCTTTGCCACGGCGCTTGCCTCGGATGGTCTTGCAATCGTCGTCAACAACCGACGGCGGACGGGCATGGAAGACTCGGCCGCGGAGACGGTGGCAGCCATCGCTGCTGCTGGCGGAATTGCCACGGCAGATCTGCATGACGTCACCACGTCAGGTGCGGCCGAGGCCATGGTTGCTGCGGCCGTAAAGGCTTTTGGTGGCCTTGATGTCCTCGTTCTCAACGCCGGGATTACCGGACCGATCGCCAAGGTCGGCGCGCTCGATGATGCGACACTGC
>JBBSPR010000006.1:0-34875 GCA_038258615.1 Sphingomonadales bacterium
CGAGCAGCCGGTTGATTACCGGCGCGACGTGCTTCCGGCCGGGGTGGTGCGGGTTGCGGTCGAGGCCGGGGTGACACTCGGCTGGGAGCGCTGGACGGGCGACGAGGGCTTGGTGATCGGCATCGACAGCTTCGGCGCGTCGGGTCCGGCGGGTGACTTGTACAAGCATTTCGGGTTGACCGGTGACGCTGTTGCGGCGCGGGTCATCGCACATCTGGGTTGAGAGGAATTTGACCATGGCCATCAAGGTAGCAATCAACGGGTTCGGGCGGATCGGCCGCAATGTGCTGCGCGCCATTGCCGAGAGCGGGCGGACCGATATCGTCGTGGTGGCGATCAACGATCTCGCCGATGCGGATGCCAATGCCCGGCTGCTGAAGCGCGATTCGGTGCATGGCCGCTTCCCCGGCACCGTCGAGGTCGACGGCGATCATATCGTGGTGAACGGCCAGCGAATCCGCGTGACCGCCGAGCGTGACCCGGCCAAGCTGCCGCACGGCGAGATGGGCGTCGATGTGGCGCTCGAGTGCACCGGATTCTTCACTGCCGCCGACAAGGCGGGGCTGCATCTTGCGGCCGGCGCCAAGCGTGTGCTGGTGTCCGCCCCGGCCAAGGGGGCCGACCTGACGGTGGTCTATGGCGTCAACCACGACAAGCTGACCGCCGACCACAAGATCGTGTCCAACGCCTCGTGCACCACCAACTGCCTTGCCCCCGTGGCGATGGTGCTCGACCGCGAGTTCGGCATTGTGAAAGGGCTGATGACGACGATCCATGCCTATACCAACGACCAGCGCATCCTCGACCAGGTGCATGAGGACCCGCGCCGCTCGCGGGCGGCCGCACTCTCGATGATCCCGACCACGACCGGTGCGGCGCGCGCCGTGGCCGAGGTGCTGCCGCAGCTGAAGGGCAAGCTCGATGGCTCGGCAGTGCGCGTGCCGACGCCGAATGTCTCGATGGTCGACCTGACCTTCGTGGCGGGCCGCGATGTGACGAAGGACGAGGTGAACGCCGCCCTGAAGGCCGCCGCCGAGGGCGAACTGGCCGGCGTGCTCGACTGGACCGACGAGCCGATCGTGTCGATCGACCTCAACCATGCGCCGGCAAGCTCGACGGTCGACAGCCTCGAAACGGCTGTGATCGGCGGCAATCTGGTGCGCGTCGTCTCCTGGTACGACAATGAATGGGGCTTCTCCAATCGCATGGCCGATACTGCCGTGGCGATGGGCAAGCTGATCTGAACGATGGGTTTCCGCAGCCTCGACGACATGCCCGATCTGGCGGGCAAGACGGTGATCGTTCGTGCCGATCTCAATGTGCCGATCGATGATGGCCGGGTGACCGATGCCACCCGGCTCTCGGCAGCGGTGCCGACGCTGGCGACGCTGGCGGACCGGGGGGCGAAGGTGCTGGTGCTCTCGCACTTCGGCCGCCCCAAGCCGGGTGACCGGTCGCTGAGCCTGGCGGCGATTGCGCCTGCGCTCAGCGATGTGATGGGGCGGCCGGTGGGTTTCGTGGGTGCTACGATCGGGGCCGAGGCCGAGGCGGCGGTGGCGGCGATGACGCCGGGGACCATCCTCGTGCTGGAGAATGCCCGCTTCCATGCCGGCGAAGAAGGCAATGCACCCGATTTCGTCGCGGCCCTTGCGCGGCTGGGGGATTTCTACGTCAACGATGCCTTTTCGGTGTCGCACCGCGCCCATGCCTCGACCGAGGGGTTGGCGCATGTGCTGCCGGCCTTTGCCGGTCGCTCGATGCAGGCCGAGCTCGATGCGCTGGAAACGGCGCTGGGCAAGCCGGTCAAGCCGGTGGCGGCGGTGGTGGGCGGCGCCAAGGTGTCGTCCAAGCTCGATGTGCTGCTGCATCTGGTGGCGCGCGTCGAGCATCTGATGATCGGCGGGGCGATGGCCAATACCTTCCTTGTTGCCAAGGGGGTGAGCGTGGGCAAGTCGCTCGCCGAGCCGGGGATGGCGAATGTGGCGCTCGATATATTGGCGCGCGCCGAAAAGGCCGGGTGCACGGTGCATCTGCCCTATGAGGTCGTGGTGGCGAAGGAGTTTGCAGCACACGCGCCGCACCGGCTGGTGAATGTGTTCGAGGTGGCGGACGACGAGATGATTCTCGATATCGGCCCGGCGGCGGTCGAGGCATTTGCCGATGCGCTCAAGACCTGTGCCACCTGTGTGTGGAACGGACCGATGGGTGCGTTCGAGATGGCGCCGTTCGATGCCGGCACCGTGGCGCTGGCGCGGGTGGCGGCGGGGCTGACGGCGAGCGGGCAACTGCTGAGCGTGGCAGGGGGCGGCGACACGGTGGCGGCGCTCAACCATGCCGGGGTGGCAGACGACTTCACCTTCGTCTCGACCGCGGGCGGCGCATTCCTCGAATGGATGGAAGGCCGGGTGCTTCCCGGCGTGGCGGCGCTGGAACGCGGCTGACGGCCGTGCTATGTTGAACATGTTCAACGGTGGTTTGCTGGCGAACGTGTTCGACGGGAGCGTGTGATAATGGGCGCGACGCTGGGATTGCGGCTCGACAGTGCGATCGAGCAGCGGCTCGAAACGCTGGCGCGGCTGGAAGGCCGGAGCAAGAGCGAGATCGCACGGGCGGCGCTCGATGATTATTTGCATCGGCACGATATCGAGGGCGCCCTGCGTCGTGATGCCGAGTCGATTGCCGCCTATGGTGCGGCGCATTTGCCCAGTGAGGATGACCTGTTCATCGAGGCGCTGTCGAATGAAGTCCGGCAAGCGCTGGACGAATGAAGCGGGGCGATGTCGTCATCATGGCCGAGCGCGGTGCCCTGACCGGCAAGCCGCGTCCTGCCGTCGTGATCCAGGCCGATCTGTTCAACGCTATCGATGATTGGGTGATGCTTGTGATCATCGGCACCGGCGGCCCCGACGCGCCCAGCGTGCGAATTGCAGTATTGCCCGACGAAACCAATGGCCTTCGCCAGCCTTGCCGGATATGGACCGACCGTATTGTTACCATCAGAGCATTGAGCGTCAGTTCCATAATCGGCGTCATCCACCCCGCCACAATGCGTGCTGTCGATCAGGCCCTGCGGTACCGTCTGGCACTTTAACCTGCCCATCAAGCTGCGAGGACATCATGTCGATCACCCCTGCCGTCAAAGCCATCCTCGCCAATTACGAGAGCGACAATCCCGGCACCAAGGCCAATCTGGCGCGGATGCTGATGCAGGGGCGCCTCGGCGGTACCGGCAAGATGGTGATCCTGCCGGTCGATCAGGGCTTCGAGCATGGCCCGGCCCGCAGCTTTGCGCCCAACCCGCCGGCCTATGACCCGCATTATCATTTCCAGCTCGCCATCGATGCCGGGCTTTCGGCCTATGCCGCCCCGCTGGGCATGATCGAGGCGGGGGCCGACACCTTCGCCGGGCAGATCCCGACCATTCTCAAGGTGAATTCCTCGAACAGCTGGGCGACCGCGATCAACCAGGCCGTCACCGGCACCGTCGACGATGCGCTTCGGCTTGGGTGTGCGGCGATCGGATTCACCATCTATCCCGGCTCGGACGATATCTTCGAGCTGATGGAGGAGATTCGCGAAATGTCCGCCGAGGCCAAGAGCGTGGGCCTTGCCACGGTCATCTGGTCCTATCCGCGCGGCGGCAAGATTTCCAAGGATGGCGAGCTGGCGCTCGATGTGGGCGCCTATGCGGCGCACATGGCCGCACTTGCCGGCGCGCACATCATCAAGGTCAAGCTGCCGACGGCGCATATCGAGCAGAAGGACGCGGTGAAGAGCTATGAGGGCGGCGACTGGTCGACCCAGGCCAAGCGCGTGGCGCATGTGCGGCAGGCGTGCTTCAACGGCCGTCGCATCGTGGTGTTCTCGGGCGGCGCCACCAAGGGGGCCGATGCGGTCTATCAGGATGCGCGCGACATTCGCGATGGCGGCGGCAATGGGTCGATCATCGGTCGCAACACCTTCCAGCGGCCGCGTGACGAGGCGCTGGCGATGCTGGACAAGATCGTCGCCATCTATCTCGGGCAGGAATGAGCTTGGACGCCGACGAGACGATTCCGCTGCCCGACGAGTTCGCAACCCGGTTCGACCGTGGCTTCCGGCCGGCGTGCCAGCTCTATGTGGTGTCGCCGCCGGCGATCGTGCTCGGCGATTTCGTCGAGGCGGCGAAGGCGGCGCTGGACGGCGGGCCGGTGGCGGCGTTCCAGCTGCGGCTGAAGGACGTGGGCGACGATGACGTGCTGCGCGCCTGCGAGGCGCTGCTGCCGGTGTGTGCGGCCGCGGACGTCGCCTTCCTGCTCAACGACCGTGCCGACCTGGCGGCGAAGGCCGGGGCGGACGGGGTGCATCTCGGCCAGTCCGACGGGAGCCTCGCCGAGGCGCGCAAGCTGCTGGGGGCTGGCAGCACGATCGGGCGCACCTGCCACGACAGCCGGCACCTGGCGATGGAGGCCGGCGAGCAGGGGGCGGACTATGTGGCGTTCGGCGCCTTTTACGACACCACGACCAAGCCGAGCCATTATCGCCCCACCCCGCCGATCCTCGGCTGGTGGACGACGCTGAGCCAGCTGCCCTGTGTGGCGATCGGCGGTATTTTTGCACATAACGCAGCCCCGCTTGTGGCGGCAGGCGCCGACTTCATCGCGGTGGTGCGGGCGGTGTGGGACCATCCGGATGGGCCGGCGGCGGGGGTGGCGTCGTTTGCCGATGCCCTGGCGACGCCGCGGAGCTGAGCCCGGGTGCAATGGCCGGCGGATCCGCCATGGCGTTGCGGAACAGCACCATGCCGACAACGGTGAGCGGCACGGCGAGGATCACGCCGAGCGGCCCCATCAGCAAGGCGGCGGCGATCAGGCTGAAAAGGGTGAGGGCTGGGGGCAGATCGGCAAACTTGCCTTGCGCCATCGGGGTGACGACATTGCCCTGCACCTGCTGGACGATCACCAGCGTGATGACGGTGAAGATGCCGGTCTCCATGCTGATGGAAAAGCCGATGACCGTGGCCGGCGCCGCTACCAGCAACACCCCCAGATAGGGCACGAACTCGCACAGCCCCGCCACCAGCCCGATGGCGATGGCCGAGGGCAGGCCGACGATGCTGAGGCCGATCCCGGTGCCCAACGCAACGAATGCCATCGACACCGCCTGCGCCCGCAGCCAGGCGCCAAGTGCCGAGTGGATGGCGGCAAGCAGGCCGGCGGCGCCGGCGATGCCGATACGGGTGGCGGTGTGGATGACGCCGTTGATGTAGAGCCGCGGCTGGGCGGCGAGATAGACGCCGGCCACCAGCACGATGACGAGTTGGGAAATGCCCGAGCCGAGGTTCGCCACGCCCATCTGGATGACCGCGACGACGGTATCGACCGTGGGGGCATAGCTGGCGATGGCCTTGAGAACGGCGAGACCCGTTGATGACTTTGCGAGCCACGCCTGCACGGCCTGGGCAGCGATGGGCAACTGGACCGCCAGTTGGGTGAATTGCGAGGCCATCAAGGTTCCGAACAGGCCGAAAATGATGGAGAGCACGAGGAGCGGCAGCACCACCGCCAGCACCAGGGCGGCGGCAAAGGGCAGGCGCATCCGCCGCTGGAGCAGCACGGCGAGGCCATGGAACATCTGCGCTGCGAGCACTGCGGCAAAGACAAGCAGCAGCAGGCCCTGCAACTGCCAGAGCAGGATCGCTGTCGCTGCGGCGGCCATCACGATCATCGTCCGCCGGAACAGGACGGCATCATGATCGCGCGGGCGCTCCGGGGGATCTCTTTCGGACATCAGAATACGCGCGGCGACATGCCGCTCCCTTAGCGCGGCAGCTTCGCGCTTGCCAGCCGGCAACAAGCCGGCCGGATCAGGCCGGCGCGTGTTCCCGCACGCCGCGTCCGGCGTCATGGTCTCTCAACCAGGCCTGTGCACTGGCCCCGTCCATCGGCCGCGCGATGGCGAAGCCCTGTGCGACGTCGCAGCCGATGGCGGCGAGATATTTGAGCGTCGCCAGGCTTTCGACACCCTCTGCGGTGACCGACAGGCCGAGCCGGTGGGCGAGCAGGACGATTGCTTCCACAATGGCCCGGCTGTCCGGCGAATCGGGCAGGTCCTGCACGAACTGGCGATCGATCTTCAACTCGGCGAACGGCAGGCGGGCCAGCTGGACGAGCGAGGAATAGCCGACGCCGAAATCGTCGATCGAAAGCTTGAAGGCTTTCATGCAGAAGCGGGTGGTGACGGCGAGGCCGGCAATGGGATCTTCCATCGCGCTGGCCTCGGTGATTTCCAGCGTGATGCGGGCCGGATCGATGCCGGCACCGATGCATTTTGCCTCGATGAGGTCGGCGAGCTCGATGTTGCCGAGCGAACGGGGCGAGAGATTGATCGCCATGCCGAGCGGGCGCTTGTCGGGAAGCGCCGCCAGCCAGGCAAGCGCCTGGTCGATGATCTGGCTGGTGAGCTCGTCGATGCGCAGCGTCGATTCGACCAGGGCAAGGAACATTTCCGGCGCCAGCACGCCAAGCACCGGATGGTGCCAGCGCACCAGGGCTTCGAAGCCCTCGATCTCCCCGCTGACGCAATGCACCTTGGGCTGATAATGGAGGTGGAATTGGTGGGCGAGCAGGCCGGCGTCGATATCGGCGATGCCCGGGTTGCTGGTCCGGAGGTCGCGCGTGGCGGAAGCCTGGCTGTGCGGTGCGACCGGATGCGTGACGGCATGGTCCCCGCTTTGCAGCATGGTGCGGAGGGTGCGCGGCGAAAACGGCTTGGACAGGATGCCGAGCAGGTTGAGGCCCAGTTCGCGCGCGGTGCGGCCGGCGGCTTCGAGGATGCGGGCCTCGACGCCGCTGTTGACGATGATGTCGGCAGTGCAGCCGCGCGCGTGCAGCCGGTGCAGCATCTCGATGCCGTCGCACCCCGGCATCAGCAGATCGAGGATGATGATATCGGCGCCGAAGTTGTCAAGCGCCGTCTCGAACGCTTCGGGGGTCTGTACGGCGCAGACAGCCAAGCCGGCCTGTTCGCCGATATAGGCGATGGTCGTGCCGACGCTGGCATCATCGTCGAGCACGAGCAGGCGGCGTGCCGGCGAAGCCATGGACGTTTCGGTCGGTTGTTTGACCACACTACCCCTTTGTTCCGGTGCCAGTGTAACCGACAATTTTTACGATGTATCCGATTAACGACCGGACATAACCGCCGTTAAAGCTTATCGTGAATTATCTGGTCACCCTTGTCTGGCACGGCGGTGACCTTGGCGTACCATGTGGGGGCAAATGCGCCGCCCTGCGACGTCCCAGCTCCGGGGGAGCCCGCGTAGAATGCGCTTTCGACATCTGCATGATCCCGAAATGCCGATGATGTCTGCCACCGAGCGCTTCATCGCACGTGCCGCGGCACGGCCGATGCGGGAGTGGGTGATCGGTTGCAGCCTTGTGTGCACGGCGATCTTCGTGGCGGACATGGCGACGCCGCCCGGCTATCTGCACGCACTGCTGTATCTTCTGGTGATCCTGGCCGCCGGCTACACCGGCCATGTGGCGCTGATCACCGGAGTGACCGCTGCCAGCATCCTGCTCGGCCTTGCGGGCGGGCTGCTGACCGACGCTCCCGACCCGCGTTTCCTGCTCAACCGGCTTGCAACGCTGCTGGCATTGCTCGTCACCGGACTGGCGGTGCGGATTGCCACCCACCAGTTTGCGATGCTGTACCGGCGCGAGCGCGAACTGCGGTCGGTCACCGCGGCGCTCAAGGATGCGCAGTATCTGCTGCAGATGAGCGGCAAGCTGGCGCGTTTCGGCGGTTGGCAGCTCGATCCGGTGTCGGGGGAACTGATCCTCACCGATACGCTGAAGGAGATCCTGCGGCTCGACCCGGACGCGGACATGCAGACCGAGGACGTGCTCAAGCGCTTCAGTCCCGATCATGTTGACCGGCTGCTGGCCATGGTCGGCCATGCGCTGAAAACCGGCGAGGGGTTCGACACCGAATTCGAGATCAGGACGCAGGTCGGCGATATCGCGTGGCTGCGGGCGATCGGGGAAGTCGCGATCGACCATCGCACCGGGCGCAGGGTGGTGCAGGGCGCGCTGCGTGATGTGACCGGGCGCAAGCGCAGCGATGCTGCGGCAGAGGTGCAGCAGCAGCAGTTGCTGCTGCTGCAGTCGGCGATCAACCGCGTCGACGACATGGTGCTGATCACCGAAGCGGATTTCGATGACCCCGGACCGCGGCTGGTCTATGTCAACGATGCGTTCGAGCGGCTGACCGGCTATTCGCGCGAAGAAGTGATCGGCCGGTCGCCGAAGTTGCTGCAGGGCCCGCGCACCCAGCGCAAGACGCTCGACCGGATCCGCGCAGCACTCGAGGCGCGCCAGCCGGTGCGTGCCGAGCTGATCAATTATACCAGGAGCGGCCGCGAATATTGGGTCGAGATCGAGATCATGCCGCTGGTACGCGATGATGGCGAGGTGACCCATCTGGTGGCGATCCAGCGCGACGTGACAGCGCGCAAGCGGCAGGAGGAGAGCGATCGCCAGCAGGCGCAGCTGACGTCGCTCTCCGAGCGGCTCGGCGAGATCGGCGGCTGGATCGCGACGCCGGCCACCAACAATGTGATCTGGTCCGAGGGTGCGCGCCGGGTGCTCGACTGGGACCAGCCCGACGAGCCGCCGCTCGAGAACACCTTCGATTTCTACAGCCCCGAGTGTCGCGGCATCGCCACCGAGGCGGTGCGCGCCTGCATCGAGGAGGGGGTGGCGTTCAACATCGAGGTCGAGGGCAAAACCGCCAGGGGACGCCCGATCTGGGCGCGGGTGGCGGGCACGCCCGAATATGACGAGATCGGAGACATCGTCCAGGTTGTCGGCGTGCTGCAGGACATCACTCGCGCGAAAGCCATGGAGCTGGCACGCGCGGCGCAGGAGCAGATGCTCGCCGAGCGGACGGCGCAGCTCGAGGAGGCGCAGCGGATCGGCAACATGGGCAGCTGGAGCTATGGCTTCGGAACCGACCGGCTGACCTGGACGCGGCAGATCTACACCATTTTCGGCGTCGAGCCGGCCGACTTCAGCCACGACTTCGAGGGGTTTCTGAAGCTCGTCCATCCTGACGACCGGGCGACGATTCTCGCACTGCGCGACGCGGTGCTGGAAGACCCGAGGCGGCACACCACCAACTTCCGGGTCCTGCGCCCCGACGGCGAAGTGCGGCATGTGCAGCAGATCGCCGAGCCGTTCGGCAGCGATGACGGTGTCAACTTCACGGGCACAATGCTCGACACCACCCGGCTGGTGAAGGACGAGCTGGCGTTGCGCGAGAGCGAGGAGCGCTTCCGCATGGTCGCCGATGTGTCGGCGGACATCATCTGGGATTGGGATGTGGCGAGCGGCAGCATCTGGTGGACCGGCCGTGAGCCGGGCCGGTTCGGCTATTTTCTGGAGCAGGGGACGGTCAGCATCGAGCGCTGGGCGGCGACGATCCACCGCGAGGACCGGGCTGCGGTCGAGGAAAGCCTGACGGCCGCGATGCAGGGCAGCGACACCGAATGGTCGGGAGCCTATCGGGTGATGCGCGCCGATGGCGCTACGGCGCATGTGAGGATCCTGGCGCGCCTTGTTCGGGGCGCCGACGGCGCGGTGACGCGGGTGGTCGGCAGCATCGTCGACGTGACCGATCAATGGCTGCTCGAAGCCAAGCTGCGCAGCGCGCAGAAGCTCGAAGCGGTCGGGCAGCTCACCGGCGGCATCGCGCACGACTTCAACAACCTGTTGACGGTGATCCTGGGCAATTCGGAACTGCTGGAGGATGCACTTGGCGGCCAGCCACGGCTTCAGGCGCTGGCCGGCATGTCCCGCAGCGCCGCCGAGCGAGGCGGTGAACTGACCAGCCGGCTGCTTTCGTTCGCGCGCCGGCAGCCGCTCGACCCGCAGGTGGTCGATATCGCGGCGCTGGTGACCGAGATCGAGCCGCTGCTGCATCGCACGATCGGCGCCGATATCGAGATCGTCACGCGGTTCGATGCGGCGCTGGGGCAGGTGAAGGTCGATCCGTCGCAGTTCGAGAACGTGCTTGTGAACCTTTGCATCAATGCGCGCGATGCGATGCCGGGCGGCGGGCGCATCTTCATCGAAGCCAGGAACCTGTCGCTCGATGAAAATTACTCCAGCCAGCACCCCGACCTGTCGCCCGGGGACTATGCGCTGGTTTCGGTCAGCGATGTCGGCACCGGCATGGATGCGGACACGCTCGGCCGCGCCTTCGAACCGTTCTTCACGACCAAGCCCGCCGGCAAGGGCAGCGGACTGGGGCTGTCGATGGTTTATGGTTTCGCCAAGCAGTCGCGCGGCCATGCGCGCCTCTATTCCGAAGTCGGCCATGGCACGTCGGTACAGCTGTTCCTGCCACGCACCGATGCTGCCGTTGCCGACGTGCAGCCGCGGCCGGGCAACGAGGCGGCGCGCGGGCATGAGCGGATCCTGATGGTGGAGGATGATGCGCTGGTGCGCGAGTACGCGTCCAACCTGCTCGGGCAGCTCGGCTATGATGTGCAATGCGTCGGCAATGGTGCGGAGGCGATTGCGGTGCTGCAGCAGGGAGCGACCTTCGACCTGCTGTTCACCGATGTCATGATGCCGGGCGGCATGAACGGCCGCCAGCTTGCCGATGCGGCGCGGGAGCTGCACCGTGAGCTGCCGGTGCTTTTCACATCGGGCTATGCCGAGAATGCGATCGTGCACAACGGCCAGCTGGATTCCGGGGTGCAGTTTCTGCACAAGCCGTATCGCAAGGCCGAGCTGGCCAGCAAGGTGCGCCATGCGCTGGCAACGGCCGTGGAGCCGGGCGCCGGTTGACCTTCAGCCGGGCAGCGGATCGGGCGTAGCGGCATCGATCGCGTCGCGCACCTTCAGCGCGAGCTCTTCGCGGTGATAGGGCTTGCTGAGCATGGAGAAGCGATGGAGATCGGTGCTGGGCGGGCGCTCGGCACGGTCGGCGAAGCCCGAGGTGAGCAGGATGGGGAGACCCGGCCGCAACGCCAGCGCTTCAGCCACGAGTTCATGGCCGTTGAGGCCGCCGGGCATGACGATGTCGGTGAACAGCAGGTCGAAGGCAATGTCCTCGTTCAGGAGCGCCAGCGCGTCGACGCCATTGTCCGCGCTTGTCACGGCGTAGCCGAGCATCTCCAGTTGCGCCACGACCTGCGCCTGCACCATCGGATCGTCTTCGACGACGAGCAGATGTTCGGAGCCACCCGGCAGCGGTTCCCTGTCGCCGCGTGACGCCGGCTGTTGCAAGGCATTGGTCGATTTCGGCAGCCAGAGCTCGACGACGGTGCCCTTGCCGACAGTCGAGCGGATCTGCACCGCGCCGTTGGACTGCTTCACGAAGCCATAGACCATCGACAAGCCGAGCCCGCTGCCCTTGCCGACATCCTTGGTCGTGAAAAACGGCTCGAAGGCGCGCAGCCGGGTTGCCTCGTCCATGCCCGCGCCAGTGTCGCTGACAGAGATCATCACCTGCGGGCCGTCACCCAGATCGGCCGGGCGTTCGAAATGCGTGTCGCGCACCGACACATTGTGCGTGGCGATCACGAGATTGCCGCCGCCGGGCATGGCATCGCGCGCATTGACCGCGAGATTGAGCAATGCATTTTCCAGCTGCGCCAGATCGACCATCGCCGACCACAGGCCGGGAGCGAGCCGCACATCGAGCTCGACCATCGGACCGACGGCGCGGCCGAGGAAATCCTTGAGGCTGCCCAGCATGGCATTGATGTCCACGCTGCCCGGTTCGAGGCGCTGCCGCCGCGAAAAGGCGAGCAGGTGCCGCGCCAGATCGGCGCCCCGTTCGGCGGCGCGCACGATCATGCCGGCGAGGCGATGCTGGAACGGATCCTGCTCCAGCCCTTCCTCCAGAAGCTCGGCATTGCCGAGGATGACGGTGAGCAGGTTGTTGAAATCATGCGCAACGCCGCCGGTGAGCTGGCCCACGGCTTCGAGCCGCTGCGCCTGGCGAAGCTGCGCTTCGACCGCCCGCTGTTCGGTGACATCGGTGATCATCGCGCAGACGGCGCGGCCACCATCCCAATCGATCCGGAAGGCACGGACTTCGATATCCAGCGGCTGGCCATCGGCGCGTTTGCCGTGCATCGTCACGATCTCGGCTGCCGGCTCGTCCACCATCAGGGCATTGAACTGCGCCACGATCTGCGCGCGCTGATCGAGCGCGAAGAACCGGCTGAAGTCGAACAGTGCGAGCACCGCATGCCGGTCGGGCAGGCCCAGGATATGGGCAAGCGCGTCATTGGCCATGAGCGCCTTGAAATCGCGCTGGACCATGATGCCGATGCGCGCTTGCGAGACCAGTGTTTCCAACCGCAAATTGACGGCCTGCAGCGCCATGGCCTGGCGGTGCCGTTCGGAGATGTCGATGTTGGTGCCGATCAGCTTGGCCGGCGTGCTGCCTGCAGCGGCAAGTGCCTTGGCGACGCCTAGAACGTGCCGCTCGGTTCCATCATGCGCGCGCATCACGAACTGGCGTTCGAGGCGTCCTCCTTCCCTGACGAGCTGCCGGACGGCTTCGTCCGAGATTTTCTGTTCCTCGGGATCCGCCATCGACCGCCAGAGCTCGACCGTGGGCACGACATCGTCGGGCAGGGCGTAGATGTGGCGCATGACCTGGTTCCAGGTGAGCGTGCCATCGGCGTGCAATTCCCAGATGCCGATGGCGGCGGCCTCGACGGCGAGCGACAGGCGCACCGCGGTTTCGCGACTTTGCTCCTCGACCCGGCGCCGGTCGGTGACATCGAAGCGGGTGACAACGGCACCCGTCCGCTCATTGTGCGAGATCGGCGTGATGACGACGCGCATCCACATCGGCAGCTCGCCGGGATCATGGGGGAAGGGATATTCGAGCTCGAAGATCGGCGCGCGACCGCTGAGCACGTCTTCCACGCCTTTCAGCGTTTCGAGGCCGACGTCGGCAAGCACCTTGTCGAGATTTTTGCAGGCGGTGAGATAATTGCCGCCCACGACCATGTTCGGCGTGAGCCGGCCGCGCGCGCCGAGGAATGACTGCCAACTGCTGTTGACCGCGAGCACCGTGCCCTCATGGTCGATCAGTGCCACCTGCGCCGGCAGCGAATCGAGAATGGCGTCGCGCATGGTGAGCAGCCGCTGGCGGGCGGCACCCTCTTCGCGGAGCAGGCGATTGCTGGTCTCGAGCTCGATCGACTTCTCCTCGAGCTTGCGCACCAGCGCCGCACTATAGTGCTCGAGCATCCTGGCATCGTCGGCCGGATTGCTGCTGCCGGCCTTGCTGGCATGGCGGCTGAGCATCGTGCGCACCACCTCCACCATCACTTCGGTTTCGGTGGGTTTCACGAGAAAGCCATCGGCGCCCATCTCGAGTGCCAGTCGCTCGTCGTCGGGATCGGTATAGGTGGCGGTGTAGACCATGATCGGCACATCGGAGAGCCGCGGATCGGCCTTCCAGTTGCGGATGAGCGAATAGCCATCCATGACCGGCATCAGCAGATCGGTGATGCACAGCACGGGTTTGCGTTGCCGGGCGATGGTGAGGGCTTCGGCACCGTTGTGCGCAGTCTCGACGGCATAGCCGTGCGCGGTCAGCAGCGTGTGCAGCAGATAGAGATTGTCCGGCTTGTCATCGACGACAAGGATGGCGCGGTTCATCGCGGTGCCGGTGCCGGTGCCGGTGCCAGTGTCGGTGCCGGTGACGGTGACGGCAGGAAGCGCGAAATCTCGCTGACGAAGCTGTCGGGGTCGATGGGCTTTTCGATATAGCCGTTGCAGCCGGCCTCGATCGCCTTTTCGCGGTCCGCCGGCATCGCATAGGAGGTGACCGCGACGATCGGGACCATGGCCATGGCGCTGATCCGACGGAGTGCCCGGGCGACCTGATAGCCGTCCATCCCCGGCAGCTGGATGTCGAGCAGGACGATGTCCGGCGTGGAGGCTGCGGCCATTTCGACTCCGCTCACGCCGTCGAGCGCGGCTTCGACATGGTAGCCGTGCCTTTCGAGCAGAAAGGTTGCGAGATAACGGTTCTGCTCATTGTCTTCGATCAGCAGGACATTTGCGCTCATGCGGATTCCCCCGAAGCTGTAACGGCACCCTGGTGAAACCCTTCAGCAGCATTTTGCAGCCGCCGCCGCAGCGTGATGATGAACGTCGTGCCATCACCCAGGCGACTGTCAACCGCCACGCTGCCGCCTAGATGATCGAGCAGGCGGCGGGTGATCGCCAGCCCCAGGCCGGTGCCCTCGTGGCTGCGCGACAGCCCGGTGTCGATCTGGCGGAACGGCTTGAAAAGCGTGTCGATATCCTCGGCATCGATGCCGATGCCGGTGTCTATCACCCGGACGGTGATCATGTCCGCCGTGTCGTCGGCAATCTCGACATGCACCGAGCCATGGTCGGTGAACTTGATGGCATTGTTGACTATGTTGATGAGCACCTGTTCGACACGGCGCTGGTCGCTCACCATCAGGCTGTCATCCACGCGCCAATCGACGGTGAGCGGCAAACCCTTCGCCTGCGCCGAAGGACCGAGCAGCTTGACGACCCTGCCGACGGCGGCCCGCAGGTCGAAAGGCCGCGGATAGATTTCGAGTTCGCCGGCCTCGATCTTGGAGATGTCGAGGACATCGTTGACCAGTTCGAGCAGGTGGCGGGCACTGCCGCGCACCATGCCGAGCTGCTTGGCCTGTTCGGGCGTGAGCGGCCCGGCGAGGCCCTGGCTCATGATGCCCGAAAAGCCGATGATCGAGTTGAGAGGCGTGCGCAGCTCGTGCGACATGGTGGCGAGAAAGGTGGATTTTGTCCGGTCCGACGTTTCGGCGCGGGCGAGGGCGGCCTGCAGGTCGTGCGTGCGCTCGGCCACCCGGGCTTCTAGGCCGGCGTTGAGGCCGAGAAGCGCACCCTGTGCGGCACGTTGCTCGGTGACGTCGATCGACAGCAGCAGCGCACCATCCGGATCGGGAAGCATCCGCACATCGAAACGGCTGGTCACGCCATCGGGATAGGTGAAATCGAGTTCGCGCTGCACCGGCTCGCGCCGATCGAGACATTGGCGCAGCATCGCATAGAGTTGGTGATCCTCGATGTCGGGCCATGCGTCGGTGATGCGCTGGCCGAGAAGCTCGGACGCGGGACGCCGGTTCTGCACCTCGGCGGCATGGTTGAGATAGAGATAGCGCTCATCGAAGCCGACCAGCTGGCAGGCTTCGAGAATGGCATCGAGCGAGGCGCGATTGCGGCGTTCGCTCGCTTCCAGCGCGGCGCGCGCGGCGCGCACTTCCGACAGATCGACGCCGACACCGACGACGCAGGGCTCGCCGTCGAAGGTGAGGCGCTGGCCGGTGAAAAGATAGGGGATCGCGCGGCCATCGCGCGTCTGGACATCGGCCTCGAGCGTAGCGGCACCTTGCGCGAATACTTGGGCGACTGCTTCGCGCTGCGCCACCTTGTCGGCTTCGTTCAAGACGTCCTCGGCGCTGATGAGCGCAATTTCGTCGTTCGAATGGCCGGTGACGGCGCTGAAATTGCGGTTCCAGCGCAGGAACCGCCCCTGCTCGTTGAACAGATAGACGATGCCGGGCATGCTCTCGATCATCGTCTGGGAAAACTGGCGCTCACGGTCCCGCTGCGCTTCGGCGGCCGCGCGGGCATCATCCTGCTGGAAGCGATCGATCGCCATCGAGATGTCGGCCGCCGCGGCTGCCAGCAGGGACACCTCTTCGGCCTGGAAGAAATCCCGCTGTGATGCATAGACCGCCAGCGTACCCACCGGGCGCCCGGCGGCGCAGATCGGGAAGACGGTGGCCGATTGGAAGCCGCTCGCCTGCGCGCGCGCGAACCATGGCAGTCCGGCCATATCGCCGAGCAGGTCATTGCTGACGACAACCTTGTTGTCCCGGAATGCAGCGCCGCTGGGGCCGCGACCTTCGGGCTTCTGCGCGTCGGTGGAGACGCGGATGTTGACCAGATAATCGGTGACGTCCCCGAAATCCGCCACCGGCACGAGCGTCGAGGTTTCCGGCAAATGCCAGCCGATCCAGGCGAGGCAGAAGCCGCCTTCCTCGACCAGCGCCCGGCAGACGGCCCGCAGCAGGGCATGGCGCCCCTTGCCGTCGCCGATGGAGCGGTGGATGCGCACACGCGCCGCATAGATGCGGTTGAGGCGTGCCAGCATGGCCCTGGTGTGAAGGGTTTCGGTGAGGTTGCGCAGCGTGATGGTGTGGAGCGGGCGATCCTCCGAATACAGGGTGCGCCGTGCGATCTCGACATCGAGCAACCGCCCATCTGCGGTCCGCAACTGCGTCAGCGTCGGCAGGGCGTCGACTGCGATCATGTCGAACTGCGGGAGGATGGCCTGCACCGGGCAGCCGCGCTGCGCACCACGAGTGGTCCCGAACATCGTTTCGGCGGCGCTGTTGAAGACGAGGATGCGCGCCAGGCCATCGGTGACGATGATCGCATCGCTGACGGCATCGATGATGCGGGCAACATTCCGATCGGCTAGGCTGACGAACGGCTCGGGCCTGAGCGCGATGTCGGCCACCGGCTCAGCCGTGGGACCGGCGATCGGCAACCAACCCGAGCTTCAGGGCTTCGGAGAGGCTGCGCACACCGAGTCGCTTCATCATGTTGGCGCGGTGCATTTCGACCGTGCGCGGGCTGAGATCGAGGCGATGGGCCAGCGCCTTGTTCGACAAGCCCTCCATCAGGCCGTTCAGCACATCGCTCTCACGCGGGGTGAGACCGCCGATGAGCCGGGACGCTTCATGCTTTTCGGCATCATCGGCCGGCTGGCCGTCCAGCTTCTGGAACGCCTGGTCGAGCGTTGCCAGCAGATCGGGCCGGCGAAACGGCTTTTCGATGAAGTCCGCAGCACCCATCTTCATCGTGCGCACCGCAAGCGCCACATCGCCATGGCCGGTCATCACGATCATCGGATGCATGGCGAGCCACGGCTGCGCCTTTTCGAGCACACCGAGACCGTCGATGCCGGGCATCTGGACATCGAGCAGCACGCAGCCGGGCGCGAGCTGGGGAAGAGCATCGACAAAGACGCCGGGATCAGCGAACTGCACGACCTGATAGCCGGCACTTGTCAGCCACATCTCGGTGGATTCGCGCACCAGAGGGTCATCGTCGACGACGAATACCGCGCGCCCTGCACCGCGCGCCATGGCCGCTACTGTTTCCACCGTTCCGGCATGGGCTGTTCAGCCTATCGTGTCAATCGCCGGCAATTGCTTGTGCATTACTGCCATATCGGGTCAGGAGGACAGCCACGACCTTGCGCGCCACTCCGCCGGATTGATCCGCGTCGCCTGGCCTTCGGGGCCGAGGACACCGCGCGTGTGGATATGCTCGCAGCGGTTGCGCCCCTTCTGCTTGGCGGCATAGAGCGGCGCGTCGGCCATCGCCAGCCACTGGCCGTTGCTGGTGACAGCCGGGGTGAGGCCGGCAATGCCGAAGCTGGCGGTGACGCGAACGCCCGGCAGGCCGGGGATATCCATGGTGGCGATGGCAGAGCGCAGCCGCTCGGCAACATCGATCGCAGTCTCGGCATCGGTATCGGGCAGCAGGAGGCCGAATTCCTCGCCACCGATGCGGCCAATCACATCCTTTCGGCGCAACGTCACACGGCACAGCCGGCCGACCGCGCGCAGCACGGCGTCGCCGGCGCCGTGTCCGAAACGATCGTTGACGGCCTTGAAATGATCGAGATCGAACAGGGCCAGCGCTGCCACATAGCGGCGCGCGGACCGGCGGCTGATCTCCAGATCAAGCTGGCTCAGGAAAGCGCGGCGGCTGAAGGCGCCGGTCAGATGATCGAAGTTGGCGATCATCCGCACTTCGAGTGCGTCCACGGTGACGGCTGCCAGATTGGCAAGCATCTCCATCTGCGGCTTGCTGAAGCTGCGGGCGCGAGTATCCAAACCGCAGATCGTGCCGACATTATACCCATCGGGGGTCTGCAGCGGCACGCCGGCGTAGCTCAGCAGATGCGGGGCGCCGGTCACGAGCGGATTGCCGGCGAAGCGCGGATCCTGCCGCGCATCGCTCACCACAAGGGCGGTGGGCCCGCGGATGGCGTGATCGCAAAAGGCGATGTCGCGTCCGGTTTCGGGCAGGTCGAGGCCCTGGGTGGATTTGAACC
The DNA here is from genome assembly GCA_038258615.1 of Sphingomonadales bacterium. Classification (GTDB taxonomy): domain Bacteria; phylum Pseudomonadota; class Alphaproteobacteria; order Sphingomonadales; family Sphingomonadaceae; genus Sandarakinorhabdus. The sequence continues at coordinate 18,175 of JBBSPR010000006.1, forward strand.
ATTGCCGCTCCCGATCGACCAGCGACACTGCCGCCATCGGCACATCGAGCGCCGAGCAGACCAGCGCGGTGATGCGGTCGAATTGCGGCTCGGCAACGGTGTCGAGCACGTCGTAGCGCTTGAGCGCGGCGAGCCGGCCTTCCTCGTCGTCGAAACGCACCCTGTCCATGACGGCAATCATCGCCGGCCTGCCCTTTGTTTGACGCCGGCCATCACGCCCAGCCACCCAGCTGGCCACGCAGCCGATCAAGGGCGGCCTTCTTGATCTGGCAGACCCGTGCCGAGCAGACGCCCAGCGTCTCGCCGATCGCAGCCAGTGTCATGCCTTCCACGAAGCACAGTTGCAGCACCATCTGCTGGCGCTCGGGAAGCTGCTTGATGGCGGCGGCGAGCGCATCCGCCGACCGGCTGGCTTCGAGGTTGCTGTAGGCGCTGGGTGCCGGATCGGCGAAGCTGGCGTTGCTGTCCGAATAGCTGTCGTCGATCGAGGTGAAGCAGATGCCCTGGTGCGCGTCCACGGCCCGCGCATATTGCGCCACAGTAAGGCCTGCCGATGCCGCGACTTCGGCGTTGGTCGGCGCGCGGCCCATCTCGCCATGCAGCCGGCGACGCAGTTGCTGAAGGTCGCGCCGCCGCCGCAATTCCCGGCGGGAGAGGGTGGAAAGCTTGCGGGTTTCGTCGATCATCGCGCCGCGGATGCGCATGGTGGCAAAGGTGGCGAAGGTGGCTTCGCCCCGGTCCACATAGGTGCCCGAAGCTTCGATCAAGGCTGCGAGGCCGACCTGCACGAGATCTTCAAGTTCCACGGCGCCCGAAACGCCGGCGTGGACAGATCGCGCGATCCGCCGCACCAAGGGTCCGTTCGCTGCGACGATCGCGTCAAGACGTTTCCTTGCAGCCCTTGGACTGTTGGAAGCATGATCGGCCGTCATGACTGATGTGCTCATTCGAACTGCTCCCCCTTCCTGGTGACCGGCATCGCCGACACTTGGTGATCATCTGATCGAAGCAGTGCGGACGGGGAGACATTGCTGTCCGGCGTGATGGCCCCCATGCCGATTGCTTCGATACACTGATCGGCCAAACAGCTATAGCACTCAACCCCGGAGATTTACTTACCGTGATACTACTGCAAACCGCTGAAAATAAGTAAAAAAGTGCAAATGCAATGAATTGTAAAATCTATCTTGCAGTAAAGATGCGGCGTCCATTTGCCAATTTATTTCGGGCATTGCGCGCGCGAATACAGGGCAGCCGAGCATGCGGACTGCGCGATAATTGGCCAAGGCTGCAAAATTGCCCGGAGTGGTGATCCCTACGGGAATCGAACCCGTGTTTTCGCCGTGAAAGGGCGACGTCCTAGACCGCTAGACGAAGGGACCATCGGCGGGAAGCGGCTGGCTAGAGGGCGCCGGGCCTCGCGTCAAGGGCAGAAGTGGATCAGATGAATGCAAGGTCCTCGATTTCCACCTGCGGCTGCGGCTGGCTGCCCCAATCGTCGCGCGTCAGCCGCCCGGCAATGTGGAAGCTGCGGGCACCGGCGCCGAACAGGGCGGCACCCAGGTCGGTTTCGGCCTGGCGGAAGGCGATGGCTTTCAGCCGCCCGCCATCGGCGCCCGAGAGAATGACGCGGACATGGTTCTCCCCGACGATGCGCGTGTCCACCGCCCGCCACGGCCCGCTGGCGAGGCGCGGGGCGGGCCAGCCCTGGCCATAAGGCCCGGCAGCCTCGAGCGCCTCATGGAGCATCAGGTCCATGGCGCGGGGGCTCAGCGCGGCGTCGATCGACAGCCGGCGGACGGCAGTGGCGGTGCCGACCTCCTGCGCCAGATGGGAGGCGAGGAAAGCGGCAAGCGCGGGAATGCCATCGGCGTGGAGCGTCACCCCCGCCGCCATCGCATGACCGCCACCCGCGCTGATCAGGCCATGATCCCTGGCGGCAAGGATCGCAGCACCCAGGTCGACGCCGGCGAGGCTGCGGCCCGAGCCCTTGGCGATGCCGTCCTCACCGATGGCGATGACGAGGGCCGGGCGATGCAGCCGTTCCTTCACCCGCGCGGCGACGATGCCGATGACGCCGGGGTGCCAGCCGTGGCCGGCGACCACCGCCACCGGGCCTTCGGGAAGGGCGCGGGCGATGGCCATCGCCTCGTCGGTCACCGCCTGCTCGATCGCCTTGCGCTCCTGGTTGAGCCGGTCGAGCTCGGCGGCGAGCGTGGTCGCTTCATATGCGTCTTCGGTGACGAGCAGCCGCACGCCGAGATCGGCCGCGCCCACCCGGCCACCGGCGTTGACGCGCGGGCCGAGCGCGAAGCCCAGGTCTCGCGCCACCGGCGGCTTGGTCACACCGCCGACATCGAGCAGCGCTGCCAGCCCGCGGTTGTGGCGCTGGCGCATGACCTTCAGGCCCTGTGCAACAAAGGCCCGGTTGAGGCCGGTGAGCGGCGCCACATCGGCGACAGTGCCGAGCGCCACCAGATCGAGGAGCTGGGTGAGCTTGGGCTCCTCGCGGCTGCTGAACCAGCCTTGGAGCCGCAGCGTGCGCTGGGTGGCGACCGCTAGCAGGAAGGCGAGCCCCACCGCCGCCAGATGGCCATGGGCGGCGGCATCCGGGGCTTCGTCGAGCCGGTTGGGGTTGACCAGCGCCAGCGCGGGGGGAAGGGCAGTGGCGGCCTTGTGATGATCGACGACGATCACTTCAAGGTTTGCCGCGCGTGCCGCCTCCAGCGCTTCGAACCCTTGCGTGCCGCAATCGACGGTGATGACGAGGTCGGCCCCCGCATCCTTGAGCGCCACGAGTGCGGGTGCCGAGGGGCCATAGCCTTCGAGCAGCCTATCGGGGATGTAATGGCCGGCATGGGCACCGACGAGGCGCAGGAAGCGGATCAGCACCGCCGCCGAGGTGGCGCCGTCGACATCATAATCGCCGAAGATGACGATGTTCTGTTTGGTGGTGACGGCGCGCGCCAGCCGGGTGGCGGCAGTGTCCATGTCGAGGAAGCGGCTCGGGTCGGGCAGCCATTCGCGCAGTGTGGGTGCCTTCAGCCGGGCGAAATCGGCTGGGTCGGCGCCGCGCGCGTGGAACAGGTGGTGAAGCAGATCATCGGCATTGCGGCCATCGAGTCCGCCATTCAAGCCATCGCCGGGCATGCGGCCGCCACGCCAGGTCCAGCGATTGCCGAGCACCGACTCCTGGATACCGAGAACCGCGGGCAGGTCGATCAAGTGACCGGTGCACTGCGCCGCTGGGTGGAGACGCGGCGCACGGTGCCCGAGGAGGCGCGCATCACCACGCTCTCGGTGGTGATGGTGCCATCGCGGCGGCGCTTGACGCCCTTGAGCAACGAGCCATCGGTGACGCCGGTGGCGGCGAAGATCACATCGCCCTGCGCCAGATCCGAGAGCGCATAGATACGGTCGAGATCGGTGATGCCCCAGCGGCGCGCGCGGCCGCGCTCGTCGTCGTTGCGGAACAGCAGCCGGCCCTGCAGCTGGCCGCCGACGCAGCGCAGTGCGGCTGCCGCGAGCACGCCCTCAGGGGCGCCGCCGGAGCCCATGTAGATGTCGATGCCGGTATCGGGATCGGCGGTGGCGATGACGCCGGCCACATCGCCATCGGGGATGAGCTGGATGCCGCAGCCCAGCCCGCGCAGCTCGGCGATCAGCGCCGTGTGGCGCGGCCGGTCGAGCACGCAGACGATCAGGTCCGCCGCGTCGCAGCCCTTGGCGGCGGCAACGGCCTGCACATTGGCGGTGGCGGATTTCGACAGGTCGATGATGCCTTCGGGATAGCCGGGGCCGACCGCGATCTTGTCCATGTAGACGTCGGGCGCGTTGAGCAGCCCGCCCTTTTCGGCGATGGCCAGCACGGCGAGCGCATTGGGGCCGGCTTTGGCGGTGATGGTGGTGCCTTCGAGCGGATCGAGCGCGATGTCGATCTGTGGCCCGCCCATCTTGCCGACCTTCTCGCCGATGTAGAGCATCGGCGCCTCGTCGCGCTCGCCCTCGCCGATCACGACGGTGCCTTCGAAATCCAGCTCATTGAGCGCGGCGCGCATCGCTTCCACGGCAGCGGCATCGGCGGCCTTTTCGTCGCCGCGGCCGATCAGCTTCGAGCAGGCGATGGCGGCGGCCTCGGTCACGCGGACCATTTCGAGCACCAAGACGCGGTCGAGAAGCGAGGAGCGGGTGACCATGGGAGTTTGTGTCCAGCTGTTGGGTTGGGCCGGGGTCTAGGCCGATTGGAGCCGGCTTGGAAGGGGCTACAAGTCGAGGATGTGCATCATCACCGGCCGTCCAGTCACGCTGGGGCTGGCGGCCATGGCTTCGAGGCTCGCCTGCAGGGCGGCTTCGGAGGTGGTGTGGGTGACCATGACGACCGTGGCAGCGCTGCTATCGGCATGCGGGCGCTGGATGAGGCTTTCGATCGATACGCCATGATCGCGCAGCGCCGCGGTCAGCTCGGCGAGGACGCCGGGCCGGTCGGCGACGCTGAGCCGGAGATAATAGCGGCCCTCGCGTGTCGCGCTGTTGGCGGGCGGCAGTTGCGCCAGCTCGGCGACCGGCATGCCGAAGGGCAGGCCGGTGCGACGCCGTGCGATATCGATGAGATCGGCCACCACCGCACTGGCGGTCGGGCCTTCGCCGGCACCGCGCCCCTGCACGAACAGCCGGCCCACCGGCACGCCTTCGATCACCACGGCATTGAGCGAACCATTGGTGGCAGCGAGCGGATGATCGAGTGCCACCAGGGCGGGATGAACGCGCTGGAACAGCTCGCCATCGGCCGTCTCGGCCAGCCCGACGAGCTTGATGCGGAAGCCGAGTGCCGCTGCCTGTTCGATATCCGCCTTGTCGATGGCGCGGATGCCGACGGTGGCGACCTGCGCGAAATCAGGCGCTGCGCCAAAAGCCAGACCGGCGAGGATGGCGAGCTTGTGCGCGGTGTCGATGCCGTCGATATCGAAGCTCGGATCGGCCTCGGCAAAGCCTGCCGCTTGCGCATCGGCAAGCACCGACGCGAAATCGAGCCCGTCCGATTCCATGCGGCTGAGGATATAGTTGCAGGTGCCGTTGAGCAGGCCATAGACCGAGACGATGCGGTTGGCCGCAGCCCCCTCGCCGAGCGCTTTCAGCACCGGAATGCCGCCCGCCACCGCCGCCTCGAACGCGAGCGGCGCGCTGTTTGCTTCGGCAAGTGCCGCCAGCTCGCGGCCATGATGCGCGATCAGCGCCTTGTTGGCGGTGACAAAGGGTTTGGAGGCGCCCAGCGTGCGGCGCGCCAGCGTGAGGGCAGGGCCATCCGACCCGCCGATCAGCTCGACGACGACATCCACGTCCGGATGTGCTGCCAGCTCGGTGGCATCATCGAGCCAGGTGAAGCCGGAAAGATCGGTGCCGCGATCGCGTGACCGGTCCCGCGCCGAAATGGCGGTGACGATGATCGGCCGCCCTGCGCGGCGGCTGATGAGCTCCTGATTGGCGGCAAGCAGGCGGATGACGCCCGCACCCACGGTGCCGAGGCCGGCGAGGCCGATGCGCAACGGTTCGATGGTCATGGTTCAGCCCGCAACCTTGGCCGGGGTGTTGACGCCCATCGAGTGCAGATATTTCCGCACGTTGCGCGCCGCCTGCCGAAGCCGCTGCTCGTTCTCGACCATGGCAATGCGCACAAAGCCCTCGCCGTCCTCGCCATAGCCCACGCCCGGTGCCACCGCGACGCCGGCATGGGTGAGGAGCTGCTTGGAGAATTCGAGGCTGCCAAGATGCTTGAGGGCGGGCGGCAGCGGCGCCCAGCAGAACATGCTGGCGCGCGGTGCCGGTATCTCCCAGCCGGCGCGGCCGAAACTCTCCACCAGCACGTCACGCCGGCGGTGGTAGAGCGCGCGGTTGGCCGCCACGATATCCTGCGGGCCGTTGAGCGCCGCCACGGCGGCAGCCTGCACGGGGGTGAAGGCGCCATAATCGAGATAGGACTTCACCCGCGTCAGCGCGCCGATCAGCGTCTTGTTGCCCACGGCAAAGCCGATGCGCCAGCCGGCCATGCTGTACGTCTTGCTCATCGAGGTGAACTCGATCGCCACATCCTTGGCACCCGGCACCTGCAGGATCGACGGCGTGGGGCAGCCATCGAAATAGATTTCCGAATAGGCGAGATCGGAGAGCACCCAGATATTGTGCTTCTTGGCGAACGCCACCACCCGCTCGTAAAAGGCGAGATCGACCGTCTCGGCGGTGGGGTTGCTCGGATAGCCCATCACCAGCACCGACGGCCGCGGCACGGTAAAGCGCACCGCGCGCTCCAGCGCATCGAAATAGGCTTCATCCGGCGTCGTCGGCACGCTGCGGATGGTGGCGCCGGCGATGATGAAGCCGAAGGTGTGGATGGGGTAGCTCGGGTTGGGCGCCAGCACGACATCGCCGGGGGCAGTGATCGCCTGTGCCAGATTGGCGAGCCCTTCCTTCGAGCCGAGCGTAACGACCACTTCATTCTCGGGGTCGAGATCGACGCCGAAGCGGCGGCCGTAATAGGCGGCCTGTGCCTTGCGCAGCCCGGGAATGCCCTTCGATGCCGAATAGCCATGCGCATCGGGCTTGGCGGCGACTTCGGCCAATTTGGCGATCACATGTGGCGGTGGCGGCAGATCGGGGTTGCCCATGCCGAGATCGATGATGTCGTCCCCCCGCGCCCGCGCTGCTGCCCGCATCGCGTTGACTTCGGCGATGACATAGGGAGGCAGGCGTTTGATGCGGTAGAATTCTTCGGACATGATCGTCTCGCACGATGGGGTGGAACCTGCCCATACCGTTTGCGCAACCCTGGCGCAAAGGAAACGGGTGCCATTCGAGCGGTCCCGGCCTAAGGATGAGAGAAGCGCTGCAAAGATTTCGGGGAGGCTGCGATGGCCGACGACAAGACGATCACTGCGCTCGACACCGAAGCCGTCGAGCGCCTGCAGAAATGGACCGAGCTGATGGGCCGCGGCCAGCAGATGATGATGGAATTCTGGTCACGCGATACCGAAGTGCTTGCCCCTGCCGATCCTCTCGGCCTCGCCGCCACCTGGCAGCGCGCCATGGGCGCCTGGATGAGCGACCCCGCCAAGCTGATGGAATTGCAGGGCCGCTATGTGTCCGACGCGATGGCGCTGTGGCAGAGCTTTCTCGTCCCCGGTTCCGCCAAGCCCGAGGCGATCGAGAAGCTGGCCGCACAGAAGGACAAGCGTTTCGCCGGCGAGGCCTGGCGCGAGACCCCGGCGTTCGACTTCATGCGGCAGAGCTACCTGCTCACTGCCAATTACTGGATGGAGGCCAGCCAGGATCTCGATGGCCTCGATGCGCGTGAACAGGCGCGCGCCCAGTTTCTCATCAAGCAGTTCGTCGATGCGATGAGCCCCTCCAACTTCGCAGCGCTCAACCCCGAGGTGCTCACCGCCACCGTCGCCAGTGGCGGTGCCAACCTGATGAAGGGGCTCGAACATCTGCTCGAGGACCTGAAGGCCGGGCGGATGAAGATGACCGACGAAAACGCCTTCGAGGTCGGCCGCAATGTCGCGATCACGCCAGGCTCGGTGGTGTTCGAGAACCGGATGATGCAGCTCATCCAGTACGCGCCGACCACGCCGAGCGTGTATGAAACCCCGCTGCTGATCTTCCCGCCGTGGATCAACAAATTCTACATCCTCGACCTGACCGCCGAGAAGAGCTTCATCCGCTGGGCGGTCGAGCAGGGGCTGACGGTGTTCGTGGCGAGCTGGAAGAACGCCGACGAGAGCCTCGCCGATGTGACGATGGACAGCTATGTCGGCGAAGGGATGCTGACCGCCATCGACACCGTCAGCGCGATCTGCGGCACGGAGTCCGTCCACACCATCGGCTATTGCGTGGCGGGCACCACGCTGGCCGCCGCCCTTGCCGTGCTGGAGGCGCGCGGCGAGGCCGCCAAGGTCAAGTCCGCCACCTTCTTCACAGCGCAAGTCGACATGAGCGAATGCGGCGAGCTCGGCGTGTTCATCGACGATGCGGTGCTCGACACCATCGGGCGCATGACGGCCGAAAAGCCCTATCTCGACGGCCGCAACATGGCGGTCACCTTCAACATGCTGCGCTCCAACGACCTGATCTGGAGCTATGTCGTCAACAACTACATGCTGGGGAAGGATTATTTCCCCTTCGACCTGCTCTACTGGAACTCCGACGCGACCAACGTGCCTGCCCTGTGGCACCGCCGCTATCTGGAGGACATCTACCGCGACAACCTGCTGGTCGTCCCCGGCGGCATCACCTGCCTCGGCGTGCCGCTCGACCTGACCACGGTTTCGACCCCCAGCTACATCCAGGGCGGCAAGGAGGATCATATTGCCCCGGCGCGCTCGGCCTACAAGCTCACCCAGCATTTCACGGGCGACAAGCGCTATGTCCTTGCCGGGTCAGGCCATATCGCCGGCGTCGTCAACCCGCCTTCGGCCAACAAATACCAGTATTGGACGAGCGAAACGCTGCCCGAGCGCTTCGATGATTTCGTGGCGAATGCCAAGGAGACCAAGGGAAGCTGGTGGCCGGACTGGATCGAATGGCTGGCACCGCGCTCGGGAAAGAAGGTCAAGCCGCGCAAGCCCGGCAGCGGCAAGCACAAGATCATCGAGCCCGCCCCCGGCCGCTATGTGAAGGAGCGCATCGCATGAGCGCGCTGGCGCAAGCCATGCGCCGCGTCATCACCGGGGACGACATGGACGGCAAGTCGGTGATCATCCTCGATGGCGGACCCTCGGCGAGTGCCGGCGCCCCCGATGTCGGCGGGCTGTTCGAAATCTGGGAGGATGCGGCGCAAGGCGCGCTCGACCCCGGGGACCACACCGACCGCGGCAACGCCACCGCCATCCTCGGCCCGCGGCCGGGCAATGTGCAGGTGCGCTGGTTCAGCGTGGCACCGCTGCCCGAGGGCGTGCCCAAGGAGGCCCTCGACGCCGCCACCCGCGAGGCCTTCGCCACGGTGGGCGGTGCCCATAACATCATCGACCAGTCCCGTGCTTCGGCGATGCACGAGACGCAATCGCTTGACATCATCTGCCTGCTGCAGGGCGATGTGTCGCTCGTGCTCGAAGGCGCCGAGACGCGCATCGAGCCGGGCCAGGTCGTCATCCAGCGCGGCACCAACCATGCCTGGGTGGCCCACGGCGGCCCGGCGCTGCTGCTGGCGGTGCTGATCGACCGGCCGCTTACCAACCGGTAAAATTGACATCACGCTGTCGCTCTGCGACCTTCTCCGCGAGGGGAAGCGCATGCGCGGCGGACAGCATCGGCGGTGGTTCCGTGTCTTGGCCGTGCTTGTCGGCCTGCTCGGCAGCAACGCGGGCGACGCCCTTGCGCAACCAGCGAACATCACGCCGAAGATCGTCATCCAGGCGCTGTCGGTCACCGGTGTCGACGCTGCCGGCTGGACGGCGGACAGTCGCTTCCTGGTCACGGCGGCCGGGCTCAGCCGCGAACTCCTGATCTGGGACGCCGAGCAGCGGGTGATCGTCGACCGGCTGCGACTGCCGGCAGCGCCAGGGGCTTCGGTTGAATCCATGCTCGTTCAGCGGGTCGTCATCAGCCCGGCTGGCGTTGCGCGGGTCGAAGGGCTGGTGATGAACCCTGAAAACCCGGTGATGATGAGCGGCCGCGCCTATTCGGTAAACCTGCAGACACGCGCCGTGCAGATCGTGGCGCCGCCGCGCGTGGCGGAGGGAATTGTTGCGGCCGAGCTTGTGCAGCGCTGGATCACGGCACTCGGCGTGTTCACGCTCGCCGGCAAGTCCGACATGTCGGTGGAAGAGGCCGAGGCCGTGCTGCCGTCGCTGCCGGCGTCGCCCGATGGCCGCTTGAAACTTTCGCGGGGCAATGGCGGGCTGATGCTGCAGTCTGCCGCGGGCAGCCCGCTGCCGATGACGATGACCGCGCCGATGGTCGGGTTCGATGACGCCGCACTGTCCCCCGATGGCCGCCGGTTGGCGCTGCTGGACATGAAGTCGGACATTGGCACTTCGGGCTTTCTCGAGACGCCGGTAAAGATTTTCGACCTGCTGACCGGGCAATTCGGCGCCGTGACCGGCCTGCGCGGGGACTATGATGACCTTCGCTGGCTGGGTGCCGACCGGTTCATCGCCATGGAAACCGGCGATGATGATCCAGCCGATCCCGATACCGCCGAAGGCACGCCGCTGCCAATCCTCGTGGTAGAGGCTGCAACCGGTGCGGTGCGGCAGGAGATCCCGGCGCGCTGCCTCGTGCAGCCGCTGCCGGGCGGTTCGCTCGTCGGGGCCGGGCTGGCCAATTGCCGCCGTGCTGCGGGCCAGGATTTCGCGCTGCAGCGGTTCGACCCGGCAGCCGGGCGGTGGCAGCTCTTGCCCGACATCGAACTGGCGAAGGGCACGCGCGTGGCGCTGCTCGCCGCCTCGCCGCGCGGGGACCGGATCGCCGTATCGCTGATGCTCCCCGACGCGTCGCTCGAACTCATGGCCATCACGCTGGCGACCGGCGAGATCGGCCCGGCGTTCACGCTCCCGGCGGGCACCGAGGTCACCAAGCTCGCCTTTTCGCCCGATGGCCGATCGGTGTTTCTGAGCGCCGATGCCGAAGTGCTGATGTGGTCGCTCGATGTGCCAGGTCCCGATCCGGAGGCTGTGACGATCAAGGAAATGGCGATGCGCGCTTTCGCACCGTCGATGCTGGTGAGCGACGGCAAGATGCTGGTGGCCGGTGGCAGCCTTGAGGAAGAGGTCAGCCGGGCCGCACTGTCGGATGGTGCAGCCCTGCCATCGCTGGCGCTTGCCAATGTGATCAACGGTGGTTTTGTGCCGGGCAAGCCGCTGTTCTGGGCGGTGAGCGTGATCGGCGAGCTCAAGCTGTGGAACACTCGCAGCTGGCAGCCGCTGGTGACGGGGCATTTCCTGGCGAACCAGAAGTCGGTGATGGTGGCCGCCGATGGCCGCTACGACACCAACCTCGGCCCCGATGCCGCGCAGTTTCGCTGGTTCATGGCCGATGAGCCGTGGCGCTCGCTGCCCCCGCAGAGCTTCATGCGTGATTATTTCGAGCCGCGGCTGCTGCAGAAGCTCACCGATTGCACGGTGGCGGACAACTGCGCGCGGGTGCTCAAGCCCGCGCCACCGATTGCCGGGCTCAACCGGCAATTGCCGGTGGTGCAGATCACCGGAGTCACGTCCAACCAGCCGGGAACGGCGGTGGTGAGCATAGAGGTGCGCGAGACCATCGATGCGCGGAGCCAGCAACGGTCGGGCGTTTATGGCATGAAGCTGCTCATGGGCAATCGCGAGATCGCGCGCGTGCCCGACGAGCCCTATGCCGCGACCGAGACCCTGGCCGCATGGCGGACGGCCAATCGCTCCTTCGATGGTGACAGCAAGGGCGTTCGCCGATGGGAGCAGACGGTGCTGGTGCCAACCGACGGCAGGGAACTCGAGTTCGAAGCCTATTCGTTCAACAGCGACCGCGTGAAAAGCGACACTGCGCGGCTGCAGTGGATGCCCCCGTCGATGCCGGCACGGCCACGGCGCGCCTTTGTGCTCACCATTGGTGTTGATGATTACGCGGAGAGCCGGCTGGCGCTGAACTTCGCCGTTGCCGACGCAAAGGTGATCGCCCAGCGGCTAGCCGCCCTGCCGGGCTATGAGATGCGGCACACCAGCCTGACCAGCGGCCGGATGGCCGATGGCCGGGTTCGGCAGGTGACCCGCGAAGACATCGACAAGGCGCTCGGCATCCTCGCCGGCTTCCCCCCCGGACCGCAGCGGGAGGCGCTGGCCGCGGCCGGCCATGATGCGAGCGCGCTCGACAAGGCCACGCCGGATGACATTGTGGTGCTCAGCTTCTCGGGCCATGGCCATGCCGATGCAGCGGGCAATTTCGCGCTCTTGCCCTCCGACACGCGCTGGCCGGCCGCCGCCGCCCCGGCATCCGACACGGTGATTTCCGCCGCCGACCTCACCATGTGGCTGCGCGCGATCGCAGCCGGCGAAATCGCCTTCATCATCGATGCCTGTCATTCGGGCGCCAGCGTGCAGACGCCGGATTTCAAGCCGGGGCCGATGGGCGATCCCGGCCTTGGCCAGCTGGCGTTCGACAAGGGCATTCGCATTCTCGCAGCGACCCAGGCTGATGATGTGGCGCTGGAAAGTGCTTCGCTGCGGCAGGGCATGCTCACCGCAGCGCTTGGCGAAGGGTTGACCCCGGCGGGTGGCCCGGCGGACCTCGACGGCGATGGCCGGATCCTGCTCGACGAGTGGCTGCGCTACGCCGTGGCGCGGCTGCCGTCGCTCAATGAGGAAGTCCGGCGCGGGGCGGGCCCGGTCGCCGCGCGCGGCGTGCGGCTGGTGATGCGCACACCCAGCGCCCGCCCGCGCGTGCAGGAGCCCAGCCTGTTCGATTTCAACGCACGGCCATCAATCGTGGTGCTGCGGGAGAAACCATGAAGGCGCTGCTGCCACTGATGCTCCTCGCGTGGTCGGGTGCTGCGGCGGCGGAGGTCCGCGCCGTGTTTATTGGCATCGACCACTATGATTTTTCGCGCGCGCGCCTGCCCGGCGCCGGATTTGATGACCTGTCGGGCGCGGTTGGCGATACGGTGCGGATCAAGGCCGCCATCGCCACGGCTTATGGGATCACGGTCGATGCGCCGGTGGCGGGCAAGTGTCGCTCCGCCAACCGCGTTTCCGAAACCCTTACCGACAGTTGCGCCACCAAGGCCGCGATCCTTGGCAGCTGGGAGCGCGCGCTGGCTGCGAGCGCGCCCGGCGATACACTCATTCTGTATTTCGCCGGCCATGGCTCGCGCTTCATCGATGACCGGGCGCTCGATCAGGCCAGCCGGTACAATTCGACGCTGATGGCAGCCGATGCGCGTCAGCCCGGCGCCCAGACCGGCGCCGACATTCTCGACCATGAAGTGCGCGCCTTCATCGACCGTGCCACCGGCAGCGGCGTCCGCGTGGTGACGCTGTTCGACAGCTGCAACTCGGGCACCGCCAGCCGCGACGGCAATTCCGCCAGCCGAACGGCCCCCGATCTGCGCGTGGCCGGGCTGCAGCCGCTGGCGGCACCGGCGCAATATGGCAGCTACGGGGCCTACCGCGTGCATATCGGCGCCGCCGGTGACGGGCAGGATGCCAAGGAGGTGGGCAGCGTGGGCGCGCGTGCCGGCGTGTTCACCACGGCACTTGCGGCAGCGCTTGTCGACAGCCCGCAGGCCAGCTTCGCCGATCTGGCGGCGCGCGTGGTGCGTGATGTGACCGCCGCCACGCGCGGCCGCCAGGTGCCGCATGCCGAGGGGGCGCTGCGTGCCAGCTGGGGTGGGCCCGAGATCAAGGTGCCGACGTTCGAGGTGGTGCGCGATGGCGACCGGCTGGTGATGGCCGGCGGTGCGCTTGTCGGCATCACCCAGGGCTCGCGCTTCGCGCTGTTCGCGGCCACAAGCGATGCGCTGCGCGCAGGCAGTAATGCGCTGCGCGCGGGCGGGGACGCGCCGCTCATCGTGGCGCGCGTGTCGGCGCTGGCGGCCGGAACCGCCACGCTCACGCCCGAAGCCGCGCCGCCCGCCAATCTGCCCGGCCGGCTGGTGGCGTGCGAGCTGAGCCATGATTTCGGCAGCGCCAAGCTGCGGCTGGCCGTCACCGATGCAGCGGCACTGGCTGTCACCCGCCAGCTTGGCTTTGTGACCGAGGATCCGCGCGGTCCCTTCGCGCTGCTCGCGGACGCGGGCGGCATGGTGCTGCGCGGCCGTGGTGGTGTGGTGCTGGCGCGGCTGCCGACCGCCGATGATCCGGCGTTTGCCGTGCAGCTGGCGGCAGCGCTTGAAAAAGTGGCGCGGGTGGAGGCGTGGCTCGCCGTGGTGACGCCCCGCGCCGGGGACACGCTCGGCCTGTGCGTGCAGAACACCAATCCCGCGACCTTCGACCCCGCATGGTGTCCCGAGCCGCCAGCCGGCGGCCGCACCTTGAAGGTCGAGATGCCGGCGATGGTGTCGGTGGTCAACACTGCCAGCAGCCCGCGCCATGTCTATGTTCTTGCCATTGACGACAAATATGAAGTGGCGCTGGTGCTGCCGGCGTTCGGCGCGATCGATCCGGCGATCGAGGCCGGGCAGGCGCTGCGCCCGCCCGAGGGGCAGGACATCGTGCCCATCGGCCCCGGCGAATTGCGCTTCGTGGCGCTGGCCAGCGATGCGCCGCTGCCGGCCGGGGTGCTGGAGCAGAGTGCGACCGATGTGATCGACCTGCAAGCGTGCCTCAGCGCCGTCGCGCGCGCGTTTTGCCTCGGCGCCGATGCCCGCCGCGCCGGTGGCGTGCCGCAGGTCACCGCTTGGTCCACGGCCATTGCAACGACGAGGGTTGTCCCATGAAGCCAATGCTGCTGGCGCTGGCCGCCGGTGCGCTCATCGCGGCGCAGCCGATTCCGGTGCCCACCCCGCCCGATGCCGAGGCACCAGTTACCGACACTGCAGCAACCGACCGCGAAGGCTATCGCATCGTGCGCGGCAAGGAAGTCGCGCCCGACAGTGCGCGCTGGCAGATCCAGATCTTCACCACCGTGCCAATCCCCGATGCCGAACTGGCGGCAGACAAGGCCATGCCCGCCGCAGATCCCGCCAAGAAATTCTATGCGCAGATGCAGCCCTGGGAGCGCGACCATGTCTGCGGCGGCGTGCTGATTGCCGAGGGCTGGGCGCTGAGTGCCGCGCATTGCTTTGTCGACAGTCGGGAGCGGTTGAAGCCGCTCGCGTCGCGCCGCGTGCGGCTCGGCAATGTCTATCTGCCCGCCGCCACGGAAATGGCGATCGAACGCATCGTCGTGCACGGCGATTACCGGCGCCGTGGCGACAAGAAGCACGACATCGCGCTGCTGAAGCTGGTGCCCGATGCGCGGACCGACCCCGCCATCGCCGCCTTTGCCCGGCCGGTGCGGATGCTGGCAGCAAATCAGCGGCCCTTGACGGTGGGCGACGCGCTCAAGGTGACAGGCTGGGGCATGACCGGCGAGCGCAAAGCCGGCGCGCAGCGCGATATCGATGGCGCGCCGCTGCGGGGCTCGGCCAAGCTGCTCGAAGCGGAACAGAAGCTGGTCGATGAGGCGGACTGCCGTGCGATTCCAAGTTACCGGCCCACACTCGGGTCGGGCGTGCTGTGCGTTGCTGCGGGCAACGACGCCAACCAGGATGCATGCCAGGGCGACAGCGGCGGGCCGCTGACGCGCCAGCGCGTGCTCGTGGGGCTGGTGAGCACGGGGTTCGGCTGCGGGCTGAAAAACGTGCCGGCACTGTACACGCGCGTGGACAGCTACGCCGGCTGGATCAATTCGGTGATGCGGCTTTCGCCCCCCGGCACCGTTTCCCGCTGCCGCCCGGCGGTCCGCAGCGGCCGCCCGGTGTTGGCCTGCCGCAGCTAGCGGGTGGTGGCGGTGCGGTCGTCGTTGACGCTGGTGCGATCGTCATTCACGCCAGCGCGATCATCGTTCACGCCTGTCCGGTCGTCATTGACCCCAGTGCGATCGTCATTGACCATCGTTCGCGCTTCGTCACCGCCATCCATCGCATCGTCGGTCACCATTTCAGTGGCTTCAGTGTCAGGCGCCGTTGCCTCCATACCTGCGGCTTCGGGCGCCGGCGCCTCGGCCGGCTGTCCGCAAGCTGCGAGCAGAAGTGCGCTGCTCATGACGGCAAGGCTGGTGACGCGCATGCGAAATCCCCCAATTCAGGCCATCAACTTACACGAAACCCAGGCTGGTTAGCAAATCGGAAAAGCCGGGGGCGGATCGGATCGGATCGATCAGTGGGTCGTTACGCAGATAGACCAGCCCGGCATCGCCGTCGCGCCTTGCCCGCTGCAGCGTTGCCATCGCGCGGCCCGCGTCGTTCCACTGCGCCAGCACCTGCGCCTGCTGGTAGAGTGCGATGTCGCCATGTTCGCGCACCAGCGCGTCAAAGGCCGCTTGCGCCTCCGCACGCCGGCCCTGCCGGTGCAGCACGATCGCCAGCCCCGTCTGCCCGAACAGGCTGTTGGGCTCGGCCAGGAAGGCAGTTTCGGCGGCCTTGAGGTCGTTCTGGCCGAGCCGGGCAAAGCCGATCGCCGCGCGCGCCACCCCCATCTGCGGGTTGAGGCCGAGCGCCTTTTCAATCGGCGGCACAGCGCCGGCAAAGTTGCGCGCGGTATATTCCACCTCGCCGGCGAGCCGGAAGGCGCGGGCGTTGAGCGGATCGAGCGTGATGGCGCGGGTGATTGCCCCGCGCGCCGCATCGAAGCGGCCGGTGCGCGCGCTGAACAGGGCAAAGCGGCTCATCACATCGGCATCGCCCTGACCCAGCGCGGCCGACCTTTCGAAAGGCGCTCGCGCCGCCCGTGCATCGAGCCGGCCGTTGAACAGCGCAAACCCCATCGCCGAATGGGCATCGGCTAGCTGCGGCGCCAACGCCACCGCCCGTTCGGCCGCTGCAATCGCTGCCGTATAGACGGAAGGGCGTTCGGCGATGCGCGCATGCTGGCTGCCGATGACGGCAAGGGTGCGCGAGCGTGCGGCATGCGCAGCACCATAATCGGGGTCGATCCGCAGCGCTTCATCGAAGCGGACCAGCGCCGCGCGGTCGGTGCTTTCATCGGTGCCTTGCTCAAACAGCTCGCGGCCGCGCAGATAGGCGTCATAGGCCTGCAC
>JBBSPR010000007.1:0-34198 GCA_038258615.1 Sphingomonadales bacterium
CTGCTCCAGCCCGCGCACCCTGGCCGGGGTGCCGCCGCTGCGTGCAGTGCAGCAGGACATTGCCGACGCGAACCCGCGAATCGTGGCAGGGTTGAACACCGATACACTCGACGGGCGCTACCGCTGGGACGGCTGCCACTTCAATGCGGCCGGGCGCGATGCGATCAACAACGAGGTGGCGCGGGATCTGCTGGCGGCGGGGTAGAGGCGAAGCGTGATGGCCTCCGGCGGCTGGGGCCGCAGGCCCCAGACCCCGTTTTGGGGCCTTCGCGCGCATTGGTGCATCCTCCTTGGACGATGACCAGCAATTGGGGTCTGGGGCCTGAGGCCCCAGCCGCCGGAGGCCTCACTTTATCGGAATGGCGGCTCGTCGAAGGCGCGGAGTTTGCGGGAGTGGAGTTCGGGGCCTTCCTGCATCAGGCGGCGGACGGCTTCGATGCCGATGTGGAGATGTTCGGAGATGGCGCCTTCGTAGAAGCGGTTGGCCTGGCCGGGGAGCTTGATCTCGCCGTGGAGGGGTTTGTCGGAGACGCAGAGAAGGGTGCCGTAGGGCACGCGGAAGCGGTAGCCCTGAGCGGCGATGGTGGCGCTTTCCATGTCCACGGCGACGGCGCGGGACTGGTTGAAACGGAGTGCGGAGCGGCTGAAGCGCAGCTCCCAGTTACGATCGTCAGTGGTGACGACGGTGCCGGTGCGCAGGCGCGGCTTGAGGGCGCCGCCGGCGGCACCGGTGACGGCTTCGGCGGCGGCTTGCAGCGCTTTTTGCACTTCGGAGAGGGCGGGGATGGGGATTTCCGGCGGCAGCACGTCATCGAGGACGTGATCATCGCGCAGATAGGCATGGGCGAGAACATAGTCGCCGATGCGCTGCGAGGGGCGCAGCCCGCCGCAATGGCCGATCATCAGCCAGGCTTCGGGACGCAGCACGGCGAGGTGATCGCAGATCGTCTTGGCGTTGGCGGGGCCGACGCCGATGTTGACCAGCGTGATGCCGTTGCCGTTCGGGCCGATGAGGTGCCAGGCGGGCATCTGGAAGCGGCGCCAGGCGGAATCGCTGGCGGCCATGTCTTCGGCGCTGCTGCCGGCGAGGATATCATGGCCGCCGGGGGCGGCGAGGCGCGAATAGGTGCCATTGGCGAGTTCGCCGCCGGCCCAGCGGACGAATTCATCGACATAGCGGTGATAGTTGGTGAGCAGGATGTAATGCTGGAAATCTTCCGGAGCCGTGCCGGTATAGTGTTTCAGCCGGGCGAGGCTGAAATCGGTGCGCGGGCCATCGAACAGCGCGAGCGGGCTGGCATCGGAGAGGTTGGGGTTCCAGAGGCCATCGGCGAGTTCGTCCCCGATCTGGGCGAGATCGGTGGTCGGGAAGAAGCGGGCGAGTGCGGTGGCGGCGACGGTATCGAGCTTGAGATCAGCACCATCCAGAACATAGGGATAGGGGATTTCGACGGTGGAGCGGCCGGTTTCCACCTCGATGTCGTAATCGGCCATGAGCAGGGTGAGCTGCTCGACGAGATAATCCCGGAACATGGCGGGGCGGGTGATGGTGCTGGTGTAGAGGCCGGGGCGGTTGATGCGGGCGAAGGCGCGCACCGGGCGGGGCTGCACCATGGTGTTGCTGCCGGCGCGGCGGGTGCTGATGCGCAGCTCGGGATAAGCCCAATCGCCGCGCACACGGTCGGCGGGATCGGGCGGAGTGCCGGTCTCGATGAAATCGGCGAGCGCGGCGCGCAGGGCAGCGGTGGCGGCCGTGTGGATGGCGACGAGCTGGTCGACAAGCTGCTCGGGGGTGGGGGCTTCCGTGGGGTGTGGCTGGGATTGGTCCGACATGCCGCAGCCCTTTGCCTTATCCGGGCGCGATAAGCTAGGACATGGGCGCAGGAGTTTTGTGATGCAGTTTGCCTTGAACGACGATCAGCTGGCGATTCAGGAGGTGGCGCGGCGCTTCACCGCGGACGCAATCACGCCGCATGCGGCGGAATGGGACGAGAAGCATACGTTTCCATTGGACACGATCCGGGCTGCGGCGGCGCTGGGGTTCGGGTCCATCTATGTGCGCGAGGCGAGCGGCGGCATCGGGCTGGGGCGGCTGGAAGCGGCGCTGATCATGGAGGCGATGGCCTATGGCTGCGCCAGCACCTCGGCGTTCATCTCGATCCACAACATGGCGGCGTGGATGATCGACTGTTTCGGCGATGAAGCGCTGCGGGCGAAATATCTGCCCTCGCTGGTGACCATGGAGACGATCAGCAGCTATTGCCTGACCGAGCCGGGATCGGGATCGGATGCGGCGGCATTGCGGACGCGGGCGGTGCGCGAGGGCGACCATTATGTGGTGAGCGGCAGCAAGGCGTTCATCTCGGGAGCCGGGGTGAACGATCTGTATGTAACGATGGTGCGCACCGGCGAGGACGGGCCGCGCGGCATTTCGGCGCTGGTGATCGAGAAGGACATGGCGGGCGTGTCGTTCGGGGCGCCGGAACGCAAGCTGGGGTGGCATTCGCAGCCGACGGCCCAGGTGAACTTCGACGGGGTGCGGGTGCCGCTGGGCAATTTGATCGGGGCCGAAGGGCAGGGCTTCGCGATTGCGATGGCGGGGCTGGATGGCGGGAGGCTCAACATCGGGGCGTGTTCATTGGGCGGCGGGCAGCGGGCACTCGACGAGGCGATTGCCTATACGCGTGGCCGGCAGCAGTTCGGCAAGGCGATTGCCGATTTCCAGGCGACGCAGTTCAAGCTGGCCGACATGGCGACCGAGCTGGAGGCGGCACGGGCGCTGCTCTACATGGCGGCGGAGAAGGTGAGCAGCGGGGCCGCGGACAAGACGCGCTTTGCGGCGATGGCGAAGCGGCTGGCGACCGATACCGGGATGAGCGTGGCGGACCGGGCGCTGCAGCTGCATGGCGGCTATGGCTATCTGATGGATTATCCGGTGGAGCGCATCTTCCGGGACTTGCGGGTGCACCAGATTTTGGAGGGGACCAACGAGATCAGGAGGATGATAACGGCGCGGGAATTGCTGCGCGGGGCCAACTGAACGACAGCTTTGCATTTCCATGCAATATACCGCGTTGTGCGAGACGAATTGGTAACTAAAGTGCAACCGGTCGAGGGTGAACATCGATCGGGAGGCAGCATGACGATTGGCAGTTTCAAGGTTCTTGTCGTGGGCGCGGTCATGGCAGTGGCACTGCCAACTGCGGCGATGGCGGTGGAGCCCATTTTCTACAACAGCGACGAAGGTGCCGGCGAGGGAGACGGTTCCATTCGCTTTCTCAATTCGACGAGCTTCACGATCATCGGTGCCAACAATGATGCCGAAAGCTATGCGACTTATGAATTCGTGGCGGAGAGCGACCTTTCGATCTCGACGATATTTCGCTATGGCAGCCTGGACGTGGATGGACCCGAGTTCGATCCGGCGGGTTACTTCATCAACGACGAGCGGTTTCAGCTTTCCGATGATGATGGCCTGCGCGGCGTGTTCCAATTTGGAGACATCAACTTCTCGGTGCTCGCCGGCGACCGCTATGGCTATTACGTCTACAGCACTGACGGGCTGTTCGGGCGTGGCAAGATGACTGTCGGTGCTTTGCCCGAGCCGGGCAGTTGGGCGCTGATGATCACCGGCTTCGGACTGGTGGGCGCGTCGATGCGCCGCCGGCGGGCCGTGGCCGCCTGCTGAGCGCGCTGTTGCGCCGGCTGGGCCGAGCGGGCATCAGGAGCGGATGAAGCCCTCGATCCTGCCGGCGATTGCCGCGTTCAATGCCATTCTCTGCCTGACGGTTGGGACGTTCGCGGCGCACGGGATCAAGGATCCGCAGGCGCGTGAGTGGATCATGATCGGGGTGATTTTCCAGCTGCCGCATGTGGCGGCGGTGTTCGCGCTGCTGGCGTGGCAGGACAATTTGCTGGTGCGGCGCTGCGCCTGGGGGCTGGCACTGGGCAGCCTGGTGTTTGCCGGCAATCTTTATGCGCTCGCACTCGGGGCGCCGCGCTGGATTGCGGCGTTTGCGCCGATCGGTGGCACATTGATGATGTTCAGCTGGTTCGGCGTGGTGCTGGCGAGCTTCATGGGGCACCGGTTGCCGAAGGACTGAGCGCCGGATCAGGGTTTCGCGTGGGAGCCCCTCTCCCGGCCCGGCTGCGTCGAGTCCGACCTCCCCCCGAGGGGGGAGGTGGGCTTTTTCACTTGGCGGCGATGACGGTGAGTTCGACCAGGAACTGCGGGGCAGCCAGCGCTGCGACCTGCATGGTGGTGCGGGTGACGGTGGTGGGGTTAGCGGTGGTGCCGAAGAACTCCGCGAAGCCGGCGTTGAAGCCGGCGAAATCCATCTTGCCGTCCATGCCCGGGGCGGCGACGAGGAAGGCGTCCATGCGGATGATGTCCTTCATCTCATAGCCCTGGGCAGCGAGCAGGCCCTTGATCTTGTTCAGTGTGCTGACGGTCTGGGTCTTTGTGTCCCCATAGTCGCTGCCGCCCTGGGTGGCGGGCGAGGCGAGGTTGCCGGAGAGGTAGAGGGTTTCGGCGCTGGCCTTGACCTTGGCGCCGGAAAGGATGCGGCCGCCGGCGGTGCCGATCTTCTCGACATTCTGGGCTGAGGCAGCGGCGGGCAGGGTAGCGAGGCCGAGTGCGGCAAGCCCGATGGCGAATTTGTTCATGGATGGTCCCCTCTCTTGTGGTGAAAACAAGTCGGGCGGCAGGATAGCCCTGCCGCCCGGTTGTGCAAGCCGTGTTGCGGGCGAAGGGCTTAGAACTTCACCTGCGCACGGACATACCAGAAGCCGCCCATATACCCCAGCGGCGAGCTGTCGGCATATTGCGAGCCGTTGCCGGCGCCGCCAGTGGACGGGTAGATGTTGCGGGTTTCGCGATCAGGATAGTTGTTGAAGAGGTTTTCCACCCCGACGGCGAAGCGATGGCGCTCGGCGAACGTGACCCCGAGCTCGGCATCGAAGCTGACTTCGGAACCGAAGGTCTTGGTGAACGGCGCCGGGTACAGCGCGCGGAAGGCCGCGGCATCGGCGCCGGCCGGGATGCCGACGGTATCGAACCAGGTGGTGAACTTGCCGAAATAGTTCAGACGGCCGGTGAAATCGAACATGCCGTTGGTGTAGGTTTCGGCAAGCACGGCACGCCAGCGCGCCAGTGACTCTTCGATGTTGCCTCTGCGAACATCGTCGATGAGCGCCTGGCTGACGTTGCGATCGACGAGCTGGACGTTGATGGTGCGGCGATCGATGACCTTGGTGTTGTTGTAGTTGACCGCAAGGCTGGTGTTGAAGTTGCCGGCATCGGTGTTGGCGCGGTGCGTCAGGACGACATCGAAGCCTTGTGTGCGGGTCTTGAAGCCATTGGTGAAGTAGTTGACGCGGCCAAGATCGAACGCGGTCGGCACGCCGGCTGCGAACAGTGCTGCTTGATCGGCGGCGGTGACCACGAACTGGCCGGTGATGCCGATACGATCACGCACGGTGATGTTGTAATAGTCGGCGGTGAGGTTGAAGCCCGAGCCGGGCGTGATCACGATGCCGCCGGAGAAGCTGACCGACTTTTCAGGAGCGAGCGGCTGGGCGCCGTAATAGGCTGCAGTCGTGCTGTCCGGACGCGCGGTGGCGACGGCCACCGGGACCGGGCTGCCGCCGGGAAAGGCGGTCTGCACATTCTGGGTGAACTGCTGGCCGGGTGTTGGAGCGCGGAAGCCGGTCGAGGCGGCACCGCGGATGGCGATGAAGTCGCTCGGGGCGTAGCGCAGCGTGAGCTTGCCGTTGAAGGTGCTGCCGAAATCGTTGAAGTAATCGTAGCGGGCCGCGACACCGATATCGAAGCCATCGACGGGCGTTGCTTCGACATCGCCGTAGATGGAGTAGCTGTTACGACCCCCTTCAACGGCCGAATCCGGACCGAAGCCGGGGAAGCCGTTGGCGCCGACCGGCTGCGTCGACTGGCGCGGCGTGCCGTTGGCGTTGAACAGCTGGGTCACGGTGCCCGCAGCGTTGCGGGTGGCGAGCAGCTGGACGGCATATTGGCCGGTGACATAAGACGCACGGTCACCGATGCCGACCTCGAAGGCCTCGCGGCGGAACTCCAGACCACCGGCGAAGAACAGTGGCTTGGCGAACCCGACTTCGGTCTCGTAGCTGAAATCGGCATTCAGGTTGTACTCGTTCTGGACGACCTTGCCGAGATAGAAGTCGTTCGGCGAATCCGGCCCGAGCGACGGGTTGAGCGTGTCGCCCATGAAGTAGCGGATCTGGTTGCGCCCGAAGGCGGCCGAGAAATCATAGTTCAGGTCGAAGCCGGTCGTGCCCTTGTAGCCGGCGACGGCCGACATGTCTTCGTTGGTGGCCTCGAAGAACGGAACGAAGCCATTGGGAAAGGTCTGGCTTGCTTCATAGGTGCTGCCGTTGAGATCCCAGAGCGGGCGGCCATCGGCAGCGACGCCGATACGATCGAGATAGGCGGTCGGGATCGACTTGCCGAGGTTGCCGGTGCCGGGACGCAGCGGGATGTCGGGCGCGACCACACCGATCGGGCGACGATAGTTGAAGTCGTTGCCCTGGCGCTGCCAGCCATAGTTGCCGAACAGATAGACGGCATCGCCGTCACCGACCGGGATTTCCGAGTTCCAGACGACGCGATAGGCGCGATTTTCCGGCTGGCCGAGGCGGTTGCCGGTGGGGCGCGGCGGCGTGATGCCGGCGGCGATGAGCGGGGCGATTTCGGGGCGCTGGGCCGAACGATCCCAGACGCGCTGATCGATGAACTCGCCGGTGATGTTGAAGAAGCCGCCATCACCGAGCTTGAAACCGGCGTTGGCGCTGATCTGAAGATCCTCACCGTCGCCCATATAGGTCTGGCCGTATCGGGCGTTGACGGTGTAGCCGCTGTCTTCACGGCTGAGGCCGATGTTGATGACGCCGGCGATGGCATCCGATCCATATTGTGCAGCGGCGCCATCGCGCAGGATTTCGACGCGGCCGATGGCGGGTGCGGAGATTTGCGACAGATCGGCACCCTGGGCGCCGGCGTTCAGCGCGCCGCCGGTGACCTGCACCAGCGCCGAGCGATGCATGCGCTTGCCGTTGACGAGTACAAGGATCTGGTCGGCAGGAAGGCCGCGAAGGTTTGGCGGACGGACGAAGGCCGACGCGTCGCCGAGCAAGTTGCGGTTCTGGTTGAACGAGGGGACGAGGTTCTTGAGGATCGTCTGAAGCTGCGGCGAGGCCTGAACCCTGATGTCGTCGGCGCTGAAGACGTCGATCGGTACCGGGCTCTCGGCAACGGTCCGGTCCGTGCGGCGGGTGCCGGTGACGATGATCTGCGCGCCGACATCATCGGGTTCGGCCTGGGCGGTTTCGACAGTCTGGGCGGCGGCGGCGGCGGATGGCAGGGCCATGAGGCTGGCTGCGGCGAGCGCCGCGAGCGATGCCTCGCGCACCGCTGTCGAATGGATTTTCAGGAAATTCGCTTGCGTCATCTTTGGCCCCTCGATGTAAAACACAACGGTCCACACGGGTGTTACCGTGTGTACCAACTCGACTGCCGTGCCGGATGACACGGGCAGCAATTTTTCCCTTCCCCCAGGCAAACCACAATGGCGATGAGCGGTCTTATGCCGCCACAAGCCGCCATGCCTGCACCTTGATCAGGGCTCAATTGATGGATTATTGCAAGCCATGCCCCGCTTGCGGTTCGATTCAGTCACGGATTGTGGCAATCCGGCAACAGGCGATTATGCTAGCGGCTTGTCCATCGGGACGAAGCGGACAGGGGTGCCGCCGAGATCGAGGGTGACCGCTGCGCTCGGGACATAGCCGCGGGCGGCGTAGAAGGGCTCGCCGGGGAGGGTGGCCATGAGCGCGGTGCGGGTGAAGCCATGGGTGGCTGCGGCATTTTCGCAGGCGCGGAGCAGGGCATCGCCGACGCCCTGGCGGGCGAAGGCGGGGGCGACGAAAAACGCGCGGATGCGCGCGGCGTCGGTGGCAGGATCGAGCAGGCCCGATTCGCGCGCAGCGTAGCGATCGCCGCCGAAAAGCGTGGTGCGCCGGCTCCAGCCGCCGCAGCCGGCGAGGGCGCCCGCCCGCTCGGCGACGAGGTAGCTGCCATCGGCGACAAGCTCTGAATCGACGCCGAAGACATGGGTGATGGCGGCTTCGGTTTCTTGCCGTGTGTAGAAGGGCGGGCCCAGCGCGCGGGCCGAGGCGGCGATGAGGGCTTCGAGAGCGGGCACTTCGGCGGCGCACGCCGGCCTGATGATGATCGGTTCCATGCTCTTGACGCCCCTCTTTCACCCGCCGACAAGCCGGCATGGCGAAGCTCTATTTCTACTATGCCTCGATGAATGCCGGCAAATCGACGATGCTGCTGCAGGCGAGCTTCAATTACCGTGAGCGCGGCATGCACACGATGCTGTTCACCGCCGGGATCGATGACCGGGCGGGGGCAGGGCTGATTGCATCCAGGATCGGCATCGAGGCGGCGGCGACGCCGTTCGGGGCCGGGACCGACCTGTTTGCGGTGGTGGCGGCAGAACACGCGGTGCGCACGGTGCATTGCGTGCTAATCGACGAGGCGCAGTTCATGGCCGCGGCGCAGGTGTGGCAGGCGGCGCGGATTGCCGATGATTTGCGGATTCCGGTGCTGGCCCATGGGCTGCGGACGGACTTTCGCGGGCGGCTGTTCGAGGGGTCGCAGGGGCTGTTGGCGATTGCCGATGTGCTGTCGGAGATCAAGGCGGTGTGTGCGTGTGGCGCCAAGGCGATCATGAACCTGCGGATCGATTCCGCGGGGCGGGCGGTGGCCGAGGGCCAGCAGACCGAGATTGGCGGCAATGAACGCTATGTGGCACTGTGCCGGCGCCATTTCAGCGCAGCTTTGGACCTCACGGAGACGAATGAATGACCGACCTTTCTGCCCACCCGCTGAAGACGATCGATGGCCGCGACACGACGCTGGCGGAATGGGGTGGCAAGGTGCTGCTGATCGTCAATACGGCATCGAAGTGCGGTTTCACGCCGCAATATGCGGGGCTGGAGGCGCTGCATGCAAAGTATCGGGACAAGGGCTTTGCGGTGATCGGCTTCCCGTGCAACCAGTTCGGGGCGCAGGAGCCGGGGGACGAGGTGGAGATCGCCAGCTTCTGCTCGACGAAGTTCGATGTGGATTTTCCGATGTTCGCCAAGGTGGAGGTGAACGGCGAGGGCGCGCATCCGTTGTGGAAGGCGCTGAAGAAGGCGGCCCCCGGGCTGCTGGGGTCGGAAGCGATCAAGTGGAACTTCACCAAATTCCTGGTGGGGCGTGACGGCAGGGTGATCGAGCGATTTGCCCCGACCACAACGCCGGAATCGCTCGACGCGCGGATTGCAGCGCTGCTCTGATGCGGACCAACGACCTGGATTCGCTCTGGCTGCCGTTTACCGACAACCGCTATTTCAAGGCGAACCCGCGGCTGCTCTCGCGCGCCGAGGGGATGCATTACTGGACGCCGGAGGGGCGGCAGTTGCTCGATGGCACCGCCGGGCTCTGGTGCGTCAATGCCGGGCATGGGCGGCCGGGGATCGTGGCGGCGATCCAGGCGCAGGCGGCGGAGATGGACTTTGCGCCGACCTTCCAGCTGGCGCATCCGCTGGCGTTCGAGGTGGCGTCGCGGGTGGGCGCGCTGATGCCGCCGGGGCTCGACCGGATCTTCTTTGCCAATTCGGGATCGGAGGCGGTGGATACGGCGCTGAAGATCGCGCTGGCGTATCATAGGGCGCGCGGCGAGGGCAGCCGGACGCGGCTGATCGGGCGCGAGCGGGGATACCATGGCACCGGCTTCGGCGGGCTGTCGGTGGGCGGGATCATGCCCAACCGCCGTGCCTTCGGGCCGGGGCTGCCGGGGGTGGACCATCTGCCGAGCACGCATGACCCGGTGAGGAATGCGTTTTCGCATGGCCAGCCGGAGCATGGCGCCGAGCGGGCGGATGCGCTGGAGGGGCTGGTGGCGCTGCACGGGGCGGACACGATTGCCGCGGTGATCGTGGAACCGCTGGCGGGATCGACCGGCGTGCTGGTGCCGCCGGTCGGCTATCTGGAGCGGCTGCGGGAGATCTGCACGCGGCACGGGATATTGCTGATCTTCGATGAGGTGATCACCGGCTTCGGGCGGCTGGGGGCGGCGACGGCGGCGGAAGCGTTCGGGGTGACGCCGGACATGATCACGCTGGCCAAGGGCATCACCAATGGCGCGGTGCCGATGGGGGCGGTGGCGTGTGCGCGCAGCATTTATGACGGGCTGATCGATGCCGCCGGCGATGCGCCGGGGATCGAGCTGTTCCATGGCTATACCTATTCGGCGCATCCGCTGGCGTGCGCGGCGTCGATTGCGACGCTCGATGTGTATCGTGACGAGGGGCTGTTCGCGCGCGCAGCGGCGCTGGCGCCGGCCTGGGATGCAGCGCTGCACAGCCTGGCCGGGCCTGCGTATGTGATCGATATCCGGACCTTGGGGCTGGTGGCGGGGATCGAGCTGGCGCCGCGTGCCGGAGCGCCGGGTGCGAGGGGGCAGGCGCTGTTCCGGCATCTGTTCGACCATGGGCTGCTGGCGCGCGCGACGGGGGATATCATCGCGCTTTCGCCGCCGCTGATCATCAGCGAGGACGAGATCGGCGCGATGGTGGCGCATGTGGCGCGGGGGCTGGCGCTTCTGGACTGAAGGGCGCCTGCATTGAAAAATCGGGGGGTTCCGTCTATCCCCGTTGGTGCCGGGGGCGTGCGAAAAGAGAGGATCAACCCATGTCGATCGCCGCCATGCTTGCAGCCGCGGTGCTGATGGCCACGCCGGAAACGGCTTCCCGCCAGCTCGGACAGGCCGAAGCTGGCGATGTCGTGCGCTTTGCGCCGGGCGATTATGGGCGGGTGACGATCAAGGACAAGCGCTTCCTGCCGCGGCTGACGCTGGAGGCCGGCGATGCGAAGATGCGGCTGTTCCTGATCGATTCCTCGGGCATCGATGTGGTGGGCGGGCAGTTCGGCGGCACGCGTGCGGCAGCACCCGATGGCGGTGCGGCGGCCGAGATGACGCGGTTCGATGCCAACGGCAGGCGCAGCATCCCTTCCGCCGGCGGCGGCGACTTGCAGACCGGCTATGGCGCGATGATCAAGGGATCGAGCCATGTCGAGTTTCGCGGCGGCCGGTTTGCCGATGCACGCACGGGGCTGATCATCTCGCACTCGACCGATGTGGTGGCGCGCGACCTGCGCTTCGAGCGGATGACCAGCGATGGCATCAACATCGCGGCGGCGCAGCGGGTGCTGGTGGAGCGGATCGAATGCCATGACTTCGATCCGTCGCCCGGTGCGCATCCCGACTGCGTGCAGCTCTGGAGCCCGCCGAGCGGGGCGACGGCCGATATCACGGTGCGCGACAGCCTGGCCCGGGGGCGGACGCAGGGCTTTGCCGGGTTCAACCATCCGGAAAAGGGGCAGACGGGGTTCGACCGGATCAAGTTCATCGACAACCGGGCGGAAGTGAGCTTTCCGCATGGCATCTCGATCTATGATTGCCGGGATTGCGAGATAACGGGCAACGTGGCGCGGCCCTACACCGGAGCCAGGCACAGGGTGATCGTGCGGGTGATACGGTGCACCGATTGCATGGTCGCGGACAACAGCAACGGGCCGCGGCCGGAGCGCGCGGCTGCGCCGGCGAACTGAGCCATGGCGTGACATAAAATATCTTGGGGTGGGCCTTGCGGGATGGAACATCGGTTCCCAACATAGGGCGGAGAAATCACAACCAATCCAGTCGGGAAAACAATGGCTGCCTCGAATGCCCCGTTGATGACGTTACGCGAGGTATTTGCGTGGTTCGGGCCGATTCTGGGGCCGGAAAAGAACTTCTTCTGGCTGGCGATCATTTACGGGCTCGGCATCAGCCTGTTGTCGCTGGCGCTGCCGGTATCGGTGCAGGTGCTGATCAATTCGGTGGCCAATACCGCGCTGCCGGTGCCGCTGTTCACCCTGTCCTTCGTGCTGTTCGTGTTGCTTGGGCTTTCAGGGTTGCTTGCGGTATTGCGCAACCATCTGATGGAGCTGTTCCGGCGCCGTTTCGGGGCACGGCTGGTCGCGGACATGACCCTGCGCGCGATCAATGCCGCCAATCCCGACTTTGCCGACAGCCAGCGGATCTCGCTGTTCAATCGCTTCTTCGAGCTGGTGTCGGTGCAAAAGGCAGTGCCGACCCTGCTGATCGGCGCCTTTGCGCTGATCCTTCAGGCGCTGGTCGGGTTTGTCGTCACCAGCTTCTACCATCCGGTATTTCTGGCGTTCAATGCGGTCGTGGTGCTGCTTGTCATCATTGCCTTCTGGATATGGGGGGGCGGTGCGATGCGCACGTCGCTGGCACTCAGCCATGAGAAATATGGTGCGTCCGAATGGCTGGAGAGCGTGGGAGCGTCCGATGGCTTCTACAAGTCGGCGGATCACCGCGATTATGCCATCGATCGCTCCGAAGCGGCGGCGGCGCGCTATGTGAAGGCGCATGCCCGGCACTATGGCTATACGCTGCCGCAGACGGTGGCGCTGTATTTCATCTATGCGGCGGCATCGGCGGGGCTGCTGGCGCTGGGCGGCTGGCTGGTGATCCAGCAGCAGCTTTCGATCGGCCAGCTCGTCGCCGCCGAGCTGATCCTGTCCGGCGTGTTCCTGGGGATCTCGCAGCTCTCGGGCTATCTTGACGATTTCTACAAGCTGGTGGCCTCGGTGGAGGAGCTGTCGTTGCTCTACAGCATCCCGCAGGAGACACGGCCGGGCGGCAAGATTTTGGCCGGCAAGCCGACGCGCCGGCTCGTCGATCCGGTGCGATCGGGCGAGCTGGTGTTCTCGCGGGTGGCGACCGAGCTGCCGATCGGGCCGTGCCTGCTCGATTTCAGCGTTCCCGGCGGCATGCGGCTGGTGGCACAGGGGGTGCCGAGCATGGAGCGGCGGATGGCGAACCTGCTCAAGCGGCAGGTGAAGCCCGATGCCGGGCTGATCGCGATCGGCGATGTCGATATCGGCAGCCTCGATGTGCTGCTGCTGCGCTCGGACATCACCGTGCTTGACCGGCCCAACATCGTCGAGACCACGATCGAGGATTACCTCAAGCTGGCCGACCCCGATGCCGACCCGGCCGAGATGCTGGCCGCACTGCGGCTGGTGGGTCTGGAGGACCGGATATCGATGCTGGAGGATGGCTTGCAGACGCGGATGAGTTTTACCGGCTATCCGCTGTCGGTGGCCAAGACGATGCAGGTGAAGCTGGCGGCGGCGGTGATGGCCCGGCCCAAGGTGCTGGTGCTCTCCCCGCTTTACGACACGGTGCCGGTGCGCTGGCTCGACCGGGTGTTTGCGCATTTCGAAGGCGAGGAGACGACGGTGCTGTATTTCAGCAACCGCCCGGAGGCGATCAGGCTCGACGGTTATCTGTGGATCGGCTGCGAGGGGCAGCAGATCGTCGAGACCTGGGATGAGTTTGCGGCGCTGCGCAGCGAGGCCACGCAATGAGCGCGCCGCCTGCTCCCGACGCCTTGCGGCCCGACCCCAGATCATTTCCCACGATGGCTTCGATCAATCCGCCGCGGGTGCTGCGCGCGACTGGCTGGATGGTGGGGCTGGGCATATTGTTCGTGATCCTGTTTGCGGCGTTCACGCCCTGGGTGCAGACGGCGCCGGGCAGCGGGACGGTGATTGCGCGTGACCCTGCGGCGCGGCAGACCAACATCACCGCCATGGTGTCGGGGCGGCTCGACCGCTGGCATGTGACCGATGGCGACTATGTGGAGCTGGGTGACCCGATTGCGCGGGTTGTGGACATGGACCCGCAGCTGCTGGAGCGGCTGAAGGCGGAGCGCGACCAGCGGCTGGCGGAGATCGAGGCGACGCGGGCGGCGATGCGGACGGCGGAGCTTGACGTGGGGCGGACACGGACGCTGTTCGACGAGGGGCTGGCGGCGCGGCGGGACCTGGAGCTGGCGCAGATCAAGGTCTCCGAGTTCCGGAGCCGGATCGCCGGCAGCGAGGCCGAACTCAACAAGATCGACACCAATATTCGCCGGCAATCGCAGCAGCTGGTGACGGCGCCGCGCGCCGGGCGGATCATGCGGGTTTCGGCGATCGACACCGCCACGGTGGTGAACACCGGCGATGTGCTGGCGACCTTCGTGCCCGAGCAAACAGAGCGCGTGGTCGAGCTTTATGTCGATGGCCGCGATGTGCCGCTGATCCACCCCGGCCGGCGGGTGCGGCTGGAATTCGAGGGCTGGCCGGCGATCCAGTTTTCGGGCTGGCCCTCGGTGGCGAAGGGGCTTTTCGACGGCGAGGTGAAGGCGGTGGATGTTTCGGCGTCGGCCAACGGGCTGTTCCGCGTGCTGGTGGTGGAAAGCCCCGACCGCGACCCGTGGCCGGGCGAGCCGCAGGTGCGGCTGGGCGCTGCGGTGCGTGGCTGGGTGCTGATGAACACGGTGAAGATCTGGTTCGAGTGGTGGCGCCTGCTCAACGACTTCCCGCTGCAGTTTACCTCGGGCAGTGCGCCGGGCAGTGCGGCGGGCGGCTCGCCGGCATCCAGCCCGCAGGGAAGCGGCCAGGCGGCGGGCGGCAATGGCGGATAAGGCCTTTTTGCGGGCAGTGGTGTTGGCATTCGCGATCGGAACACCGGCTGTGGGCCAGCCGGCATCGCCGGTGGCGACAGCACCGCAGGCGGCGCCGCTGACGCTGGCGGAGGTGCTGGCTTCGGCGCGGTTTCATGCGCCGCAGGTGCTCGAGGCGCTGGCGCGGGTGCGGGGTGCGGAGGGCCGGGTGCTGAGCGCGCAGGCGGCGTTCGACACGGTGTTCAGTGCCGATGCGACGTCGCGGGTGGCGGGCTTTTATGATGGCCAGATTGCCAGTGCCACGATCACGCGGCCGCTGCCGGACAATGGTGGCTATGCCTATGGCGGCTACCGTGTCTCGTCGGGGAATTTCCCGATATACGAGGACCAGTATTTCACCAACCGCGCCGGCGAGGTGAAGGCGGGGGCGGTTTTTGCGCTGCTGCGTGACCGGGCGATCGACGAGCGGCGCTTTGCGCGCAGCTTTGCCGAGGCGGACGTGGCGATTGCCGAGGCGGACCGGCTGATGATCGCGATCGGCGTGCAGCAGGCAGCGCTCTCGGCGTATATCAACTGGGTGGCGAGCGGGCTGCGGCTGGAGGTGTATCGCGACCTGCTGGCGCTGGCGCAGGAGCGGCAGGCGGACTTTCGGCGGCAGGTCGAGGAGGGGGCGCGGCCGCGCATTTTGCTGACCGAGAACGAGCAGAACATCCTGCGGCGGCAGACACTGGTGGTGCAATCCGAACAGGCGCTGGCACAGGCGGCGGCGACGCTCTCGCTCTATCTGCGCGATGCCGATGGGCGGCCGATCATCGTCGGCACCGGGCGGCTGCCGGACAGCATGCCGCCGCTGCCGATGCGCGGTACGGCCGGGCTCGACCCGGCGGCGATTGCCGCGGCGCGGCCCGATGTGCGGATGCTCGACATCCGCATTCGCCAATCGAGCAGCCGGCTGGCGCTCGACAGGAACAATTTTTTGCCCAAGTTCGACTTCAGGGTGGAGGCGAGCCGTGACCTGGGGCCGGAGGGCCGCGGCGGTTCGTCGAGGACGCCGACCGAGGGCAAGCTGGGCTTCAGCTTCACGCTGCCGTTGCAGCAGAGTGCGGCGCGCGGCCGGCTGGCGCAGACCAATGCCGAGATCGAGGCGCAGCGGCAGCGGAGGCGGCTGCTCGAGGACCAGATCAATGCCGAGGTGACGCGGCTGGCGGTGGCGGTGGAGGCGACCGTGCGGTTGCGCACACTTGCGGCCGATGAGCAGGCGCGGGCGCTCGAGATGGCGGCGGCGGAGCGGCGGCGCTTTTCGGCTGGCGCATCGGACTTTTTTCTTGTGAACGTGCGTGAGGAAACTGCAGCCGACGCGCAGGTGCGCGCGCTCGATGCGATTATCAGACAAGTGAGTGCCAATGCCGAACTTGCCGCTGTCACGGCCGATCTCGATGCGCTCGGACTTTAGGATCAGCCGCCGGGCGGTGGTGCTGGGGGCGGTGGCGCTGCCGCTGGCCGGCTGCACCCGGTTCGAGGCGCTGAACGGGCTCAATGCGGTGACCCCGGGCGACGGCGACACAAGGCAGACGGGGCGCGACATCTTTTTCGGCGGCGATCCGCGCCAGGCGCTCGATGTGTATGCGCCCGAGGCTGCGGGTCCGCATCCGGTGGTGGTGTTTTTCTATGGAGGAAGCTGGGCATCGGGGCGGCGGCAGGATTACGGCTTTGCGGCGCGTGCACTGGCGTCTCGCGGCTTTGTGGTGGTGGTGCCGGATTATCGGCTGGTGCCGGCGCATGCCTTTCCGGATTTTGTCGAGGACGGAGCGGCGGCGGTGCGCTGGGCGGCGGCGAACATCGGGCAGCATGGCGGCGACCCGGCGCGGATTGCGGTGATGGGGCACAGTGCCGGTGGTCATATCGCGCTGATGCTGGCGCTGGACCGGCGCTGGCTGGGGGATGCCTCGCCGATCAAGGCGGCGGTCGGGCTGGCGGGGCCGTATGACTTTCTGCCGTTCGAGCCCAATGGCGCGGCCGACCGGGCGTTCGGCCATGTGCGGGATTTGAAGACGACGCAGCCGATCAGCTTTGCCGGGCCGGGGCGGCCGCCGGTGCTGCTGCTGCAGGGGCTGGATGACGATACGGTGCTGCCGCACAATGCGCGCAACCTGGCGGCGGCGTTGCAGGCGGCGGGGTCGGTGGCCGAGACCCGGCTATATGACGGGCTGGGGCATGTGGGGATCGTGCTGGCGCTCTCCAAGCCGTTTCGGGGGCGGGCGCCGGTGCTGGAGGACGCGACGACGTTTCTGCTGGCGCGGCTGTGACGGCATGATTTGCCGACCACGGCTGCTGGCGGGGTTGACCGTTGGGGGTCACCCGTCCAGAAACCGGGCATGAGTGATGATCCGAATTCTGCCCGGAACGAAGCCCGCAATTTCGAAGGCTTGAGCTTCGAGGACGCGCTGAAGCGGTTGGAGACGATTGTGCACAGCCTGGAGAGCGGGGCTGCGAGCCTTGAGGATTCGATTGCGCTCTATGCGCAGGGGCAGGCGCTGAAGGCGCATTGCGAGGCGAAGCTGGCGCAGGCCAATGCGCGGATCGAAGCGATTGTGGCGAGCGATTCCGGCGAGGCGACCGGCACGCGCGCGTTTGACGCGCCGGCGAGCAACTGACCGCATGCCGGGGGCATCGCTCAAGCTGAAACCGGCGCTCGATGCGATCGGCAAGGCGATCGACCAGCGGTTCGACCGGATGTTGCCGGTGCCCGAGGACAGCCGGGCGCGGCTGTTCGAGGCGATGCGCCATGCCGCGATCGGCGGTGGCAAGCGGATGCGGCCGCTGCTGGTGGTGGCATCTTGCGACCTCTTTCATGTCGACCGCGAGCGGGCGCTTCGGGTGGCGATGGCGATCGAGTGCATCCATGTCTACAGCCTGATCCACGACGACCTGCCGTGCATGGACGATGACGACATGCGCCGCGGCAAGCCGACGGTGCACAAGGCCTTCGACGAGGCGACTGCGGTGCTGGCAGGCGATTCGCTGCACGACCTGGCCTATGACATCCTCGCCGATGTGACGACGCATGAAGACCCGTTCGTGCGGCTGGAGCTGATCCAGGCGCTTTCGGCGGCATCGGGGGCGATGGGCATGGCCGGCGGGCAGATGATGGACCTGGTGGCGGGCGATGCGCTGTATGACCTGAGCGGAGTGACGCGGTTGCAGCAGTTGAAGACCGGGGCGCTGATTGGCTTCTGCCTGGAGGCCGGCGGGATCATGGGCGGAATTGCCGAGGGCCAGCGGACGCCGCTCAGGGGCTATGCGCGCGACCTGGGGCTGGCGTTCCAGATTGCCGATGACCTGCTCGATGTGGAGGGCTCCGAGGCGGCCGCGGGCAAGGCACTGCGCAAGGATGCCGATGCAGGCAAGGCGACGTTCGTCTCGTTGCTGGGACTGGAACGGGCGCGGACGCAGGCGCAGATGCTCATCGACCAGGCGATCCTGCATCTGGCGAGCTTCGGGCAGGAAGCCGATCTGCTGCGGGCGATTGCGCGCTTTGCCATCGAGCGGGACCGGTGAGCATGGACCGCATCGGTGTTTATCCGGGCACCTTCGACCCGGTGACGCTCGGGCATATGGACATCATTCGCCGCGGTGCCAAGCTGGTCGACCGGCTGGTGATCGGCGTGGCGACCAACCCCTCCAAATCGCCGATGTTCACGCTGGATGAGCGCAAGGCGCAGATCTTGCGCGAGACGGCGGACATCCCGGGCGTGGAGGTGGTGGCGTTCGATGCGTTGCTGATGACCTTTGCCGAGCGGCAGGGGGCGAGCGTGATCGTGCGCGGGCTTCGTGCGGTGGCGGATTTCGAGTATGAGTTCCAGATGGCCGGGATGAACCAGCAGCTCAACAATGCCATCGAGACGGTGTTTTTGATGGCCGATGTAGCGTTGCAGCCGATCGCTTCACGTCTGGTCAAGGAAATTGCGATCTATGGTGGTGACATCGGCAAGTTCGTCAGCCCGGCGGTGGCGGCCGAGGTGCGGGCACGCGTCGATGTGATTGGACGCAAGGGTAGCGAATGATGCGCAAGGCGATGATACTGCTCGGGGCACTCGGGCTGGCCGTACCGGCGATGGCGCAGAAGCCGAACCCGGCCGACCTGAAGGCGCCGGCCAAGCTGCCGAAGATGTCGGCGCCGACCAACATTCCCGGTATGCTGGCGCAGGTGGATGAGGCCAATGTGCTGGTGCTCGACCTTTCGAATGGCGGCCGCGTGCGGATCGCGATGCGGCCCGACGCGGCGCCGAAGCACATCGAGCGCGTGAAGTCGCTGGTGGGGCAGGGCTTTTATGACGGGACGATCTTCCACCGGGTGATCGACGGCTTCATGGCGCAGGGTGGCGACCCGACCGGCACAGGCACCGGCGGATCGGAGCTTCCCGATATCGAGGAGGAATTCAACGAACTGCCGCACGTGCGCGGGGCTGTGGCGATGGCGCGGGCGCAGGACAAGAACAGCGCCAACAGCCAATTTTATATCGTCTTCCAGCCGGTGATGAAGCTCGACCGGAACTACACGATCTGGGGTCGGGTGATCGACGGCATGAAGTGGGTGGATGCGATCGAGAAGGGCGAGCCGCCGGAGACGCCGACGCGGATCGTCAAGGCTTCGCTGGGGAGCGACAAGCTGCCGCCGCCACCGCCGCCGGTATTGGCGACGCCGGCAGTGGACGCGCCGACCGTGGCAACGGCGCCGGCGCTTGTTGCGGGTGTTCCGCCGGAGCGATGAGGCGCTGGTTGCGCGTTTGATATTGCAAGTTTGATTGCGGCATTACTGCGCGACCGGTTTCGGTTGCCGGCAGGCTGATGGTCGTTATTGTATCGGCGCTAGGGGTGCTGATGCTCGATTTTCTGCTCGATGGTGATGTTGTTGCCTTCAGCCTGGCGCTGGTGGCGATGACGGCCGTGGGAGCGGTGCAGGCGATCGGCCTTGATGCGGATGCCGATGCCGACGCGATGGGCGGGGGTTCGACTGGCTCAACGTTGGTCGGCTGCCGTTGCTGATGCTGCTGGTGGTGTTTCTGGCGGTGTTCGGGATGGTCGGGCTGGCGTTGCAGCAGGCGGCGCTGGCGCTGGCGGGCGGCGTGCTGCCCTGGGTGGCGGCGGTGCCGGCGGCGGCGGTGCTGGCGCTGCCGGGCACGCGGCTGGCGGGGCGACTGCTGGCACCGATCCTGCCGCGTGACGAGACGACCGCCGTGTCGCTCGACAGCCTTGTCGGGCGCCGTGCGCGGATTGTTGTCGGCGTGGCGCGGCCGGGCAGCCCGGCGCGGGCGCGGGTTGCCGATGTGCATGGCCAGGCGCATTTCGTGATGGTGGAACCGGTGGCGGGGGATGCGCATGATGAGCGCGCCGAACTGCTGGTGGTGGCGCGCGAGGGTGATGTCTTCCGCGTTGTGGAAGTCGACCCTGATCCCTTTGGCGAAGCGAGGAATGGCTGATGAATGACCTGGTGCCTGTGAATGATGGCGGCAGCGATGCGCTGATCTTGCTTGGCGGCGGCGGGCTGGTGATTCTGGTCACGCTGCTGGTGCTGGGGCTGATCGTGGCGCGGCTCTATCGGCGGGCATCGAAGGAAATCGGCTTCGTGCGCACCGGCTTTGGCGGGGAGAAGGTGGTGATCAACGGCGGGGCGCTGGTGCTGCCGGTGCTCCACGAGACGATGCCGGTGAACATGAACACGGTGCGGCTGCCGGTGGAGCGGCGCAATGCCGATGCGCTGATCACCTCGGACCGGATGCGCATCGATGTGAAGGCGGAATTCTATGTGCGGGTG
Source organism: Sphingomonadales bacterium (assembly GCA_038258615.1). Taxonomy (GTDB): domain Bacteria; phylum Pseudomonadota; class Alphaproteobacteria; order Sphingomonadales; family Sphingomonadaceae; genus Sandarakinorhabdus. The sequence continues at coordinate 20,429 of JBBSPR010000007.1, forward strand.
AAGCCCGACATGGCGAGCATCGCCACGGCGGCGCAGACGCTGGGAAACCGCACGATGCGGCCCGAGGCGCTGAAGGAGCTGATCGAGGGCAAGTTCGTCGATGCGCTGCGCTCGGTGGCGGCGGGGATGACGATGAACCAGCTGCATGAACAGCGGTCGGACTTTGTGCAGAAGGTGCAGCAGGTGTCTTCAGCCGATCTTTCGATGAACGGGCTGGAGCTGGAGAGCGTTTCGCTGACCGGGCTCGACCAGACCTCGATCGAGCATTTCAATGCCAACAACGCCTTTGATGCCGAGGGGCTGACCAAGCCGACCGAGCAGATCGAGCTGCGCCGCAAGACGCGCAACGACATCGAGCAGGACACAAGGGTGCAGATCGAGACCAAGAACCTGGAGGCCGAGCGCGAGCGGCTGAATTTGCAGCGCGAGACCGAGTTTGCGCGGATAGAGCAGGAGCGCGAACTGCAGATCCGCCGGGCGGCGCAATCGGCGGAGATTGCGCAGCAGCAGGCGGAACGTGGCCGCGAGGCCGAGCAGGCGAAGATCGGCGCCAAGCAGATGGTGGACGGCGCGCAGATCGAGGCGGACCGGGCGGTGGCGCAGGCGCGGATTGCGCAGGAGCAATCGGTGGCGATCGCGCGGCAGGAAAGCCAGATTGCCGTGCAGAACAAGAGCCGCGAGGAGAGCCAGGCCAAGGCCGAGGCCGACAAGGCGCGCGCCGAGGCGGTGGCAGCCGAGGAGCGGGTGGTGACGGCGCGCGAGAACGAGATTGCCGAGCGTGCCAAGCTGATCGAGCTGATCGAAGCGGCCAAGGAGGCCGAGCGCATGGCGATCGGAATCAAGGTGGCGGCGGAGGCCGAGAAGGCGGCGGCGGGCAACCGTGCCGAGGCGGTGCGGCTGGAGGCGGAGGGTGAGGCCGAGGCGGCGAAGCTGACCGCCGAGGGCATTCGTGCGCGGTTCGAGGTGGATGCCGAGGGGCAAAAGGCCCTCAACGAGGCGGCGAACCTGCTTTCGGACGAGCAGGTTTCGATGCAGACCAAGCTGGCTCTGCTGAAGGTGCTGCCCGAGATCATCCGCGAGGCGGCCAAGCCGATGGAGGCGATCGACAGCATCAGGATCGTGCAGGTGGAAGGGCTTGGCGGCGGCGGCGGCGGGGGTGGTGGCGCAGGCAGTGGTGGTGCTGGCAGTGGTGGTGCTGGGGATGGCAATTTGGCCGATGCGGCGATGACCGCGGCGCTGCGCTATCGGGCACAGGCGCCGATCGTGGACAATTTGCTGCGCGAACTCGGGCTGGACGGAAAGGCGCTTGGGCTGGCGGGGCCGGGGGTGGCGGGGACGGGGCTAGCGGGGCCGGAGACGCGCTCCGAGTGACCGGTCGCCCTCATGCTCTGGCCAGGCGCGAGCAGAAAGGTGCGGAAGCGTTACCAAGTCTGCAGTTGGCCTGTCCCCCGAGGTTGAGCAATTCGGGGCCCGGGCTTGCTGACCTGAGTTTGCTGAACTGGGCTTGCTGACCGGATCAGACCCGCCCGAATGTTTCGAGCGCACCTGAATCGAGGTGCTGGAGGATTCGTTGCAGAGCAGCGATGTTGTTCTTGTTTTCGCTGCTTTCGAGTGCGTCCTGCAGCACCGCGCGAATGTCCTCTGCTCCAACCCGCTCCATCTGCCAGTCCGGATACAGGCGATCGCGCTTTTCCACGCTCCGGTCAAGCGCGACGACATCGTGATGGCGCGAATCACCATGAAGGCTTGCGATCAACTTTTCGACCTCGACCGGTGGCCCCTCGATCCACTGGAAAAAGACGCCGCTGCCGAACACCAGAACCCCGGTGATATCGCGAGAGGTGTTACGGCGCTGCGACCATTCGATGATGCGGCCCACCTCAGCGTCGTCGACGCCTTCGGCGGCGCGGCTGCAATAGACAAAGGTGGCAAGAATGGGCGCTGCGTCGAGCAGGTGGACGTCGCCTGGAAAACCGAACTCGTCGAACATGGTTCATCTCGCCTTGCAGGTGCCGAACAATCCGACGGTTTCGTAAAGTAGCGCATATTTCTTGTTTGGGTAAGCAAGCGTTGGCGTCGCATCCGTGGCTGGTTTGGGCCGAACGGCAGCAACGGCGCCGGGGCGGCATGTGCTCCGTCGTTTTGCTTTGTTTTTTCGCATTTTCGTGCGCGAAATTTCAACGTAGAGCCGCGCCATGCTTGTGAGTGATTTCGACTTCGAACTGCCGGCCGAACGGATTGCGTTGCGGCCCGTATCGCCCCGGGATTCGGCGCGGATGCTCGAAGTGCGCGGCAGCGGGCTTGCCGACCTTGTGATGCGCGATCTGCCGGCGAGGTTGCAGCCGGGCGATGTGCTGGTTGTGAACGACACGCGGGTGATACCGGCACAGTTTCGGGGGCGACGCGGTGAAGCGACTGTGGGGGTGACGCTGCACAAGCGCGAGGGGGCGGCGCGCTGGTGGGCGTTCGTGAAGAACGTGCGGCGGCTGGCGGTGGCGGACCGGGTGGATTTCGGGTCCGGACTGTTTGGCGTGGTGGAGGAGATGGGGCCCGAGGGGGCGGTTTTGTGGCGCTTCGAGGCGGATAATGGCGTTGATGGCGGGGTGGAGGCGGCGATGATGGCGGCAGGTGCGATGCCGCTGCCGCCGTATATCGCTTCGAAGCGGGCAGTCGATGCGCGCGATGCCGAGGATTACCAGACGCTGCATGCCGCAAAGGACGGGGCGGTGGCGGCGCCCACCGCCGGGCTGCATTTCACGCCGGCGCTGTGGGACGCGCTTTCGGCGCGCGGGGTGGGGCGCGAGGTGGTGACGCTGCATGTGGGGGCGGGGACGTTTCTGCCGGTGAAGGCCGAGCGGACCGAAGACCATGTGATGCACAGCGAATGGGGCGAGGTGCCGGCGGACGTTGCGGCGCGGCTGAATGCGGCGCGGGCGTCCGGCCGGCGGGTGGTGGCGGTGGGGACGACGTCGCTGCGGGTGCTGGAATCGGCGGTGGCTGGCGGGCGGATCGGGGCGTTTTCGGGGGATACCGCCATCTTCATCACGCCGGGCTATCGCTTCGGCGCGATCGATGGGCTGGTGACGAACTTCCATTTGCCGAAATCGACGTTGTTCATGCTGGTGAGCGCGCTGATGGGCACCGAGGTAATGCGGGGGGCCTATGCGCATGCCATCGAGCAGGGGTATCGGTTTTACAGTTATGGGGATGGGTCGCTGCTGCTGCCCTGATCGGATCAGGCGCGGATGAGCCAGATGAGCAGGGCGCCGAGGCCGATGGTGGCGATGCTGGCATGGGCGATGATGGCGGGGGTGGCGGCACCGGGCCGTGGCTTGGCGATGAGCGGGATGAACAGGCCCGACATGAAGGCGATGGCGAGGCCGAAGCCGGCGTAGGGGCCGAGATCGCCGAGAGGGGCGCGGGTGCCATCGGGGGCGCCGCGCAGTAGCAGGGCCAGACCTTCGAGGCCGGCGGCGCCGATGATGAGGTGGACGGCGCTGGCGCCCTTGAAGGGCTTGCCGCCGGTCCAGAACTGGAAGGCGAGCCAGCCGCCGAGCATGGCGGTGCCGCAGAACAGCAGGGCGACAAGGGCAATGGCAGTCATGGTGGTTCCCCCGGAGCGCCAGTGTAGCGAGGCCACAGGGGGTGGGGAAGGGTGGCGGCTGCACCGCTGCCGCGTTATGGGGCAAGGGTGGCGGAACCGCAGATCTTGAACGAGGCGGAGTGCCCACGCGATGCTCTTGAGGAGGGGCGGCTGAGCGGCAGCTTTGTCGGCTCGGTGGTTGCCGCCATCGAGGCCGAGGATTTCGAGGGGGCGCGCGCACTGGTGGCGCCGCTGCACCCGGCCGATATCGCCGATCTGTTTGCGCTGGTGCCCGAGACGACGCGCGGGCTGCTTGCAGTTGCGATCGGCGATGCGCTCGATGCCGCGGTCATCGCCGAGCTCGACGATTATGTGCGCGACGATGTGCTGGCGGAAATGAGTGCGCGCGAAGTCGCCGAGGTGATGACGCGGCTCGACACCGATGATGCGGTGGCGATCATCGAGGACATGGAGGCCGATGAGCAGCGCGAGGTGCTCGATGCGCTGGCGCCGGCCGACCGTGCCGACATCGAGGCGGCGCTCACCTTTCCGGAAGAATCCGCCGGGCGACTGATGCAGCGCGAGCTGGTGGCGGTGCCCGAGACGATGAGCATTGCCGAGGTGGTGGCGCATGTGCGCGCCGTCACCGACCCGGCGACCGACTTCTGGGAGATTTTCGTTGTCGATCCGGCGCGGCGGCCGGTGGGCACGATCCGGCTTTCGTGGCTGCTGACGACGCCGCCCGACATTGCAGTGGCGGATATCATGCAGCGCGAGCAGACGCTGATCCCGGTCGACATGGACCAGGAGGAGGTGGCGCTGCAGTTCCAGAAATATGCGCTGATTTCGGCGGCGGTCGTGGATAGCGGTGGCCGGCTGGTGGGGGTGATCACCGTCGATGACGTGGTGCACATCATCCAGCAGGAGGCGGGCGAGGATGTGCTCAAGCTTTCGGGTGCCGGCGATGGCGATATCAACGAGCCGGTGTTCTCCACCTATCGCACGCGCTCGCGCTGGCTGGTGACCAACCTGGCGACGGGCATCATCTCGGCGACGATCATCGGATTGTTTTCGGATTCGATCGAGGCGCTGGTGGCGCTGGCGGCGCTTTCTCCGATCGTGGCGAGCGTGGGGGGCAATGCCGGCAACCAGACGATGGCGGTGACGGTGCGCGCCCTTGCGACCAACCAGCTGACCGAGGCGAACACGCGGCGGACGATCTGGCGCGAGATCAGGGTGGCGCTGCTCAACGGGCTGACACTGGCGGCGCTGATGGCGATGGGGACGACGGCGTTTTTCGGCAATCCCGTGCTGGGCGGGGTGATTGCGTTTGCGATGCTGTTCAACATCGTGATTGCGGGGCTGGCGGGGGTGATGGTGCCGCTGACGCTCGAGCGCTTCGATGCCGATCCGGCGGTGGCCTCGAGCGTTTTCGTGACGATGATCACCGATTCGATGGGCTTCTTCCTGTTCCTGGGGCTGGCGACGCTGGTGGGCGTGGAATATCTTGGGTGATCCGGGGCTGATGCTGCATCTGACCAAGGTTGCCGTCGGTTGCGCGGATGTGGAAACACTGGCGCGATTGCAGGGCGAGCGCTGGGGGGCGGAAGCGGCGAGCCTGACGCGCTACATGCCAAAGCGCGCCGAAGAACTGGTCGGCGGTTCGCTGTTCTGGATCATCAAGCACCGGATCGTGGCGCGGCAGCCGATCCTGTCGCTTGCCATGGTAGAGACGCCCTGGGGGACGAAGTGCCGGATAGGCCTCGCTCCCGGCCCGATTACGGTGCAGCCGGTGCCGAAGAAGGCGCATCAGGGGTGGCGGTATCTGGCGGCGGCCGATACACCGCCCGACCTGGGGGCGGCGGGGGATGACGACGCGCTGCCGCTGGGGATGGTGCGCGAGCTGCAGTCACTCTGGTTGATCTGAATTGGCGATGGCAGTCTCGAACTTGATGCGCGAGTAGATAATCGCCGTGTCTGACCGGGCGATGCTGGGTTCGGCGAGGATGTTGGCATCGATCCAGCGTTCATAGGCGGCGAGATCGCCGAAATGGCCGATGACCATGAAATCGACAGGCCCGGCAACGGTGTAGCATTGGCTGATGTGCGGATCGGCGACCATCCGCGCCTTGAAGCCGGCGTAGGATTCGCGGCTCTCCTCCTCCATCCGCACTGAAACGATGACGCTGACGCCGAGCTGTGCCGGCTCGACGATGGCCACATCGGCGATGATGACGCCGGTGCTGCGCAGCCGGGCGAGACGCCGGCGGACGGCGCTTGGGGAAAGGCCGATGGCTACGCCGAGTGCCTCATGGGTTTGCAGCGTGTTGCGCTGGACGAGGCCCAAGAGTTTGCGGTCGAAGCTGTCGATCATGGAGGGCCTTGCGAAAAACGCCGCCGATTGGCGCCAGGTGACGAATAACGCCGAATAAATGGCGTTATCAGGCGGGATTGGCAAGGCACGGCGGTGGTAGGGATGGCGCATCGACAAGGGAGAGTTTGATGCAGCGGTTGATGTTGAGTGTGGCGTTGGTGCTGGCAGGACCTGCGGTTGCGGCGCCCGAGCGGTTGGCGGTGGGGGTGATCAGCCGTGACGGGCAGATCACGCTGACACCGGGGTTCAGCCCGGATGGCCGGACGGCGTATTTCGCGCAGAGCGACTGCGCAGAGATCGGCGACTGTCCGCAGCGGTTGACGGTGGCGCGCAAGGCCGATGGGGTATGGCGGGCGGGCAGCCGGGTGACGTTGGCCGGGGACGGCAACTCGGCCAATGGCACGCCGGCGCGGGTGGATTTTCCGAGCGTGTCACCCGATGGCCGGTCGCTGCTGTTCTCCTGGTCGGTGGCAAGGGCGGACCGGGCGGGGCTGCTGATCAACGAGGATTTCGACTTGTATCGGCTCGACCTGACGACGCCGGCGGCGGTGCCGGTGCCGTTCGACACCGCCGACATCAACCGCCCGAGGGCCGGGGCGATTGCGAAGACGCTGTATTTCCACAACGAGAATACGCCGGTGCTGACGGCGGCGGGAGACCTGTATTTCTGGACGGAGCGCATCGATGGTGTCGGCAGCCGCGATGTCTATGTGGCGCCGGCCGATGGCAAGGGTGGTTTTCGCATCGCGCGGCCGCTGCCGGCGCCGATCAATGGCAAGGGGCTGGACACCATGGGGCATGTATCGACCGATGGCCTGCTGATGCTGCTCGCCTATCCCGACCGTGGCGGTGCGGGGGGCTCGGATATTTTCGTGTCGCGCAAGGTGGATGGCGTGTGGGTGGCGCCGGTCAACCTCGGCCCCGCGGTCAATTCGAGTGCCGAGGATTTTGGCGCGACGACCACGCCCGATGGCAAGGACCTCGTGTTTTCGAGCACGCGCGGCTGGAAGGGGCAGCGGGCGGGGCTGATCCAGGTGTGGACGTTGCCGGTGGCCGAGGTGCCGGCGCTGCGGGCGGATCGGTAGAAGGGGCGGACTTCGATTTCGCTGCTTGTCGGCATAGGGTTGGGGCAGCGGAGTGCCCAGGCCATGGCCTCGTCCATGTCCTTCACCTCCCAGATCCAGAAGCCTGCGATGAGGGTTTCCGGATCGGGGAAGGGGCCTTCGACGACCTTGCGGCTGTCCCCGTCCATCGTGACGCGCTGGCCGTGGGCGCTGGGCTTGAGGCCTTCGGCCATGAGGAGGATGCCGGCGGCGCGGAGATCGTCGTTGTAGCGGTCCATGGCGGCCATCATCTGCGCGGCCCAGGTGGGGTCCATCGACTCGGTTTCGCTGGCGGGGGTGGCTTTGACGAGGACCATCACGCGCATGGGAGGGCTCAGGTTTCAGGCGTTTCGATTAGAAAGGCAAGGGCCGCGGGCAAAGCCCGCGGCACACGTCAGACGAGTTCGGCCAGCGAAGCTGTCCGCCTCGCTGGCCGAGCTTGCGCGAGTCGGCGTTTAGCTTGCGCTAAACGCGCGCCGCGCTGCGCTAGAACCGATAAAGTGCTTCCACCCCGAACAAGCGCGGCAGCCCGCGGATGAAGGTCGGGATTCCGAACGCCCCGCCGGTGTTGCCGGCATCGAGCAGATACTTCTTGTCGGTGAGGTTGGTGGCAAAGCCGGTGACCTGCCAGCGGCCTTCGGGGTGCTGGAAGCCGGCGCGCAGGTTGACGAGGGTGACGGGGCCCTGCGACGTGACGGGGTTGTTGGGCAGCTCGAAGAACAGGCTCGAGCGGTGGGTCACGGCGGGGGTGGCGTAGAATTCGACCTGCTCCGACAGCGGCACGGTCAGGGTGCCGCCGACGGCGAACTGGAACTTGGATTGCAGGCGGAAACGATCGCCCGAGAAGGCGACGAAGCGCGGATCGTCATCGACCTTGGCATCGATATAGGCGCCATTGGCGAAGACGCTCAGATTGTCCCCGAGCGAGGCGGTGATCTCGGCTTCGATGCCCTTGTTGGTGGCGGTGCCGGCGCTCTGGGTGGTGGCGATGGGGCTGCCCTCCTCGCGGACGCTGACCTGGAAGTTCTTGTACTTGAGCAGATAGGCGCCGAGGTTGAAGTTGATCGCACCGAAGCTGCCCTTGAAGCCGACTTCGTAGTTGGTGACATTTTCCGGCGCGATAAGTGTCTCGTTGTTGACGACCTGGCCGTTCACGCGGCGGGCGCCGAGGTTGACGACCGGCGAGCGGCGGCCCTTCGACCAGGTGGCGTAGAGGTTGATGTTGTCGGTAGCGCGGAACAGGATGTTGGCGCGCGGCAGGAAGGCGTTGTTGCTGCCCGCACTCCGCAGGACCGCACCGCCGGTGCTCGTGCCGCCGGGGATGAGCGTGCCGCCGGTGATGACGGTGTTGGGGATGTTGCTCGAGAAGCCGCTGTCCCGGCCTTCGATCAGGTAGCGGCCGCCGACACTCAGCTCGAGGGCGTCGACGGGCACCCAGGTGGCATCGGCGAAGAAGGACAGCGCGTCGATTTCAGCCTCGTTCTGGAAGAGCACGGCGCTGTAGGGCAGGGTGGTGAAGCGGCCGCCGGTGAGCAGCGCTGTCGCTTGCGCTGCGGTGACGACGCCGGCGCTGTTGATGCAGCCCAGCGGCTGGGCCAGAAACTGGTCCGCTACGCGCGCGGCGCACTGCAGGAAGGTGCCTTCCTCCGAGCTGAACGGCACGCGCTGGAAGCCTTTCTCCCAGAAATAGTTCATGCCGCCGAAGGCGCGGAAATTGCTGCTGGTGTAGTTGATGCGGCCTTCGGCGCTGATCTGCTCGCCGCGGGCATCTTCGCCGAATTCGAGATACCAGGCCTGAGTGCCATCGGCGTCGAAGACTTCGTTCGAATCGAAATTGCGGTAGCCGCCGACGAAGGTGTAGCTGAACGGGCCATCGCCCTTGTAGCTGGCGGTGAGGTTGACGTCATAGACGTTGCGGACGAGGCCGAGCTCGTCTCCCAGCACTTCGTTGGTGAAGGGTGAGCCCGCCACTTCCACGAAGGTGTAGGGCGAGGTGTTGCCGCCGGTGGGGGCGAAGGTGCCGCTGGTGAAGGCGGTGCCCGGCGCGCGCTGGCCGTCATAGGTGCCGACGAGATCGAGGGTGAAAGCATCGGTGGGGGTGTAGCGCAGCGAGACGCGGGCGCCATATTGGTCCTGGCCGTTCAGGTCCCGCTGGCGGGGGCCGTTTGGAGTCTGCGAACCCGGCTCGCCGGCAATGTTGGGGACGACACCGTTGCGGAGCTTCACGGCACCGGCGACGCGAAGTGCTATCGTGTCGTTGCCGAAGTTGACGAAGCCATCGAGGCGGCGCTGGTTGAAATTGCCATAGGCGGCGCGCAGCTCCCCCGAGGTGCCGGGGCGGGCCTTGTTGGTGATGACCGAGACAACGCCGACGGCGGCGGCTGTGCCGAACAGCGTCGACTGCGGGCCCTTGACGACTTCGACGCGCTCCAGATCGTAGAGATCGAAATAGCTGCCGCGCGAACGGCTGACATCGACGCCGTTGAGATAGACGGTGACGGCGGGCGAGCCCTGCGAGGAGCCGCTGTCCGAAGTGATGCCGCGGATGACGAAACCGGGGTTGTTGGGGGATTGTTCCTGCACGTTGAGGCCGGGGACATAGGCCGAGAGCTGATCGAATTGGGTGACGCCGAGCTCGCGCAGCGTGCGGCCGGAATAGGCGGTGACGGTGACGGGCACATCGACAAGCCGCTGCTCGATCTTCTGCGCGGTGATGACGATTTCATCGGCGAGGCCATCGTTTGCCGTGTCGGGCGCGCTGGCGGCTTGCTGGGCATGAATTGGCTGGGCAAGCAGCATGGCGGAAGCGAGGAGAATGGCACGCATCAGATGGACCCCTGTTGTCCCGGCGCGCTTGCCGGGATGAATGGGGCGGGTGCACCACGCTGATTGCAGTAACGTGGCAATGGGGTTGCAGCTTTGTTGCAGTGCGGGGCTGCGACACTTCGGCAGCGCGTGACTTGCGCGATGCGGGTTGATAGGGGATTTGCATGGACAAGATTCCGCCTCCCGAAACGCTCGTGACAAATGCCTCGCGGCTGTTCTGCGATGGCGACGAGCGCGGTGGCGACGGGCATCCGCGCGTGTGGATGCAGATGGATGCCAAGGGCTTTGTCGATTGCCCCTATTGCGACCGGCGCTTCGTGCTGGCGGCGGGCGTTGTGGCCGGGGACACGCATTGAGGGCGGTGCTGACGGCTGCGATGCTGCTGTCTTCATCGGCGCAGGCGGCCGATATCATGGTGCCGCGGGGTGGCCAGCCCTATGTCGATATCGTGGTGAAGGACGTGGCGATGCGCACGCGGCTGGCGCTGGGGTTCGATAAGGCGCTGCTGCTCAATCTGGAACCGGCGCAGCGGGCGAAGCTGAAGATCTTCCCGCTGCTCGGCAAGCAGAAGATAAGGAACGCGCTGCTGCCTGCCGGGGAGGCGACAGTCCGCTTCAACCTGGTCAAGGTGGCACCGCGCGGCCATGAACCGAGCCGGATGCCGACGGTGTGGGTGGACAAGCCGATCGCGACCGACGCGGACGGTATATTGTCGGCGCTGGCGCTGAGCGGCGATCGGCTGGTGTTCCGCCTTGGACCCGACGCGCCCGGTGCGCGCAGCTACCGGCTGCCGCGCGATGGCGGGAGCTCGGCCTCGATGGAAACGCGGGTGGGGGACGAGAAAGTTCGGGTGACGCTGGAGCTGAACGCGCCCGAGACGATCCTGAACGCCCGTGCCGGCGAAGCGCTGATCGCGGCGGGCATGGTGCGGCGGGTGAACCAGGTGGGGCTGTGGCGGCCGTTTCCCGGTGTGGCACTGCCGTTCCAGCGGCTGGAGGCGCGCGACGGCGCAACTTTGATGGGGCTGCCGATCATCAACGCCGCAGTGCGGATCACCGAGGCCGAGGCGAAGCGGATCGACGCGGAGGCACGCGCCGGCACCTCGACCGAGGCCGATGACGAGGATGCGATCACGGTGACGGCCAGCCGCAAGGGCAAGCGCGGACGGGCGCCCTGGGTGCTGGTGGGGCGCAAGACGCTCGACCGCTGCTCGACGATTGCGCTCGATCGGCCGGGGAAGGCCTGGGAGCTGGTCTGCCGCTTTTGAGCGGGGCGAGAGGCCGCGGATCGCTGGACCCGCGGCCTTGCCGATATGCCGGACAGGGTCAGGCGAGCGCGGGCTTGCGATTGCGGCGCGCCGAGCGCAGTGCGCCGCCGACCATGCCGAAGCCGCCGATCATCATTGCCCATGCGGCCGGCTCGGGAACCGCACCCGGGACCGTGGCGAACGGGCCGACGTTGACGGTGATGGTGTCGAACGGCGCGGTGTAGACATATTGACCGGTGGTGAGCCCGAGATTGGCCAGTGTGCGATTTGCAAAGACGGCCGCCGACGAGATCGGGCCGCCTGAGGTGAACGGACTGGGCAGGGAGACGCGACCCTGGCTGCCGGAAATCTGGAAAGCACTGCCGCTGGTGGTGGCGGTGTTGGTGAAAGAGCCCGTTCCAAAGGCGGCCGGCCCGGTCAAACCGGAATAGGTGTTGATGCTGCCGCTGGGGCCGATGCTGAAGATGCCGGTGGAGGCGGTCAGATTGGAGGTGCTGCCTTTTGCGCCGCCTGCGACAAAGGTGAGCCCGGTCTGGTCGAACGTTCCAGACGCGGTGACCGTGACGTTTGCGCCATCCTGAAGGAACTGGATGATGACAGCCGCTTGTGTGGAGGTTGATGCCGATACTGCTGCAACCGCCAGGGCGGCTGCCAGATGGATACGCATGATGGAGTTCCTTTGTTCAAACCCGCATTGGCGCAGGCTGTTCCCGAAATCGGGGCTTGTTCGCGCCCCGCCAGCCGATCTTACTGCGATGCAATCCATTAACAACCCGTGGAGATTTGCGCCCAGGCGGGTGGCGGCGTGCATGCGCGCTGCCAGGGACGTTTGAAGTCTGGAACGGTCTGTCCCGGAAATGGCGCGGGCAAGCGATCCAAGGCGCTGGGGGCGTTGCAAGGCTGTCGATGAGCGGCCAGAACAATGGTGTCGTTAATTTTCGGCAATATTGTTGCTGCTGGAAAGTGTTTTCAGCGCATATACTGCTTTATTGCGACGTCGTTGTGGTTGTTGTTTGCGTTTTTTCGGGGATTTGCCATGTATCGATCGATTTTTGTCGCAGTTGCGGCCTCTCTGGTCATGCCTGTTTCTGCAATGGCCGCCACATATTCGGCGACCAGTGCAGATTTGCGTTCGGTTTTTGCCAATGCATCGGCTGGCGACAGGATCATCCTTCGCGGTGCCTTTGGTCGGACCGCGCTGCAGCGCCGCAGTTTCTCGAAACGGGTGACGATCGACGCCAGCAGGGCGGTGTTCAATGGCAGGCTCAAGATCGATGATGTGCACAATCTGCAAATCGTGGGTGGCACTTTCGGGTCGAAATCGGCGAAGTGGCAGGGCGGCGGCTCGGCGGTTGTGAGCCGCGGCAGTGAAATCCGTTTCCTGCGGCCGACGATCATCGGCAATGGCAAGGGCACGGCGCGCGGCATCTTCATGCGGGAGACCGATGGCGCGAGCATCATGGGTGGCCAGTTCACGGGGCTGCGGGTCGCGGCCGTGCTGAGCGGCACAACGGACGGGTTGATCAGCAACAATCGCGTGCTCGCCTCGACCAGCGACGGCTTCAACATCGTCAACAGCCATGCCGTGACGGTGACCCGCAACAGCTGCACGGGGGGCAGGCCATCGCCCGGCGCCCACCCCGATTGCGTGCAGCTCTGGAGCCTCGCGGGCCAGCCGGTACAGTCCGACATCCGCATATTGGACAACAGGGCGGTTGGCGCGACGCAGGGGTTCACCTCGTTCGATCCCCACCGCGGCGGCGGCCTGCGGATCGTGATGTCGGGGAATTTTGCCGAGACCAGCCATCCGCAGGGGATCGCCTGTTATGCCTGTGTGGACAGCATCTTCACGGGGAACACGCTGCGCACCGCCGCCGGCGCCCGGTTCGTGACCCGGATGAGCATTGTGGGGGGTGGCAACAATGTGATCCGCGACAATGATATTGGCGGGCGTCCCCCATCCGGTTCGCGGAGCAGCTTTTCGGACATCGCCCTGCAGCAGTCGGGGCTGGACGGGTTCGGGGTTGGCGTGCAGGCGGCTGTTCCCGAGCCGATGACATGGGTGCAACTGCTGATCGGCTTCGGGCTGACCGGATTGCTGGCGCGACGCCGGGCAGCAAGCGCCTGATGGTGGGGTGATACGGCCGGGGCCTGGACATTGCCGGATGCCACAGAACGTCGCGCATGACGGTGCATCATGCGTCCCCGGATTGCGAACCGGGCAGTGCAGACTATATCAGGAGCATGCAAAGTCTTCTCATCGATCCTGCCCAGCACTTCTATGGCGACGGTCTGCTCGACCCCGGCCGCACCGAGCGGCTGGTGGCCGATGCGCTGCATGGCTGCGATGATGGCGAGCTGTTTTTGCAATATGCGGTGTCGGAATCGTTCAGCTTCGATGACGGGCGGCTGAAGGCGGCGACGTATGACAGCCAGAAGGGCTTCGGCCTGCGCGGCGTGGCTGGCGAGATGACGGCGTTTGCTCATGCCAACGAGCTTTCCGATGCGGCGATCCGGCGGGCGGCGGAGACTGTGGGGCTGGTGAAGGCCGGTCGCGCGGCGATGATGAGCGCAGCGCCGGTGCGGACCAATGCGCAGCGCTACACCGATGCCAACC
>JBBSPR010000008.1:0-31871 GCA_038258615.1 Sphingomonadales bacterium
CGGAGATGGTGGTGGAAGATGTCGGGTCCCAGGCCACCTCGACATAGGCGGCGAGGTTGTTCCGGGCGATGCTGCCGGCATCGTCAGGGGTGAAGCCGGCGGCTGCCTGGCCGCCGGGGGCGGGGCGCACGGTGACGCCATCGAGGACCTAGGTATAGTTGCCCGCCGCGTAGCTGTCGGGCTCGCCTTCGAGCACAGCGTAGGTCTCGCGGCGGTGCTGAGCGCCGAGAGACACCTGCAGCTTGCCGGCCCCGACATCATAGCTGCGGGTGAGATCGAGCGAATTGACCCATTCGGTGGAGCGCAGCGCGCCGACATAGAGCTCGGTGGGGCTGGTGGGCCCGAGCGAGGGGTTGAGCGTGCCGATGCCACGCTGGCGGGCGCGGTTCTTGCCAAAGGCCGTCGACAGGTCCCAATCCCAATCGCCGATCTGGCCGCGCAGGCCCAGCGCCGCCTCGTAATCCTCTTCCTGGATGACGAGGGTGGGGCGGAAGCCATTGGGGTATATCTGTGGCAGGCTCGCGGAGTTGCGTGGGGTGCGATAGGTGAACCGGAGATCGGAGCGGCGCTGGCCGAAGGTGCCGAAGCTGTAGGCCTGGACGCTGCCGAAATCATATTCGAGGTTGTAGCCCAGGGTGAAGCCGCGGACCGGGAAGTTGCCGAAATTTTCGGTGACGAGCCGGTCGATGGTGGCTTCGCGCGGATCGGGTTGGCCGTTGACCAGCGGATAGAGGCGGACGCTGCTGGCGATGGGCACCGCGCGATTGGATATTTCCTGCTGGCGGGCCGAACCGAACAGATCGAGAAAGCCGTTTTCTCCCAGCCGCGTGCCGAAGCTGGCGTTGAGGATGTAGCTCTCGCCGTCGCTGCGATCGAAATTCTGGCCGGCGGTGAAATCCACGCTGCCGCCTTCGCGGTTGTCCTTGAGGATGAAGTTGATGACGCCGGCGATGGCATCCGAGCCATATTGCGCCGCGGCACCATCGCGGAGCACCTCGATGCGGCCAATGGCAGACGGCGGGATGAGATCGAGATCGACCGGGACCGAGCCGTTGTAGAGCGCCGAGACGGCGTTGATGAGCGAAGTGCGGTGACGGCGCTTGCCGTTGACGAGGATGAGCGTCTGGTCGGGATTGAGGCCGCGCAGGCCGCCGGTCTGGATGATGGTGGCGGTGCCGCCGCCCGCGCGCTGCGGGGCGTTGAAGGACGGGACCAGCGTGTTGAGCGCCGAGATGGCGCCGAAGCGGCCGGTGCGCTCGAGCTCGGGAGCCGCGATGACGTCGATAGGGGTCGGGCTTTCGGCGACGGTGCGGGCGACGCCGCGGGTGCCGGTGACGATCATCTCGGCTTCGTTGGAGGGCGCCTGGTCGGCGGCGGCGACCCGTATTGGCGGCGCCGCAGCCGGCGTTGCAGGCGGCGTCTGGGCCAACGCTGCCCCGGACGCAGACGCGAAAGCAATAACGGCCAAGCTGGCCGCAGCGGAGCGATAATCGATCTTCGGCATGGCTGCCCCCTTTTTTCTTCCCACATCCGCCTTAACGAGTGGCCTGACGTTTTCTGCCAATCGGAGGTGGGGTTCTCGTGATTTTTTTTCGCAGGCGCACAATCAGACGTTTCGAAGGTTGCGTCTGGACAATCGTTGCCACTTCATGTCCGATGACGGTTCGATGACGCATGTTGCGGCTTGCGATGCGTGAAGGAGGGGGGCTGGCTTGAGCAACAACCACGATCCCAAAGCAGCTTCCGGGCAGGTGCGCGCCCGGCTCGACTGGTTCAAGGGCCAGGTGCTTCCGCACGAGGCGGCGCTGCGCGCGCGGTTGCGGCGGATCATGCCGCGCCGGGCGGACCTGGACGACATCATTGCCGAAGCGCTCGCTCGCGCCTTTGCCACCGAGGATTTTGCGCGGGTGACCGGGGGGCGGGCCTGGCTGTTCCGGATTGCCCGCAACTTGATCATCGACCAGGCACGGCGCGACAAGATCATCTCGTTCGAGCAGCTTGCCGATTTCGACCTGATCGCTTCGGACCAGAATACCGAAGCCCGGCTCGAAGCGCGCGACGAACTGCGACGGCTGGAGGCGATTGTGGACACGCTGCCGATCCAGTGCCGCAGAGCTTTCATATTGCGCCGCATCTACGATAAACCGGTGGCGGAGATAGCAGAAGAGATGGGCTTGTCCGTCTCTACGGTCGACAAGCACATAGCCCGGGCCACCGCCAAGGTGATGGTCGCAATCGGAGAGTTTGAGGAATTTCGCGTTGGTGGTTCGCTACAGCAGGATCGACGAGCGCGAGAGGCTTGAAGACGAAGCCGCGCGGCGGTTCCTGAAGGCGCGCACATCGGGCACCGACAACGACTGGGCCGATGCCTATGCATGGATCGCCGAGCATCCCGCGCATGGCGTTGCCTTCGCCAAGGCCGAGGCGGCCTGGGAAGTCAGCGGTCGGCTGAAGGAAGTGTCGCCGCGCATCGACCCGGAAGCCATCGCCGGGCCGGCCGGGCGTTTCGAGGCGGTTGTCGGTCGCCGTCAGGTCATCGCCGCCATCTTCACCACAGCCTTTGTCGGCACCGCCGCAACCGTGGCGGTGCAGAAGGCGAGCTCGGTGGTGCGCTACCGCACCGCGGTGGGCGAAGCACAGCGCTTCCGGCTTGAAGATGGATCGAGCATCTTTCTCAACACCAATTCGGCGGTGGAGATCGCCATCCGCGAGCGCTCGCGCTTTGTGCGGCTGTTGCGCGGCGAAGCGAGCTTCGTGGTAGCGCCCGGCCATCCGGCGCCGCTGGTCATCGATGCGCTCGGCACCAGACTGCAGGCCGTCGCCGGTGGCTTCAACGTGAGGCTGCGGCCCGATGTGCTCGAGCTGACCGTGGTCGATGGCCAGGTGCGCGTGGCCGGACAGGACGTTGCCGGCGACCGAGTGGTGATGGCAACGCATGGGGC
The DNA here is from genome assembly GCA_038258615.1 of Sphingomonadales bacterium. Classification (GTDB taxonomy): domain Bacteria; phylum Pseudomonadota; class Alphaproteobacteria; order Sphingomonadales; family Sphingomonadaceae; genus Sandarakinorhabdus. The sequence goes on from JBBSPR010000008.1 coordinate 2,943, forward strand.
AGCCATCCGCGCCGGATCGGTGGCGATGACAGCATTGTCCGACACCCAGGCGGCGCGGCGGCTGGCATGGCAGGGCGGGATCGTCGAGTTCCGCGGCGAAACGCTGGCGCAGGCGGTCGACGAATTCAACCGCTACCGGGTGAGCCCGCTGGTGATCGGCGACCCCGAGATTGCCTCGGTGCGCGTCGATGGCCGCTTCCGCGTCGGCGCGTCGGACCAGTTCATCGGCCTGCTCTCGCCGGGGCTCGGCATCCGCCAGGTTGTCGGCGCCGATCGCTCGGTGCTGCTGCTGCGGGCGCCCGATTTTGCCGAGGATGGCAGAAACCTCACGCTGGATCGTTGAACGGGCATGGACAAGATGCTCGCTGCCGACCTGCCCGCAACCGCCGCGCCGGCCAAGGCGGGCATCAAGGTGGGGCGGCTCCGCTCCATCTTCGGCGGCTCGCTCGGCAACCTTGTCGAATGGTACGACTGGTACGTCTACTCGGCGTTCACCCTGTATTTTGCCCCCAGCTTCTTCCCGTCCGACGACAGCACCGCACAGCTGCTGAATGCCGCCGCGATCTTTGCAGTCGGCTTCCTCATGCGGCCGCTCGGCGCCTGGATCATGGGCAGGTATGTCGACCGGCGCGGCCGCAAGGCCGGGCTGACGCTGTCGGTGATGTTGATGGGCGGCGGGTCGCTGCTCATCGCCGTCACGCCCACCGATGCGATGATCGGCGCCTGGGCGCCCGCACTACTGCTGTTCGCCCGGCTGCTGCAGGGGCTTTCGGTCGGCGGCGAATATGGCGCGAGCGCCACCTATCTGTCGGAGATGGCGCAGCGCGACCATCGCGGCTTCTTCTCCTCCTTCCAGTATGTGACGCTGATCGCCGGGCAGCTGCTGGCGCTGAGCGTGCTTTTGCTGCTGCAGCTGACGATGCCGGTGGCGATGCTCGAGGACTGGGGCTGGCGGATCCCGTTCGCGATCGGCGGAGTGCTGGCGTTCAGCGTGTTCTACCTGCGCCGGCGGCTTTCAGAGACGCCCCAGTTCGAGGCGGCGAGCGCCGAGCCCGACCGGCGCGCGTCGAGCGGCACCGCGCTCTTCCGCCATCATCCGCGCCAGGTGGGAATCGTGATCGCGCTCACCGCCGGGGGCACCCTCGCCTTCTACACCTACTCCACCTACATGCAGAAGTTCCTCGTGAATTCCGCCGGCTTCGGGCGCGAGACTGCAACCGGCATCATGGCGGCGGCGCTGTTCGTCTATATGCTGCTGCAGCCAGCGGCGGGCTGGCTTTCGGACCGGGTGGGGCGCAAGCCGTTGCTCATCGCCTTCGGCGTGGCCGGGATGTTGTTCACAGTCCCGATTTTTCTCACCCTCGAAACCGTCTCCAACTCATTCCACGCTTTTTTGCTGGTACTGGCATCGCTGGTCATCGTCACGGGCTACACCTCGATCAACGCCGTGGTGAAGGCAGAATTGTTCCCCGCCAATATTCGCGCGCTTGGCGTGGCCCTGCCTTATGCGCTTGCCAACACGGTGTTCGGCGGTACTGCGGAATATGTAGCGCTTTCATTCAAAAGCTGGGGACTCGAGCAAGGATTCTATTGGTACGTCGCCATTACCATCGGTCTATCGCTTATCGTGTACACTCGGATGTCGGAAACGAGCGGCGGCGTTAAGGATTGAGCATTGCCAGCGCCGTCTTGCAGCCCCGATTTCCACCCAATCAGTGACGTTCAGCCCGGCACCGCACCGTTCTGATGCGAACTCGGCTTCAGCCATACAGGCTCAGGACCCGGTAGCGCATCGGCGCATTTTCGGGACATGGATTTGCGGTGGCACCCTGTCATTGGCGCAGACGTCCGACGACGAGTTCGCGGCCGAGCGAGGTGGAATCACAGCTAGCCATCGGATCGCCTGGATCGGCTACCCGCGGTGAAAAATGTCGTCGGTCATGGTGTCTCTCCTGCGGAAGGTGCCACCACTAATGCGTCCAGGCCGTGTGGAGACTTCAGAGCCGACCCATGGAGCGGCGGCCGGGGGGCGTGTTGCGCCGCCATGCGCGCTATCGTGCGGTGCGTCCGGACGGCGACGGCGAGATTGGTGCTGGCGGTTTTCGGAACACCAGCAGTGCATTGAGCAGGAAATTGAAGACGAACGCAGCGCCGACTCCGACGATCTTGGCGAACACCGGCGCCATGGCGGCTTGGGCGGACAGGAGGCCGGTTAGCGACACGTTGACGACGAGGCCGACGCCAGCTGCCGCGAGAAACTTCGCATAACCCCGCATGGATGACGAAGTGGCGAAGACATGACGCGCTGTGAGGCGATAGTTGACGACGGTCGCCATCAGGAAACTCAGCAGCGCCGCGGGGACAACCATGATGTCCGACGCTCTGAAGGCCATGAACAAGCCGATGTCGACGAGCGCAGCGGCGCCGCCGGTGAGGACATAGCGGCTGCCCTGTCGTGCGAGCAGGCGGGCCTTCATGCTCGGGCCATTGCGGGCAGGTCGGCGAACGGAGGGTCGAGGAAGGTTGTGAAGCATGGCTGGCCGGGCACGCGTGCAGGGCTGCGGAGCAGCGCACGGACACCGCTTGCCGCCGCTGCCGCGATATCGCGATCGATCCGGTCACCGATCATGAGCGTCTGAGTCGGCGCGGCGCCCGCCGCTTCCATGATCGCGAGCAGCCCGCGCGGATGGGGTTTCATCACCCCGACATCGGGCGCCGCGACGACGTGATCGGCTGCGAGGCCAAGAGCCGCCAGCTTCGCAACGGCTGGATAGTCCGATAACACGCCGATGCGGCGGCCGCTGGCTCGCAGCGCGGCAAACAGCGCATCGGCGCCGGGCACCATGGCATGGCGCAGGGAAGCGAGCGGGCGTGTCTCGATCCATTCCTCCACGGTCGCTGCCACGCAGGCAGGTGCGACACCGGCCCGCACCGCGACCATGGCAAGCAGCTTGGCCTCGAACGCCTCGACGCGCGCGTCCGCCAGCCGTTCGCGCGTGCGGCGGTAATCGGCCAGAATGCGCAAGGTCCTGGCGCTGCGCGTCCGCACGGCATCGCCCAGCAGCAACCGCAGCATCGCCAAGCGCACGGGCCGCTGGCGATAGAGCGTGCCATCGAGATCGAACACGACCAGTCGAATCGGTCGCCAGTCCTCGTGCGTCATCATCATGCGATGACAATGACGCTTTTTCTGAGAAGAACGTCCAGCCACGGCATGTCGATCAGCGTGCAAAAGACAAGGACCAGCGTGAGGACGGCGACGACGCGCATCAGCAACTGCTCGCGAAACAGATGTTCCGGCTTCTGCGCCACGGAGTTCGACTGAAGCGACAACGCCATGTAAACGCCGAACAAAGCGGCGAACACCGGCAATGCCAGCACATATTCAATGCGGTATTTGATCAGGAACACCGCCAGGAAAAAGCCGCTGAGCAACGCATAGATCAGGCATGCGACAATCAGCTTTGATTCGTCATAGCCCGCAAAGCTGGCGCGATAGCGAGCCAACAGCTCGCGCCCGTGCGACGCGGTGATGTCACGATATTCCGAAAGCCGCTTGGCGGTCATGAGGAACGCGCCGCCGGTCCAATAGGCAAACAGCATGGACGAGGGAGCGATCGAATAGGGATCGATCATCGCCCAGCCGATCATCATCCGAAGCGGATTGTTGATCGCCTCGCTGATGACGTCGAGATAGGGCACATCCTTCGATCTCAGCGGTGCCACATTATAGACGATGCCCTGTGCGGCGAAAACGCCGGCGACGAACAGCATGACCGGGCCCGCCATGGCCGCCGTTGCCATCCCGATCGCCACGAGCAAGAGCCATTGCAGCACCACGATGCGCGGATCGAGAGGAACCAGAACCGCCGTCCGCGCCGATTTGGTCGGGTGCAGCGCGTCGAAATCGCGGTCGAGATATTCGTTGATCGTGTAGTTGGCGGAGGCGATGCTGACCGCGCAGACAAGTCCGAGCACGACGGTCATCACCGGATCGGGCGAACGGACATCGCCGATAAGCCACGCCAGCGCGATGCCCGGCAGGATGAAGACCTGCTTGGTGACATGATCGAGCCGCGCAATTGCGATGTAATCTGTCAGTCTAGCTGGACGGATCGACTGTCGAGAAGGGTTCGATGCCATGCTCCGTGCTCCCCCGAATGTCCAATATGGACTATACTTTAGTTTAGTGTCGCCCCTATACTATTGGTCACTGCGCTATTCCGACTCATAGTATTTAACGCTAACGTTGACCATGCGAGTCGTCAACGCATCGCAATCATGCGAATTCATGCAATTGATTTATCATCTCTAATGCGTATATTGACATGCGCCGGCACGGTCGCGCTTCGGCTCAATGGCGAGTGGCGGCGAATGCAACAGATGGGGATGCTGTCATGAACCGCTGTGCAAAAATGACGCGATGTCGCGTTCGCCATATGCTGATCTGGCACGGAACATGATCCGTGCCTGCTTCTGTGTCCTCGAAAGTACGTTTTGATTGTTTGGATGGCCTTCGTGGCCTGGCAGCGATTATCGTCGCAGTGTTTCATTTCTTTTGCGCATTTGCACCCGACACGATCCCTGCTTATAGCACCCAACTATGGCGGGGATCCGATACGCCGATTGCCATCCTGTACAATGGCGGGTTCGCCGTGGCTGTATTCTTTGTCTTGTCCGGCTTTGTCGTGTCCGGCTCCGCTGAACGCCGCCGCGTTTCGGTCGCGTTCAACCTGGTTCAGCGTTACGTTCGGTTGGCGGTACCGGTAGTTTTTGCGACTGTACTGGCCTGGGTACTCCTGAATGCCTTCCCCGACACCGTGAGCCGGATGAAGCTTGCTGTCGAAAGCCGGTGGCTCAACCATGTATTTGATGGAAAGCTGCCACCGCTAGACTATGCCGTGCTTCACGGAGCGGTGCTGGTGTTTCAGTCCGGCGGGTCGAAGTTCAACAATGTCCTGTGGACGATGCAGATCGAACTGATCGGCTCATGGGCCATCTACATCATGTACGGGTCGCTCGAAGCCGCAGCGCGGCGAACGGCATTGCTGGCGCTGCTGCTCATCCCGATATTGTTCAACAGCCCGCACTATTCGGCGTTCGCGATCGGCGCCTTGCTGCGGGAGGACAATGCAAGGCTTTCCGGCCTGTTTCGCTACCGGTTCATCATCCTGTCCACAGGCGTGATATTCGGTGCGATGATGAGTGGATATGGTGACCGTATCGGGTTGCACCTGCCGAGACGCATTGCGCTCGGCGACTCGCTCGGTCTGGTCCAGGTGCTCGCCGCCGGAGCCATTCTCTATGCGGTGCTCAATATCAGCAGCCTGCAAGACTGGCTGTCGACAACGGTTGCGCGCTTCTTCGGACGGGTCTCGTTCGGCCTGTATCTGGTACACGTGCCATTGCTCTACACGGTCGTGGCGACGGCTTATCTTGCTGTGCCGACCGGCGGCGCCTGGTTCGTCGCCGCCTTGCTGGCAGGATTTCTGGCCCTCGCCACCGCCGTCGGATATTTGTTCACCGTCGCTGTCGATGCTCCGGTGCTGGCCGTGCTGCGGGCCACCCGGCAGCGCCTCGATCGGCGCGTGGGGACGACCTGAGTGGCGGCTGAGCCCCTCGTTTCAAGTGCGCGCGCCCGGCATGTCGCCGCACGGGGCATGCGCGGAAACCTTTATCTCCACGGCATCCTGACGGCGGTGCTCTTGATGATGTTCGCAGCCTGGAACGGTGGTGCGATACTGTATCCCGATACGTACAGCTATCTCAAACGACCCGCGAGAGTCCTGTCGAAAGCCGTGCCCATATTTCGGAACGATTTTGACCGCAACGCCGGGGCGATCGTCCAACCGGCAAAAGTGTCACCATCGGCAATGGTGCCGCAAGTCGCCCCTGCGTCCGAGCCGATCATGGCCGGCCGCTCACCCTATTGGGGAACCGCCGCATTCCTGTTTTACAGCGTGGCCGGCTTCTGGGGGATCGTGGTTGGCAATGCCCTGTTGCTGGGTACTGCCCTTGCCATGGCGTGGTCCCGTGGCTTTGGACTGGCGTTCGGCAGCGCCTATTATCTGACCAGTGTCGTGCTGGCGTCGCTGACGACCGCCGGTGCCTTTGTTGCCTTCATGACCCCGGACACGCTGACGTCGGTGCTGATCATATCGGCTGCGCTGATGATCGGTTGTTGGAACCGGCTGACAGGGTCGGACCGGTTCGCAGCATGCGCAATGGCCTGCTTCGCAGCCATCAGCCATGATAGCCACGTCGCTCTCGTGTTTGTGCTGTTGGGTATAGGGCTTTTGCTGCGCATGCTCACGCGCCGGACCATCTTGGATCGCAGCCTTGCAGTGGCTTCAGTGCCGCTGTTTGCCGGTATTGCAGCCACGATGTTGTTGTCTCTTGCTGCGAAGGAATACACCGGCCGCCCCCCGGTCCGGCTTCCCTTCCTCGCCGCTCACTTGTCGGACATCCCGGCTGCGGAAGCTTTTCTGGCTGACGTATGCCCGGAGGCAGGCTATGAATTGTGCGATCACTTGTCACAGTTCAGTCGAGGAACATGGGTCAACTTCCTTTTCAGTGCCCATGAACGGGGAGGCGTATTTTTCGCATCATCGCAATCAGTGCGGGATGGACTGACAGACGAGCAGGGTCGGATTCTGCTCGATCTCTTGAAGGACAGGCCAGCAGACATCATCGGTTCGCTGGCTTTGGATGGCGTACGTCAAATATTTTTATTTGATCTCGCCGAACTTTCGCCAATTCCTCATTTGCCAGTTCTGAGATCACAGTTCAGCAAAGATATTCTTCATGCACTGGAGGAAACCAATTTGGCGCGACGGCCCGACTCCTTCGCGAATTTTGACAGGCTGCAAATGGTGATCGTCGCTGCCAGCATGGTGTTTCTAATTCTGACACTTTCGGTCGCCGCTCGGAAGGACGTGCGTGCGCGATTGATGCGGCCATTCGTTACGATCACGATTGCTGGCGTGCTTGCAAATGGGTTCATTTGCGGGGTTGCTGCGGCGCCATTGGGCCGTTTCCAAGCTCGAGTGATCTTTCTTGTGGTTTTCGTTTCCGCCGGCACGTTCATGGCTACACGCAACGGGTTCACGCTCGGACCATACCGGGCGCGGCGGGAACGAGGGGTTCGGGGGCAACATCATTCCGGGCCAGAGTGGACGGTCGGGTGAGGCAGCTACCGGGTCGACATTCAAGTTCGGCACCGACCAGTTCGTCGGCGTCAACAGAGCCGGCTCCGGTTTTGTCGGCGGCACAATGCGCCGACAAGGCGCGCCGGCCGTCTCTGCTTGATGTCTGCTGCAGGTGAAGCTTGCAGGCTGGACCCCGCATGACGCGGCACTGGCCGGCAAGGGCTGTCTCGTGTCCGCAAGGGACCTTTTGCGGCAGCCGATCGTTTCACCTCGATGATCCGATCCCTCAATATCGTGGTATTCTCCTTCCTGGCATTGCCCGCCGCCTTGGGGGCTGCGCAGACCGTCCCGCTCGGCGCCAACCTTGAACGCTTCGACTATCCGGCGCCGGTCCGCTGGTATGACACCAGCGCTCAGGGTCACCCCATCCGGATGGCCTACCTCGATCTGCCACCCAGGGCCCCCTCCAACGGCACCACCGTCGTGCTACTGCACGGGAAGAACTTCTGCGCGGCGACCTGGGACGAAACGGCGGATGGGCTCGCCGCCGCAGGTTATCGGGTGATCGCCCCCGATCAGGTCGGCTTTTGCAAATCGTCCAAGCCACCGGGTTTCCAGTACAGCTTCCACGCGATGGCCGAGCTCACCCGCGGCCTCCTCGCGCAGGCGGGGACAGGAAAGGTCGTCCTCGTCGGCCATTCCACCGGCGGGATTCTGGCTGCAAGGTTCGCGCTGCTGCATCCCGAGCTCGTCTCGCGGCTCGTGCTCGTCAATCCGCTGGGCCTCAACGATACGCTGGCGGAAGGTGTGCCCTATACCGATCTCGGCACGCTGCGCGCAGAGGAGGCCAAGACTGACGCTGGATCGATCAAGGCCTATCAGCTGCGCAACTATTATCACGGCGCCTGGCGCCCGGCCTATGACCGCTGGGTCGCCATGCTGGCAGGCCAATACGCCAGTTCCGACGGCAGTCTGGTCCGGGATGCGCAGGCGCGCCTTTCCGACATGATCCAGACCCAGCCGATCGCAGCCGAGCTGGCGCGACTGCAGATGCCCGTCACGCTGATCATCGGGCAGCGCGACCTTACCGCCTTTCGCGCCGGCAGCGCCCCGCCGGAACGACGCGCGAGTATCCGCACCGTACCCCAGGCGGCCGAAACGGCGGTGAAAACCATGGCCGATGCAGAGCTGATCCGCCTCGATGATCTCGGCCATTCTCCGCAGGTCGAGGCGCCGGCGCTCTTCCTCCGGACGCTGACAACGGCGATCGCACCCTGAGATGCGCGCTTAAGATACCGGCGCCGTCGCTTGCCGCAGGATGCAACACCTGCCCGCTCGACCGTACGATATAAGGCGTTTTCAGGGCCTGAAGGCGTTCTGGACGGCGCAACCAACAATCCGGCCTTGGGTGCAGCACGCGCAAGTGTGTAAGGAGCAACATGCGGCGCATCGGGGGCGCTCCGGCAGTCCACCCTGCAAAAGGCCCTGGGAGTTCGAGACATGCTGCTTGAGCAGACCCGCAATGCGATCAGGGCCGGGGATCTGCTGGGAGCCTATGATGCTGCCGTTGCTGGGATCGCGTCGGAACTCGACAGCCGCGAACTTCAGTATCTGCTCGCCCTGACATTGGCTCGCATGGGCGACACCGATCGCGCCTATGCGCTGTTTCTGCAGCACGATCTCACGGCGGAGGCCAGCGAAGACACGCTCTCTTTGCTTGCCCGCATCCAGAAGGATCGCGCCATCGCGGCCAGCGGCCCGGCGCGCACGGCGCTGTTCCGGGCAGCGAGCCAGGCCTATCTCGACGCGAATGCCAAATTCGGCGGCTATTACAGCCTGATAAACGCCGCGAGCCTTGCCTGCCTTGCCGGCGATGTTGAAGGCGCGCGCGGCTTCGCGCGGCGGGTGCTCGCCGATCCGGAGGTGGCGACGCCGTCCTCCTATTTCGCAGCCGCCAGCGCCGCCGAGGCCTGGCTGGTGCTCGGCGATGCCGAACAGGCGATCGCTGCTGCAGAACGTGCCTGTGTCCTCCCCGACGCAGCGCTTGGTCCACGCGCGTCCACCGTGCGCCAGCTTCTGCTGCTCGGGTCGGACGCTGCCGTTTCCACGCTGCTTGCCGAGCGGCTCTGTGTGTTGCTGCGGCCGCCTCCGGTCGTTTTCTATTCGGGCCATCTGTTTGTGGAGGATGCAGCGATCGAGGCTGCGATCGCGGCGCGAATGGATGCAATGCTGGCAGCCTCCGGAACGGCAATTGCCTATGGCGCGCTGGCGTGCGGGGCCGACATCCTGTTTGCGGAAGCGTTGCTGCGCCGCGGTGCCCATCTGCATGTGATCCTGCCGTTCATCACTGCCGACTTCATCGCAGAATCGGTGCTGCCGGGTGGCCATGGCTGGCTGCCGCGGTTCGAGGCGGCGCTCGCCGCGGCCAAGAGCATCACCTTTGCCAGCGAAGCCGCCTGCATCGGTGATCCGGAACAATTCCATTACGGCAACACCCTGGCGATGGGCATGGCAGTGCTGCGCGCTTCGCACCTGCATACCGGGGCCGAACTACTGACAGTTTGGGACGGTGCCCCGGCGCGGGGGGTCGGTGGAACCGGCGCCTATGTTGCGCAGTGGCGGGGTCTTGGTCATGCGGCCCATATCATCGATCCGGGTGCCATCGTGCGGCCGCCGGTCGCCGCGAGCCGACGGATGGCTGCGTCGACACAGGCGACGCGTTGCCAGCGCGCCATCCTGTTCACCGACTACGCGGGCTTCTCCCGCATTGCCGAGCATGATCTGCCGCCATTCTGGGCGGATGTGATGGGGGCGGTGGCCAAGGTGCTGGCAGGGGCCGGCGCCGCGATCGATTTCCGAAACAGCTGGGGCGACGCGGTTTTCGCGGTGGTCGACGATCTGAAGCTGGCGGCGCGCGTCGCAATCGACATCGTCGCCGCGATCAAGACGCCTGCCAATGCCGGTGGCATGCGGGTGGCGCTCCACTATGGTCCGGTCTACCGAATGATCGACCCGATCACCGGATGTCCCGGCTATATAGGCACCGAAGTCACGCGGGCAGCGCGGATCGAGCCGGTCACACCGATCGGCCAGGTCTATGTGACCCAACCCTTTGCAGCGATGCTCGCGCTGGAAAAGGACGCAGGCTTCCGGCTCGAATATGCCGGGCAGGTGACGCTGGCAAAAGGCTATGGCACCATGGCCCTGTACAGGCTGTCGCTGTGAGACCGGCCAGGAGCAAGACGCTGCACAGGCTCACCGGAAACCCCTTGAACGCAGCGCCGGCAGCCTGATCGACCGGTGCGCTACTCCGCCTTCATCAGCTACAACCACCAGGACCGCAAGGAAGCCTCATGGCTTCTGAAAGCGCTGGAAAGCTACCGGGTGCCGAAACGGCTGCATGGCCAGCCGAGCGCCGTCGGCATCCTCGGCAACCGGCTGCCCCCGGTCTTCCAGGATCGCGCCGAACTCGCTGCTTCTTCCAATCTGGCCGAGTCCGTCCGCGCTGCCCTGGTGGAATCGGCATCGCTGATCGTTGTCTGCTCGCCCAATGGCGCCAGATCGAAATGGGTGAACGAGGAGATCCGCGCCTTTGTCGCCATGGGGCGCCGCGACCGCATCCAGTGCCTGATCATCGGCGGCGAACCCAACGCCGCCAGTCTGCCGGGCGGCGATCCGGAGCTGGAGTGCCTGCCCCCTGCCCTGTTCGAGAACGGCGGCGCCGAACCGCTCGCCTCCGATATCCGGCCGGGCAAGGATGGGCGGCCCGCGGCAAGGCTGAAGCTGCTCGCCGGCATATTGGGGGTGGGCTATGACGAGCTGCGCCAGCGCGAGGCAAGCCGCCGGCAGCGCCAGCTGGCCATCGTCGCAGGCGCGTCGGCGATCGGCTTCGTTGTCATGGCCGGGCTGGCCGTGAGTGCTGTTCTGGCCCGCAACGACGCCATTCTGCAACGCGACATTGCGCGGCAGAAGACGATTACCGCGGAGCGCACGGTGGAGTTCGTCCAGTCGCTGTTCGAGGTGTCGGACCCATCCGAGGCCAAGGGCTCGCAGATCAGTGCGCTGGCGATCCTCGACAAGGGTGCTGCGCGGATCGCCGGCTCGCTGGGCAACGAGCCGAGCGTGAAGGCCGAGCTGATGACGACGCTGAGCAAAGTCTATCTTGGGCTGGGATCGCTGCGAAAGGGCGACGCGATCATCCGCGATTCGCTGAGACTGAAGGTCGATGATCCCGGCGTGGCGGCGCGGCAGCTGCTGGCGCTGGGCAATTCGCAGACGCGGCAGGGCGAATACCCGGTCGCCGTGAAAACATTCTCCAGAGCGCTGGTGCGGGCGCGCGACAGCCAACGCGGCAACCCTTCGCTCGTCGCGCCGATCCTCGTCGGCCGCGGCGAGGCCCGCGCTGCTGCGCAGGACACCAAGGGCGCGGAGGCCGATATCAGGCAGGCGCTCGCGGCCGATCTCGCGAGCTTCGGACCCCGCCATCCGGCGGTTGCCCGTGATCTCGAGGCCCTCGGGCTCAACGCGCTGGCGGAAGATCGACTTGTGGACGCCAAGTCGCTGTTCCAACAGGCGCTGGCGATTCGCATTCCGGCACAGGGGCTTGCCCACCCCCGGGTGTCCGAAGACTATAACGAACTCGGCTCGATCGCCTATCTCCAGAGCGATTCCGTTGCCGCCGAAGGCTTTTGGGCGCGTGCCCTGAAGTCGGACGAACTGGTGCTGGGGCCGGACCACCCCGATGTCGCCATATCGATCAACAACGTCGCGCGGGTGATGCTCGAACGGCGCGGCTTTGCGGAGGCGCATGCGCTGCTGGTGCGCGCCCGCGATATCAGCCTGCAGCAGCGCAGCGCCACGCATGACGATCTGGCGTTCATCATGGGCAACCTCGGCTTGGCGGAACGCGGGCTGGGCAGGCCCGCGGCGGCGACGGCGACGCTGCAAGCGGCGCTGCGGGCGGCCGAGGTCCACAGGCATCGCAACCGCGCGCCGATCCTCGCCGAGCTTGCCGACCTCGCCTGCGACCAGGGCGCACCGGCGCGGGGGCTGGCGCTGCTCGACCGTGCAGCACCGCTGATGCGGACAGACTATCCCGATGATCCATGGCGGCAGGCCTGGGTGCTCAACACGCGCGGCAAGTGCCTTGTTGCTGCGGGCCGCGGGCCTGAGGGGAAAGCCGCTATCGAGGCCAGCATGGCGGACATTCGCGCACGCTGGCAAAGCGCCACCCTTTTCGGCGCCCTGGCAGAGCAGCGATTGCGGGACGCAAGCACCTAAATCATGGTAAACGGCGCTGAGAATCGTTTATATTTCTTGCGTTTGCGTCTATGCGGAGGATGGCCTGCACCGCCGCGTGAAGGAAGTTCGATGCATATCCGTAAGGTCTCCGTTCTTCTGCTCGCAGCCTTGATCGTTGCCACGCCCGCCGCGGCACGCCGCACCGCCATCGATCAGGACCCGGATGGAAACCCGATCACCTTTTCGCTTGGTGGCTATTGCGATTTGAACGGGGACGATTGCGACAGCGGGCTTGCGCTCGGCTATACCGCCAAAATCGGATTGGCGGACGCCTTCACCAACGTGATAACCCATGGCAACGGCTTGTTGACGTTCGGAAGGGCTGTGGATTTCTACTCGACGCCGGAAGGCAACGACCAGAGCTTTGGCGAAATGATCTATGCAGGCCTCGTGCCGCCACCGGCAAACTATGGAATGAACCTGGTGAGTGTAGGCCAGAATCTCGATCTGGATTTCGGCGGCGTGTTCTACCAGAGCTCGAAAGTGGCGGTGGGGGCATTCGGCGTCATCAACGTGGAATGGTTCACCTGCTACACGCCGAGTTCGCGCACTGAATGCCCCGGCTCCAACCGGCAATTCCTGACGCTGACGCCCGGCCGTGAAGGCTTTACCGGCGTGTTCACCGGCGGCGGTGGCTATGACGCGCCCGGTGTCGTGATCGACGGTGTTTTCAGTGGCGTGGTGTCCGGCCAGCCATTTCTGATCCCGGCGGAAATCACCGGCCTGGAGTTTGCGGCGAACGTTCCCGAGCCTTCGTCATGGTCGTTGATGATCATGGGTTTCGGATTGGCCGGGGCCGCTGCGCGCCGCGACAGGCGGCAAACGCTCGCGTAATGCTGCTCGCCGAGTGTCGATAAGCGGGCGTTTGCCGAAACCGTTTACGCACCCACCCGCGGCGGCGCCGAGTGTCGTGTGTGGACGCCCCATCGCGAGCGGTGATCGCCGGTCACTATGATGACCGAAGCGTCAGCTCCGCGATCGTGCCTGATGCATCTCCCGCGCACGGCCGCAGTCTCAGCGTGCCTTGCGCACCTTCCGCCAGATCACGGGCAATGGCCAGGCCGAGGCCGTGGCCGGGGACCTGCTCATCGAGGCGAACACCGGGCACGAACAGGGTGCCGAGGGCGTCTGCAGGGATGCCGGGGCCATCGTCGGCCACCGACAGCGTAACCGAATGGCCGTCCGTGTCCCTTTGCACGGAGACTTCGGCATTGGCCCATTTGCCGGCGTTGTCGAGAAGGTTGGACAGGATCTCGGCAAACGCCTCGGGTTCGATGACGAGATCGGCCACCGGGCCATGGGCGGCAAAGACAATACCGCGGTTCTGGTGCAGGCGGGTCATGGCGCTGAGGAGCGGCGCCAGCGCGTCCGGCAGCCGCGTATGGCGCACCGGGCCTCGTCCGGCCGCTGCACGCGCACGGGCGAGGTGCCAGTCGAGCTGCCGGGCGATGCGCCGGCATTCCGCCAGCAGCGTGGCGCCCGCCGGCTGGTCGGAGAGGCTTTCCGCCTCGTCGGTAAGCACCGCCAGCGATGTGCGCAGGCCATGGGCCAGATTGCCTGATTCGATATGCGCTGCCGTCACCATGGCTTCCCGGTTGTCCAGCAGGCGGTCGAGATCGGTAGCCAGCGGGGCGATCTCGGACGGCCATTCGTCGCCCATGCGTCGCATGGAGCCGGCGCGCACCGCCGCGATTGCCGCGCCGAGACGGTCGAGCGGCCGGGTGGCAAAGTGCAAGGCCAGCGCCGCGCCGACCAGCAGCACAACCGCAAGTGCGGCCAGCCACATGAAGAGATCGCGCCGGAAATCGGCAACCAGTCCGTCGAGATGGCGTGTGTCGGTCGCCACCAGGAAATGGATCGTGTCGCCCGGCAACGCCGAAGGGTGCGTGATGCCATAGATCATCGCCGGGCCGGCCGGGCCGGGTGCGCGGATATGGGTGATGCCTTCGCTGTGCGCCAGCTGATCATCGAGGGTGACGCCTGCAAGGGATGGGGAGCGCAGCGGCGGGCCGCCGTCGCGGCTGATCTGCCAGTAATAGCCGGAGCCGGCGGCGCCGAACCGCGGGTCGGAGAGCGGCCGAGCCAGCCGCAGCGGGCCGGACTCCACTTCGGCAAGGCCGACCAGCTCGACCAGATGCTCCTCGAGCTCGGCATGAAACACCTTTTCGACATGGCTTCGAAACAGCGCGCTCGCCGAAAGCCCGACAGCGAGCAGCCCGGCCACCACAAGCGCCAGCATCGCCAGCGTGAACCGCGCCCGCAGGCCGAGCCGGTCGATGATCTGCGCGCCGCTCACCGGTCGAGCCGATAACCGAGCCCGCGCACCGTGGTGATCGCCGGGCCCCCCAATTTGCGCCGCAGGCGGCTGACCTGCACTTCCAGCGCATTCCAGTCCCGTTCGGCGCTGAGCGGGTACAGGCGTTCGAGCAGGTCGGCTTGCGAAAGGATGCTGCCGGGCCGGCGCATGAAGGTTTCGAGCAGCCGGAACTCCTGGCGGGACAGGTCGAGCGCCACGCCGGCGCGGCTGGCGGTATGGGCAACCGGATCGAGCGTCAGGTCGTTGACGATCAGCGCCGGGGCACCCTGGTCCTGCACGCGGTGGATCTGGGCATGGATGCGGGCGATCAGCTCCTCGGAATGGACGGGCTTCACCACGAAATCGTCGGCGCCGGCGTTGAGGCCTTCCACCTTCTCCTGCCAGCTGCCGCGCGCGGTGAGGACGATGATCGGGGTGCGCACGCCGCCGGCCCGCCATTGCCGGAGCACCGACAAGCCGTCGATGACGGGCAGGCCGAGATCGAGGATGATTACCGAATGATCGTCGAGATCGGGCCAATCCAGCGCCATCCGGCCGTCGATTGCGATATCGACGGCATAGCCCGCCGTCTTCAGCCGGCGCGACAGCCGCGCTGCCAGATCGACATCATCCTCCACAAGCAACAGGCGCATCACGGGCTCCACCGCGTCGGATATGCCGCCGCAATCTTGCAGCAAGCTGACAGATTGACCGGTTGGTGCAAGCTCTGGTTGCGAAAGGGGCGGCATGAAACGCAACGCCTCCCTGGTCCTGCTCGCCGCTGTTCTTGCCGGGTGCGGGAGCGATGCACCGCCGCCGCCGCCGCTTGCGCAGGACAGCCAGCAGCTTCGGCCGCAAACCGCTACAGCCCGGCCGGCCGCCGAAATGGTGCTCGCCGCGCTGCCGGCCACGGTGGTGCAGCCGCCCGGCGCCAATGTCGCGGTGGCAGCGCCGTTCGCCGGCATGGTCCGCGATGTGCGGGTGCAACCCGGACAGGCCGTGCAGCGCGGCCAGTTGCTGGCAACGCTGGTCAGCCGTGAGGCGCTGGTCCTGTCGGGCGACCTCGCGCGGGCCGAGGCACGCCGCAAGATGACCGAAGCCGAAGCGGCCCGCATGACGACGCTGGCACGCGAAGGCGTGGTGGCGGGCGCCCGCGCCGACAGCGCGGTGGCGGCCGACCGCGAGGCGGCGATCGATGCCCGCGAGGCTCGGCGGCTGCTGGCAAGCGCGGGCGCCGATGGCGATGGCACGGTGCGGCTGGTGGCGCCGATCAGCGGTCGTGTGGCGCGCATGACCATCGAGGCCGGGGCGCCGGTGGATGGCATGACGGCGCCGTTCGTGATAGAAGCCGATGGCAGCCGATGGCTGGCCCTGCAACTGCCCGAACGGCTGGCGGGACTGGCCAGGCCGGGCATGGTGGTCATCACCGGCGATGGCCGGCGCGGCCGGCTCGAGACGGTCGCCAGCGGCATCGATCCGGCAACGCGGTCGTTCGCGGCGCCGGCCCGGCTTGATGACGGCGGACCGGCGTTGGCCAGTGGCCGGTTGCTGCCGGTTTCGCTGTTGGCATCGGCACCGGATGGCGCCGTCTCGATACCGGCGGTCGCCGTGGTGCATCAGGACGGCGTCGACGAGGTGTTCGTCAAGGCGGCGGCAGGATTTGTCGTCCGCCGGGTGGAGCGGGCGCCTGGTGGCGGCGATGCAGCGGTCATTCTCAGCGGGCTGAAGGCAGGCGAGCAGGTGGCGACCACCGGGCTGCCCGAACTGCGCGCTTCGGCAGTGCGCTGATGCTTCAGCATCTCGTCGATACCGCGCTGGCGCGGCGCTGGTGGACCATGGCGCTGGCCCTGATCGTGACCTTGGCCGGCATCTGGTCGTTCGTGACGCTGCCGATCGACGCCTTTCCCGAAATCGCGCCCACCCAGGTCAAGCTCATTCTCAAGGCGCCGGGAATGACGCCCGAGGAGGTGGAGGCGCGCGTGATCACCCCCATCGAGCAGCAGCTGCTGGGCATGCCCGACCAGCAGGTGATGCGGTCGCTGGCGAAGTACGCGCTCGCCGACATCACCATCAGCTTCTCGGACAGCGCCGACATCTACTGGGCACGCGCGCAGGTGGCGGAACGCTTCGCTGCGGTGATCGGCGATCTGCCGCCCGGTGTCAGCGGCGGCCTGGCACCCATCTCCACGCCGCTCAGCGACATGTTCATGTTCACGCTCGATGGGCCGCAGAGCCTGGCCGAGCGGCGGCGGGTGCTCGACTATCTGGTCCGTCCGGCCCTGCGCACGGTCACCGGCGTCGCCGATGTCAATGTGCTCGGTGGCAGGGTGGAAACCTTCGAGGTGGTGCCCGACATGGCCGCCCTCACGGCAGCCGGCATCGATCTCGAAACCCTGCGCACGGCGTTGGAGGCCGGCAATCGAAACGATGGTCCAGGGCGCGCGGCGGCGGGTGAATCGACGCTGATCGTCCGGGCGGTCGGTGCGGTGCAGACGCTTGACGACGTGGGTGCGACGGTCATCCGCCTGACACCGGCCGGCCCGGTTCGGGTGCGCGATGTGGCGGCACTGCGCATCGGCAGCCTGGCACGCTATGGCGCTGTGACGGCCAATGGCCGCGGCGAAACCGTGCAGGCCGTGGTCATCGGCCTGCGCGGCAGCAACGCCGATGAAGTGGTGACCGGCGTCAAGGCACGGCTGGCCGAACTGGCACCGACCCTGCCCGCCGGCATGAAGATCGGCGTCTTCTACGACCGCTCGGAATTGATCGACCATGCGGTCTTCACCGTGGAAAAGGCGCTGCTCGAAGCGGCCGTGCTGGTCGTCATCCTGCTGCTGCTGTTCCTGGGGGATTGGCGCGCGGCGCTGGTGGTGACGGCGGCGTTGCCGATGGCGGCGCTCATCACCTTCATCCTGATGCGGATGTTCGGCCTCAGCGCCAATCTGATGAGCCTTGGTGGCCTCGCCATCGCCATCGGCCTGCTCGTCGATGGTGCTGTGGTCGTCGTCGAGAATATCGTCGAGCGGCTGGCTGCCAGCTCGGACGAACCGCGGCGCCAGCGCGTGGCGCGAGCGACAGGCGATGTCATCCAGCCGGTGGCCTCGGGGATCCTCATCATCATCCTGGTGTTCCTGCCGCTGCTGGCGTTGCAGGGGCTGGAGGGCAAGCTGTTCGCGCCGGTGGCCGTCACCATCGTGCTGGCGCTGGCGGCATCCCTGCTGCTCGCCCTGACGCTGATCCCGGTGCTTGCCGAGTTGGCGCTGAAAACCGGCGCCCATGGCGATCCCTGGCTGATGCGCAAGCTGAACCCCGGCTATGCCCGGCTCCTCGGCTGGGCGCGCGGGCATGGCGCTGTCGTTGGCGCCATATCCGTGGCGGCCCTGCTTGTGGCCGGCCTCGCCTATACGCAGGTCGGCAAGATCTTCCTGCCCACGCTCGATGAAGGCACGGTGCTGGTGCAGCTCGCCAAGCATCCGTCGATCGGCCTCGATCACAGCATCGCCGGAGACACGGCGGTCCAGAAGACCGTGCTGGCTGCAGTGCCCGAAGTGAGCGGCGCCATCGCGCGGCTGGGCACCGACGAACTGGGGCTCGATCCGATGAGCCTCAACGAGACCGACATCTTCTTCACGCTGAAGCCGCGCGAGGAATGGCAGGTGGCGGACAAGGCGGCGCTGACCGAAAAGCTGCGCACGGCGCTGGCGCGTCATCCCGGCATCGAGTCGAGCTTCACCCAGCCCATCGAGATGCGTGTATCAGAGATGCTCACGGGTGCGCGCGGCGATCTCGCGGTCAAGATCTTCGGTCCCGATCTTGGCGAACTGTCCCGGCTGGCGTCCGAAGTGGCGGCACGGCTGCGCACGACGGCGGGCGCGACCGAGGTGATCACCGTGGCGGATGACACCGTCGATTACCTGCAACTGGCGATCGATCGCGAGGCGGCGGGACGCGCCGGGCTGACCGTGACCGCTGTGCAGGACACGCTGCGCGCGCAGCTCGAAGGCCTGCCCGCCGGCACCGTCACCCAGGGGCTGCGGCGCGTGCCGGTGATGATCAACACCGGCGGCAGCGCGCTCCCCCAGGGTGCCGCCGCACTGGCGGACACGCCGCTCGTCGGCGCCGCAGGGCAGGTGGTTCGGGCCGGCGATGTCGCCACGCTGGCGCGCGTTGCCGGGCCGGTGAAGCTGGAGCACGAGAACGGCTCGCGTTTCGCGCTCGTCCAGGCGTTCGTCTCCGGGCGCGATATCGTGGGGTATGTGGGCGAAGCGCAGGCGCGCATCGCCGCCGAAGTGCCGATGCCGCCCGGCTATCGCATCATCTGGGGCGGCCAGTTCGAGAATCAGCAGCGCGCCGCCGAGCGCCTGTCGCTGGTGCTGCCGGTGGCGCTGGCGCTGATCTTCGGATTGCTGGTGGTCACCTTCGGCGCGCTGCGCCCGGCGGTGCTGATCCTGTTGATGATCCCTTTTGCACTCGTCGGCGGCATCCTGGCGCTGTGGGCGAGCGGCGAATATCTGTCGGTCCCGGCGTCGGTGGGGTTCACCGCGCTGCTCGGCATCGCCGTTCTCAACGGGCTGGTAATGGTCAGCTACATTCGCCAGTTGCGAGGTGCCGGCCTGCCGCTCGACCAGGCGGTCGATCAGGGCGCCCGGCGCCGGCTGCGGCCGGTGCTGATGACGGCGAGCATCGCCGCCTTCGGGCTGGTGCCGCTGCTGTTCGCAACCGGCCCCGGCTCGGAGATCCAGCGGCCGCTGGCGATCGTCGTCATCGGCGGGCTGGTCAGTGCCACGATGCTGACGCTGGTCCTGCTGCCGCTGCTCTACGCGCGTTTCGGAGAAGGACGGGCAGCATGAAGCGGTTTCTGGCCCTCCTCATCGCCGCAGCGTCGCCCGCCACTGCCGGACCCGGCCTGCCGCCCGAGGCCGCCGTGGCGGAGGCGCTCGATACCCATCCCAGCGTCGTTGCGGCGCGCGCGCGGATCGCGGCAGCGCGGGCATCGGCACGCGGGCTGGCGGTCGGCAGCCAGGAGATTGTCGCCCAAGGGATCATCCAGCGCCGCGACGTGCGCGGCATCGGCACTGTGGGCGAATATGACCTGCAGTTCACCCGGCCGTTCCGGCTGCCCGGCAAGGCCGCACTCGACCGCAGGGCCGGCAATGCGGCGGTGGATGCTGCCGACAACCGCGCCGACGACGTTCGCCACCAGACAGCGCTGCTGCTGGCGCAGCACTGGTGGGCCTGGACCGGTGCCGCCGCCGAGGCCCGCACGCTGAACGACGCTGCCGATATCCTCGCCTCTGCCGTCTCGGCGACACGGCGGCG
Organism: Sphingomonadales bacterium; assembly: GCA_038258615.1. Classification (GTDB taxonomy): domain Bacteria; phylum Pseudomonadota; class Alphaproteobacteria; order Sphingomonadales; family Sphingomonadaceae; genus Sandarakinorhabdus. Next base: position 23,007 of record JBBSPR010000008.1, read on the forward strand.
GCTGGCGCTCCGCGATGCCAGCACGCTCGAACTTGATCAGGCGCAGGCGGCCGAGGCTGCTGCGCGCGCCGCAGCCCTTGCTGCGACCGCTCGGGCGGCTGCCGGGCGTGCGGCGCTCGCGGCGAGCTTTCCCGGGCTGCCGTTGCCGGTCTCGGCGCCGCCGCTGCCCGTGCCGGCGATCCCGCCCGAGGGGCTGGCCCGTTTGCAGGCCCTTGTCGTCGAACGCAGTCACGAGATCGGCGCATCCGCCGCCGATGTCGCCCATGCCGATGCATTGAGGGCCCGGGCGGTGCGCGACCGCGTTGCCGATCCGAGCATCGGCCTGCGCGGATTTTCCGAGCAGGGCGGAAACGAGCGCGGGCTGGGGCTCATCCTGTCGATGCCGCTGGGCGGGCGGGCGCGCCGGGCGGCGGCGGACCAGGCCGCGGCGATGGCGCAGTCCGCCGGCGCCGAACTCGCGGCAACACGCACGGTCGTCGACGCAGTGGCGGCCGAGGACGCAGCGCTGGCATCGGGCTATCTGCAGGCCTGGGAGCAATCTGCCGCCGCTGCCGATGCCAGTGCCGCCGCTGCCATGCGGCAGCGCAAGGGCCATGCGCTGGGCGGCATCGACCTTGCCGACCGGCTCGTTGCCGAGCGACTGGCGCGTGACGCAGCACTCGATGAGGTGAAGGCGCGCACAGCGGCCGTCGAGGCGATCACCCGGCTGCGGATCGACAGCCACACCCTGTGGATGCACGATGAAGCCGACCAACAGTGACAGCGAACCTAGTGGTGTGGTGGCAGCCGGGACCAGGTCAGGGGCACAATCGGAAGACGGGCCATCAGCCCGCCATGATGAGGGAAGCTGCGCCGCCTGATGCTGAGTTGTCGCGTGGGATTGCCGCCGCGACGGACTGTGCCGGATGAGGCCTGCGCGGCTTGTTCGTTGCAAAACCGAATATCTCAACTATCATTAACGCCGCAGCGGTACCGAAATTGTGCCGTCTGCGTCTGCGCACTCGATCAAGGAGTACGATGATGACTGAGAAAAATTCGTCGAATCAATATTCGCCCGTCATCTTGGGGAAGGTCGAAGACCTGACTGCCGGCGACCACACAGGCTTCTCGGATTCGGGCAGCGGTCACAAAAAAGAGGGGGGCTCGATCGACAGTCCTCCGCACGCCGAGCTTCCGGCGCTGACGCTCGAATAACCAGGTTGCACGTCGGCGGCATGCTGCAACGAGCGCCGCCGACGCTGCTGCTGCAAAGCGGGCTGCACGAGGACGCCGCCGCCCTGGAGCGACTTGCAGACGCGTGCGGGATGACTGTGGTGCGAAGGGTCCGTGCCCGGACGGCGTTGCCAGCGGGCAATATGGCCTTCTACGGCGACTCCTTCAGTGGCCCTCGTCTCGTCGCCGAGCGCCACTATGAACTGCTTGAACCTACGTTCGATCTGCTGGCCTGCCTGCCTCATGAGTTTGTCAGGCGCCAGATCTCCTTCGGGCCCTTGTGTGCCCTTGTAGCGAGGCACGCGACAGGATTTTTCAAGCCCGCGGATGCTTGTGCCAAGGCGTTTCATGGCACGGTCTATGACCATGGGGCTGCTGCGGCTCTGGCCTCGGGCCGCCACGCGGACGCCCCTTCGCTGTTCTCCGAAGTCGTCGCATGGTCGGTGGAGTTGCGGCTCGTGATGCACTGCGGACGCGTGCTTTCGGCAGCCTGCTACATGCGGGATCATCGACGCGCGCCGGAGCCGCTGCAGCCGTTCGCGATCGATCCGGCGCTGGTCGCGGAAGCAGTGGCGTTCGCCAAGCGGCTGAACCACGACGCGAGGGTGGACTTGCCGCCGGCCTTTGTCGTGGACGTGGGATTGATTCCGGATCGCGGGTGGGCCGTGGTCGAGTTCAATCCGCTCTGGTGCTCGCGCTTCTACGGGGCAGCGGTCCCCGCCTATTTCGCCGCCCTTGCCGATGTCATCTTCGACCATGGCGCTGTGCCGGCAGACTGGCGGCGATGGTCGGTGCGGGCCCAAGCGACGGGGAGTTGCTGAAACCACGCTTCCAGCACGGCCGTGGCCAGGAACAGCCGCAGCGATCGGGTCTCGCCATGTACTAACAGCCGCACCGCCGCGCGCCAGCGTTCTAGGTCCACATAGCCACGCCTGGCGACAATGGGATCGTCGCACAGCTTTTCCTGCCAGCGACGCGACCGCGCCAGGCCCGAAAAGATCGCCTGGTTGGGTCCTCCCTTGCTCGAGCGCAGCAGGATGGCATCGGGAAGCACCTCCCTCATTGCATGCCGGTGGAGCAGCCGATCGCAGAGCGGCGAACGTTGCAACGATGCCGGCAAGGCCTGCATGAAGCCGAGCAACGGCAGGCTGAGCAACGGATGGCGGAATGCGAGCGGCGCCTGTGGTCCGTAGAATGTGCCGATGCCATGGATCCCCAGGCGGATGCCGTCCATCTGAAGGGTGGCGGCGACGGTCGCCTGCCGCGGCCAGTCCCGATGGCTGTCGCGTGCATGAATGGTGGTGCGCCGAGCGAAGTCAGCGTCGATCCAGGGCGGCGGCGGCTCGTCCGGAGGCAGAAAGCGGTTGTCGGCCCAGCGCCGCAACGGCTGTACGCCGGCGGCGAGGAGCCAGTGCATCAGGCCACGCATCTCACCCTGGCTGTTCTGCCAGGACCGGCTTTGGGCGATGGCAGTTGCCAGGCGCCCGGTTCGCAACAGGTCTGCGATATGGACCGGTGGCGGATGATCGCCGAACAGCACGCTGTCGCCACCGACGCCTGTCAGGATTGTCGAGACGCCCGCCTGTTCCGCAGCCGCCCTGAACCCCTCGATCCAGCCAGCGTAGATCAGCGCATTTGCCGGCTCGGCCAGCGGTCGGCCCAGTTCGGTGGAGAATGGCGCTGCAGCATCGGCATCGATGGGAAACCATCGGGCGTGGTCACTGCCCAGGGCTGCCTCGATATAGCGCCCCTCATTGGCCTCGTGGGACCGGGGATAGACATAGGAGAAGGAGGCGACCGCGTTGTTCCGGCGCGCCAGCCGGTACACGGTCGACGAGTCGAAGCCGCCCGAAAGCTCGCATCCGATGCTGTCGGCCGGCACGTCCGCGGTGTCCGCTGCAACCGCCTCGCCCAGCATATGGCGGAGGCGGTCCGCATGGTCTTGCGCGGTGCGCAGCCCCGAGGGTGGTTGCGGGTGCCAGTCAGCCCAGTGATTCTTCACGGATCGGGCGGCTGGCCAATGCAGGACATCGCCCGGCTGGACCTTGTGGATATCGGCAAATGGCGTGCGCGCGCCGAGGTGCCAGTTCCGGGCGAGCATGTCGGCGATATAGTCTTCGTCGATGGCGCCGCCGCCGTGGATTTCCAGCAGTTCTTCGAGCGATGTGGCCAGGACCAGCGTGTCCGGATCGGGCTTGGCGTGGAAGAGTCGGCATTTTCCCAATGGATCGCATCCGGCGACCACGCGGCGGTGGGCGGGATCCACGACGACATAGGCAAACTGCCCGTCCAGCGAACGGCCGGGATCGGGCGCGCCGGCGGCATATGCCTCGGCAAGTGCGTCCTGCAGGGTGGCGGAATGCTGGAAGCCGGTCTCCCAGCCTCCGCCGCTGCCGTATCGCGCGGTGCCATGCCCCTCGCAGATCGCGCGGGGGGCTTGGCCCAACGCGATTGGGACGCCGTCCACCACGAGCTGCATGGCCGGTGCGATGCGGATGGTGACAAGCAATCAGACCTCCGCGATCGGCACATAGGCCATTGTTCTGGCTGGCGTGTCGAGCACGAGGCTGCCGTCATGCGACACCCACGCATGGGCCTGAAAGGGGTTGGCGCAAACTCCGATCACATGGCGAACATCGAGCCCGGCGCTGCGGCAGAACCAGTAGAGTGCGAGGGACCGTGGCAGACAGTCTTCGTTGCGGCGCCGCCACCACAGGATGTTTTCTGCGCGGATGAAGGTGCCGACCACGCGCGCCAGCGTTGCAGCGGTTGCCGGCCGAACCTCGACATCGAGGTGCTGGATCATGCTGTAGATCGACGCGAAACCGTCTCGCCGCAGCAACCGGTCGATCCGCAGCAGCGTCATGATTGCCGATGCGGTCGTGGGTCGCCGCGCAGGCGTCCCTGCCTCCCGACCTGCCCCGCATTCGGGCGGACGCGCTTCGACAAAAAGCCCGGCCTCCATCATCTCGGCGACAAAGGCTTCCTGCAGGTCCCGTTCGTCGGGCGATGCAGGCGCGACGTTGCGCAGCGCCTCGTCCCACATCCGCGCCGCCGGAGGCTGAAGCGCCGCATAGACGCCTGATCGAAGATCGAGCAGAATGACCATGTCGTTCAGCAATACATGACGGACATGGTCCGCAACGGTGATCTGCATTGGAGTGGAAGCCCCCCGCCGATCCTTGCCCCGACTTCCGCCTGAAGACAATCCAGCTTTCTCGGCTTGCCTGATTGCGTTAAGAACTCACTGGAAGACGAAGGCTATACCACCGGAACGAAAGTCGGAGGCGGCATGGATTTCGAATACCGCGCGATAGTGGTGGCCCTCGTTGTGGTCGGCGGAGCGCTGCTTCTTGCCTCCTGCACCGCAATCGGTACCGGGCGCTCAACGCTGATCAGGGCTGACCGGCCGGTCGACCAGAGCGGCAAGCAGATCTACACCGGCGAGGAATTCGACCATCTGCTGGTACAGCCGGCACCCCGATTTTCCGGCAAGGTGGCAGGGAACATTTCCGAGGCGGCCTGGCGCGCATTTCGTCGCTCCGTCTATGGCACAGAGGCCGGCACGGCGGCCAACATCGCGGTGAGCGCGCGTGACCAGTCGGCGACACCCGCGATCGTGCCGATCGATGCGATCCGCAGCAACACCGGGGATATTGCCAAGGTGCTGCTCGATCCGAAGCTCAGCCCGCAGCAGAAGGACAAGCTGATCATCCAGCTGCGCGACAGCTTGCTGTCGGCGCCGGAGAGCCCTTCGCGGCTCGTGCAACATGGACAGACGGCCGGCGGATCGATCGTCTATCATTATTTTCCACAGCTGTCGCTCGACCTCACCGGCACCCTCCAGTCCGCAGACCCGCTGGATCGGTTCGACTTCATCGCCGCGGCCGTGCGCATTCCAGGCAGTTCGCAGGCGCGCTTCATCAATTTCGCACCCAAGGCGGCCGACCTGTTCGACTTCACCTTGGGGCAGCTCAAGCAGAGCGCGACGGCCTCGGCCAAGGCCGATGCAGGGCGGACGGGATCGGACGTCGACAAGGCGGGGTCCACGCCGGCGGCCGGATCGACAGCGGCGCAGGAAAGCAGCCGCGGAACCAGTTTCGGTGCGGGGCTCAACCTCTCGCTGTCCGACGAACTGACGCGGGACCTCCGCTCCTCGCTCGAGGCGCGCTCGGCAGGAATCCTCGACGACGGCAAGCTCTTCCTCGTCGAGCTGCGGAGCAACGACCAGCGTCGTATTGCCGGCACGTACAACTTCGACGTGATGCTGGAAGTGCCCAGCGACATCGTGACGAGCGGCGTGGACTCGGCGGTTGCCTATACGTTGAGCGACCCGCAGGTGAAGGAGGTCATCGCCGAAGTGCGCGTGGTGGGAATCATTCGGCACGTCGCGCGAACCGGGCAGACAGGGGTGTTCAAGAAAGCGCCCGAGCCGCTCAATGACGATGTCTTCCGCGAGGTGGTGGTGCGCGACATGCTGGTGCCGTTGTGGACCTTCAACAACATTCCGCTCGCCCAGGTTGCCGAGAACTTCAATCTCACGGTTCTGTCGAACGAAGACGATGCCAGCTTTTCGGTCATCGACGAGCAGGGCAAGGTCATCGGCTATGGCACGGGCCGGTTCAACAGGCTGTCGATCCCGGCCGGGACCAAGGCCAGGGTTGCATTCAACCCGATCAACAGGGTGACGACCAACCAGGCCTTCATTCTCGAGGCGTCCGATCAGTCGGTCGAGGCCGGTGCCACGCCCGTCGTGGCGGTGGGTGCATACACAACACGCAAGGCGGAGTAGGCTGATGACGAAAAAGGCGGACGACGGCGGCAAGGCTGAGGTGCTGAAGCTGGTGCGCCAGCTTCTGAAGCAGGAACGACCGTTCACCATCGGTCTGCAGAATGTTCCGGACAGGACGGCAGGCCTGAAAGCCCTCGACGCCGCGCGGATGGATGCAGATGCCGTTTGGACGGAATGCAAGCAATGGGCCTATGTCCCCGGTGTGGGAATGGTCTGCATCGAATACTGACAGCGCGGTGGATCAGCCGGGACGCAGTGGTGCGCATTCGATATCAATGGCTTCCAGCAGTTCCGCTTTGAAAGTGGCGATGGCGCCGTGAAGGCCGACAGGCCAGCGGAAAAGCCGGGCATGGATTTCGGGGAATCCGCCGTCGGTGCCTTGCAAGGAAAATCGGTCGGTGCCGGAGCTTGTGATGGCCAATGTGCGAGGGTCACGTGACAGCCCTTCACCGGTCAGCTTGAGCGCGGCTTCCTTCAGCACCCAGCAGGCCAGCAGCGCGGTGGCGGCCGGCGAGATTGCGCAGGCATCGGCGGGGCTGGCGAACAGGGGTGCCAGCCTGGGCCAGTCATGATCGCTGCGCTGCATCTCGATATCGGCGCCGACCGCTTCCCTTGCGGACGTCACGATGAGGCTGTGGCCGGCGGAATGGCTGAGGCTGAAGGCGGGGACCGGCGGTGCCATGTCTGCAGGGTCGATCCAGGGCTTGCCGGTGGCGGAGTGGCCGAAGACCATGCTGCCGGGCGCAACACCGGTCGTGCGCGCCAATACGAGGCGGAGCGCTGCATGGCTGATGACATGGTCCTGGCGGTGAGCGTGATGGTGGAAGGCGGCGGCGCGGGCCTGTTCGTGCGCGTCCGCCCAGCTCCCGAAGCGATCGGCGAGCCAGCCGTGATCGGCATGGCGGACAAGCACCGCGCGCAGGCCGGGCGGGTGGCTCATGCCGGCAGGTCGAAGGGCGTCTTGATGTAGGGGACCGGCAACAGCTGGCCTTCGGCGCCGGCCTCGGTGACGCGCAGGACGGCACCAAGGCCGGTATCGACGGCGGTGCGGACCGGTTGTCGCCCGCTCGCGCGGCGCAGATCGCGGCGCTGGCCGCGATCGAAGCGGGGATCGATCCATATGCGGCCGAAATCGGCGGAAAGGCCTGCTGAACTGCTTGCCGGCGGGGCGGTGCCGAAACGTGGGCGGGTGACCGCATCTTCGAGGGTGCAGCGCTCGGTGAGGAGGATTGCCAGCAGCTGGTAGCTGGCTTCGGCCACCGAGTTGGCGATGGTGGTGACGGCGAGGGCCGGTGCTCCGTTGGCAAAGGCGATATGCTGGCAAAAGGGGCTGAGGCGGCGGGCGCCGGGCTCGATGGAGAAGCTCACCTTGCCGGCGGCGGTCAAGGGCAGGCCATCGACGAAAATGCCGTCTGCCCAGGGTTCGGACTGGATGGAGATGGTGCCGCACACCATGTTGCCGGCGCAATCGCGGGTGATGATGGGGTAGCTGTGGGCGTGTCCGGGGGGCTTGGCGGGGGCGTGGAGGGGCATTCCCGGGTCGGGCGGGACAACCGACAGGAGATCGGGATCCTCCCATGTCCGCGACGCGATATGGGCAAGGTTGGGAAGCGCGTGGACGAGCGGCGGAAACGGATCGGCCGGATCGGCCAGCGGCGCAATGGCGCCGAGCCGGGCAAGGGCGCGCAGCACCCATGGGCCGCCGAAGCTGCGCCCGGCGCTGCTGGCGAGGGTGAAGCCGGCGAAGCTGCCCTGATGCGGCACCAGTCAGGCGGGCCGATAGGCGGCGAGATCGTCGGCGCCCAGCCCGCTGCCTTCGGCGGCGGCGGCGGCGAGAAAGCGGCTGCCCCAATCGCCGGCATAGACATGCGCGGCCCCATGCGCGGCGAAGCCTTCCAGAAAGGCGGCGGCCTCGGGCAGGACAATGGTCTCGCCGATGCGGCGCGACCGGCCGCGGTGGAGATACGCCTGGCCGGTGGTGCTGGCCTTCAGTACGTCTGCGCGGGCGTGGATCATCTTTGCCATCATCGGCACCACGGGAAATCCGCCATGCGCCAGCGCCAGCGCAGGCGCCACCAGCCGGGGCCAATCGAGGCTGCCGTGGCGCTCCCAGAGTGCCCAAAGCCCGGCAGGAGCGCCGGGCACCAGGATGGCGCGGCCGCGCTCGGGATGGTCGGGGGACCAGCCGGCTTGCGGATCGAGCGGATCGGAAAAGCCGGCATCGAGATAGCTCACGATGCCATCTGCGGCAGTGAACACCAAAGCCGCCATCGACCCTGCGAGCGAGCTGGCACCCTCTGCCTCGATGTTCTCGGCAATGGCGGTGGCGATGAAGGCATCGAAGGCATTGCCGCCCTCGGCCAGCACCGCCTCGCCGATGGCGCGCGAGGCGGGATGGTAGGCGGTGACCAGCGGGCCATCGCTCGCCAGCGTCGGCGCCGGAGGCTGGGCGAAGCCATCGGAGAGCAATTCGACCAGCACGGTGGTCATGCTGTCCCCGGCACTTGCCAGCGCCGATGCTGCTGCGGCCATGAAGGTTTCGGGGATGGCTTCGGGGATGGTTTCGGGCGGTCGGTTCATCCGCTGGCGGCGCGGCGCACGGCCGCCGCAGGTTCGATGGTGCTGATCGCCTCGATGGCGCTGGCGAGGCGGCGGATGGTCGGGTGTTCGAACATCAGCCGCAGCGGAACGTCATGGCCCAGCCGCGCTGCCAGCCGGGCCGTCACCTGCATGGCGAGCAGCGAATGGCCGCCGATGGCGAAGAAATTGGCTTCGACGCCGAGGCTGTCCCGCGCCAGCACCTCGCGCCAGACGCCGTGGAGCAGTTCTTCCAGCGGGGTTTCGGGGGCCACGACGCGGCC